>JBCCOH010000003.1:0-92887 GCA_039111275.1 Cyanobacteria bacterium P01_D01_bin.1 | reverse complement strand
TCGCTCAACCGCAGCACGGACCTACAAAACGTTGGATGAGGCCATCACACAAGCTTTCGACGCGGTCTCGTTGACTGATATCGAGCACTGGTTTGCTCATTGTTGCTACTGTACCTCACTCAACTGAGAATCGCTATAAACTTCTTCGTGCTGTATGTAGGGTTTCTGTTTCAATGACGGCAACTGCTGTTTTGAGAGCACCTAGAGCTCGTTCAAAGGAAGCTTAATAATAAACTGTGTTCCCTTACCAGGCCGCGATAGGCATTCTAAACTGCCTCGATTTTGTTCTGTCACAATCGTGTGGCTAATCGAAAGCCCTAGCCCTGTTCCTTTTCCAATCGGTTTAGTCGTAAAGAACGGATCGAACAGTTTGCTTTTGATAGCGGTTGGAATACCCGGCCCGTTGTCAGCGATGGTGATGACTACTTCATCGGTGCTAGATAGCGCAGTAGTAATTACAATGCTGGGCGTTTTGGTAGAACTCGAGTCGGTCCCAGTAGCCAGTCGTTGAGATAAGTGGGGGTTAGTTCGCTCAGCGTACTCAGTTTCTAATGCATCAATAGCATTCACTAGAATATTCATAAACACCTGATTCATCGCACCAGCGCGACAGGTAACCAGCGGCAGCACAGCGTAGTTCTTCACGACTTCAATCTGGGGTCTGTGAGACTGAGCTGTCAGTCGATGCTGCAAAAGCATTAGCGTACTTTCTAATCCAGCGTTCAAATCGGCAGGTTTCCGCTTCGCTTCATCTAGACGAGAAAATATTCTTAGCGCGCTCACAATAGAAGTAATTCGGTCGCTCCCTACCTGCAGCGAGTTAAGCAGTCGTGGAAAGTCTTCTGCTATGAAGGCTAGGTCTATCTTCTGCGCAAGTGTCTGAAGCTCTGTCGGAGAGGCTTCTTCTTGCTGACAAAGGTTAGCGAACTTCAGTAAGTCACCCGCATACTCCTGAGCTGGAATTAGGTTTCCAGCAATGAAGCTGACGGGGTTGTTGATCTCGTGGGCAATCCCAGCAACGAGTCGACCCATGCTCATCATCTTTTCGTCATGGACTAACTGGTTCTGGGTCAGTCGTAGTTGCTGAAGTACCTGTTCCTTTTGAGCTGATTCAGATTCAACCCGCCGCATAGATAAACGAAGCTCTAACTGGCTGACTACCTGTCGGGCTAACGCTTCGAGCGCTCCAATTTGTTCTAGCGTAAGCTGCTTAGGCTGACTGTCAATGACACACAGCGTTCCCATCGCGTACCCGTCGGCGATTAGCGGTGCACCAGCATAGAATCGAATATTGGGTGCGCCTGTCACCAACGGATTGTTGACGAAGCGTTCGTCTTTGTGAGTATCAGGAACGACGAGTACTTCCGGCTTCAAAATGGTATGGGCACAGAAGGCTAAGTCTCGGTGAGTTTCGGTGGCATCTAGCCCCACCCTCGCTTTGAACCATTGCCTGGAGACATCAACCAAGCTAACTAAGGAGGTTTTTGTCCCGCAGATGTGAGCCGCTAGCTCGGTGATGTCGTCGTAGGCTGTCTCAGCCTCGGTGTCCAGGACTTGGTAGCTCAGCAGCTTCTGAATTCTTTCGGATTCGTTCTCTGGAAAGGCAGCAGGTATTGCCCCTGGGAAAGAGGGCTCTAGGGGAGTTGTCATACCACCCTCGTTAATAAAAATGTAGGAACTGTTGGTAAAACAGCTTCGAGAATGAAGTTAAAGCTTTCTATCAAAACGGTTGTGGGTAAGCGTGAAGACATATTCTTTGTTTTCCCAGAGGGGTTATCTAGCTATCTACAGTTTTGAGAGCTACACAGAACATGAACAAAAAGGTGTGTAGCTAAGCGTTTTCTTCAAAAACTTAATTTTTGGCTACTATCTCTGTAACAACGCGGTAGAAAGCTAACAGCCATGAGAAAAACTAGGGTAGATGCGGAAGGAAACGTTTGGAGTACAGTAGGACCCTGCGTATAAACGTCTTTACTGCCGGCTAGGGAGCTTCTGCTAGATAGCGTGGAGCGATCGCTTCCTTTCCATGCGCACTTACTCGGTATGCTTTTGCCTCTGGCCCGGAGCTAAGCGCCGTTATTGCGGCGTAGCTCCATGCGTTCTCTCATATAAGGCACAAAAGCCTCCTCTCCAATTTCATTATTCAATGCCTGAACCTGCTCCGGCATAAGGGGTGCGAATGCGCGAATCATCTGGTCATAAACGTAAACTGTTTCATCAGTTCGCGCGTGATATAGTCCAAAGATTGTCCTAATGAGTTTGGGGTCGAGATTTCCTAGCGTGGATCTGCTATCTACTTCAAACAGCAAGCCGTCTTCGAGAGTCATCTTCAATCCTTCGTGTCCGTATTCGACGCCAGTTGGATTGAACTTCCCATTTGAGTAGGACGCAAAGGCTTTGATCAAGCGCGGCATCTGTTGAGGACGCACGCCATCAGGCTTTAGTGCGATTGAATTCGGAATTCGCTCTATCGGACGATCTCTATCTGCGACGACGACGTACATCCGCTTTGCAATTGTATCGAGCGGCTTTTTCAAAACCTGATCGTAACCATCATCGGCTGTGTAGAGCAGCGAACTCAACACAGCATAAAAAGACTGACCCGTCACTTTCTGCGCTTGCAACCGTTTCAGGGTGCGCGTTTTTTCAGAATCTGAAATGAGACCTTGCTCAGTAAGCGCGTTCAAAACGGGGTTGTAATATGTCCGCATCGCCGTTTGATGTTTGATGTTACGAGCTCTATCCTGAGCAATTCCAGACAATATGCTGCGCGCAAACTTATAGAGGCCAAACAAAATTGCTGCAGCCGCCACGAAGTAAAGATATCCACCCCTGCCGCGACTGTACTCCTGCCAGCCGGTATTGATCAATCCGAAAAGAACGCCAACAATCCCCGCTGCCGCAATCAAGCCGAAAACAACAAAAAAAAGCTTCCAGAGTGCGTTTACCATGTGTCTTGTCCTTAGGGAATACTTGTGATGCTATTTCGCAACTACTCAGATACAGATAGCAGGAGAGATAGGACTACCAGCAAAGGCGCTGCTGAGCGCATCGAGTAGCGCCTTTGCTGCTTCCTCAAAGAAAAGACATAGCCACGAATACAACAGAACTGTTTTGCGCCTGTTGCCGTGCGAAAGCATCCGGCAATCTTCTGCTTGAGCTTCATCATACGCACATCGTGCTCTGCCTGATTGTTGTCGAACGGCACACGAAAGTCGAGCATGAAGGCCAGAACAGCCGTGTCATGCAAATCGAGTCGGTCGAGTAGGCTGCCTTCATCGCCTCGCGGCTGATGCTTGGGTTTGGCCGTTGCTCACTCAAGATAGTTGCTATGTTTGGGAGCCTGTTCTAACTTTATCCTTACTAGTTCACAACTCTTATTTCTCTCAGGAATTACTTAACCTGAGTAGTTACAGCAGCTCTATGAAAGTTTCAGGCTTCATATCTCTTGGGTCGCTCTGTCAATAGCGGCGACTACCTGTTCATAGATTTCGCCAGCGACCTGCGGGGTATTGCCAATGCAGGTTAGTCCTAGCTTTCCATGTTCGCTAAGGCAACCCATCAGGTGAAAGACGACGCCTTCTCCGTCAATCGAGCTGAAGTGTAGCTGCTCGCCCATGATGATATCCATCAGGTCATTGGGCAAAAGACCTTTGTAGGCGTCTTTTTGTAAGTTGTCTGAGGCTCGGTAGTACTTGGCTTGGCCGTTTTTAGTGTAGAATTTGCCGTCGGATGAGTCGTAGGTGCCGTTAGTCAATAGCTTTAGCGCCATGAATGGGTGAGTCGTGCCGCCTTTGCGTAGGTTAATTTCAATTGCTTGGATGTCCCAGGGTTGCATTTTGTTGTCAGGCTGATGAACAGCGATGAAGTCCACGCTGTAGCGTTCGAGCGCGCCTTTTGCGGCTAGGTTTTCACCGACTTTGCGGCCCATCTCCTGAAGCGCCATCCGGTAGGCGTCGTCGGCAGGGAACGTGCAGCCGAGGAAGATCTGACCATCAGGGCCACCAAGTACCTGATCGTGCGTGGAGAGAACTTCGACTTCGCCTTTTGGAGTGACCCGGCCTTGGACACTGGGTGAATATTTTTCTTCGCCTTCGATGAATGCTTCGGCGATCGCACCCAGCTCCCTAATCTTCTGAGCAAAAGAAGGCCAGTCCTCGCTATCACACTGAAACCCCAAGCTAGGCCAAGCCGCCTCAATCGCCGCCGCCCGCTCCTCATGACTTGCCTTGCCAGGAGCCACCGCCGCTAGATCTGTCAAACCAAACAGCGCATTTCCCTCCCCTGAGAATCCTTCATTTAGCTTGATCACAATCCGTTCTAGCTCAGGGTGACGTTCCCAAAGCGCCGCTGCATCTTCTGCCAGCGTACTCACGCTATGGGTCAGCTCACTGCCATCTGGCAACGGAATTCCACACTCAGTGAAAATCTGACGACTGCCCCCTTTCGTTCCCCAGTAGAGCAAATCTGGATCGACTGCCAGCAGCGGTAAATCCAGCCTTAGCGCCAGTTCCCGCTCACACTCAGTGGAGTTGTAGCAAGTCATATACGCCTGGTCGTGGTGCAGCTTGTCCTTAATACGGCGAATCAGACGAGGGCGATCCAGGATCTTCTGGGTGAGCGGTCGTAGAGAGGAATCGTAGGTAGAGAAGAGGTCGAGGCGATCGCGCGCATGCGAACTGGGGATACCCGGCAGCAGCTCCAGATAATAATCGACAATACTCGGATGCAAAGGCTGAGAAGTCACATAGATCAGCCGAGTCTCGGGGTTGCGCAGGCGGATCAGCGCAAACAGCAGCCGCTCCTCATAGTAGTGAACGCCTTTTACCTTCCTAAGTTCGGCCTGGTCCAGGCTCAGTGAAGGCACGACCAGAATCTGCCGAGGTCGCCTGTCGAACGCGTCAATCGACTGCCAACGATCGGCTAGCTGAGTCTGTAATTCGTGGAAGTGATCGCGACCTTCCACACCATCACTCGAATTCCGTTCTTCCTGATGCGATCCTAATACAGCCTCGACTCCGCCCATAGCCAACTCCTTAGCCATCTGCCGCTCACCTTCAAAGCTTAATATGTGCTCGTCTAGCTTTGTGCTCCTAGCAACAAAAAAATCGATGTAGCCAGTTACTGACTACATCGATATTGTTTACTTAGGAGATCAACTTCTATACGGTTAGCAAGGACGGGTAGTCATATAAACGCAGGCAAGCGCAGGAGATAACGTGTGCCCACCAACACTTTTTCCAGTCTAAGGGTCAGTCTGCAAATCCTGCTGTGGCTGTAGATAGGCAATCATCTGCTCTACGCCCCGCTGAATGCGACGGGTCACCGTCATCGGGCTGACGCCAATGCGCTCGGCCACTTCCTTTCGAGATAGTCCCTTAAAGAAGACAAACTCAATAGCAGAGCGAGTCTTCTCTTCTAGCTGTGCCATTGCTCTCTGGATTTGCTGGCGGTCCTCTTCTAATATCTGCAACAGTTGATAGTGAACGTCGGGCAGCGTATCGCCGAGGGTGATACTCGAGTCAATCTGGTGACAAACTGTGGCATCTAGGCTCAGCGGCATCCGGTTCTTGTTTGCGAGCTTGACCTGACGCCACTCTTGAACGGACACTTCTAACGCTGCAGCCATCTCGATATCAGACGGCTGACGCCCGTACTGGCGAATCAGGTCTGCCTGACGCTTTTGACCCTCTTTTTGCAGATCTTGCCAGCGACGGGGAATTTTGACTGTAGTGCCGCGATCGCGCAAGAAGTGAAGCATTTCACCGCGAATATAGGGCACCGCAAAGGAACTGAACGCGCAGCCTTGACCTGGATCGAAGCGCTCGATCGAACGAATCAAGCCAATATAGCCAATTTGCTCAAGATCTTCATAGGGTTCAGCGCACTGATGGCTGACCCTATGAGCAATTTTACGAACTAGGCCAGCATTAAGTCTGACCAACTGATTGCGAAGCTTAACCGAACGATCCACTTTGTATTGCATAAGCAATTCCATACCGCGAGATCGAAGTTGTGCAGATTTAGAAGAAGCCATATTAAATGCAGTAATAACTGCGTCGAAGCAGATTGCGTGAATTAAATTCATTCTCGGGAAGCGGCTCATTTCAAACCATCGTTGAAACACGGTAGTCGTGTAAACCGTCAAATTAAACCGTAGGCAGATACACGCAAAACCCTCGATGAGTAGGCTCTTCAGAAATGCTCAGTTCATTGATGGACAACAGGTTCAGGCTTTCGCAAAAAGACCTACGAATAATTACGCTAATGTTTCACTTCGTGTACAACATCCTGGACATCTTCCCAATGTCTTTAGAAACGCACATTTTCTACCCCGGATTTATACGGAAATAGTGCCTTTTTTTGAACAGCTCCTAGCTGTGGTGATTACCAAATGCCGTTCAATAAAAAGCCTTTCAAACTGTTAGGAAGGAATCCGTAATCGTCAGATTTTGAGGAATTCAGTACACTCTTATATGTAGATATGTAGGAACTGAAAACCTCCTTATGAGCAACACCAGCAACTTCCGCGAGGCTATCCGTTCGGCCAAAAGCCAATCGATAGTCGGCCCTAACGTGATCGCGAACGCACTGCCTTACGTTGGCGGTGGTCTAATCTTGACAGCTGCCGGAACTTTCGGCGGACTCAATGTGCTTAGAACAAACCCTGGTTTGTTCATGCCGACTTTCTTTGTCGCTATTATCGCTGAGCTAGCTTTATTCTTCGTCGCTCGCAGCGTCGCGATGAAAGGCAATAATGGCGTCGCACTGCCGCTGCTTGCCACCTATAGCCTGCTCTCTGGCTATACCCTCAGTGGGTTAGTCTCCGTAGCCCTACAGAGTAGCGGCGTTGGCATTCAGGGGGTGGGATTTGCAGCGTTAGCCTGCGGACTCACCTTTATTGCCGCTCGTCCGATTGGCTCCAACCTATCCGAAGAGGACGGCATGGCGCTAACCAAGACAGTTCAACTTGGCATCATGGCTTTGCTAGTTGTGATCGTCGGTCAGTTTGTCTTTAGCTTCTTTGGGGTCTATGCACCTAACTTCCTAGAGATTGCTATCTCGGCTATTGGCGTTTTACTATTTGTCGGCGCGGCGGTTGTTGACTTTTTCGTTCTACCGCGCACATATAGCGATGACCAGGCGATACCCGCAGCGCTGTCGATGTACCTGACATATATCAACCTGTTCGTCTTTATCCTTCGACTGTTGATCGCTATCAACGGTAGAGACTAAACTACCGAGACCGTCTTATTCTTGCTCCTGTCGTATTTTCATAGAGGCAAAGAGCAAGAATAAGACCTCGACTCTATTGACCTCGTAAACATGTTTGATACCGTTACGCTGAAGCGAGAGTTAGAAACGCTCTCTGATCGCCTGGGCAAAGCTCAGGAATACCTTTGACATCCCTGCGCTGACCGCGAAGATTCAAGACCTAGAGCAGCTATCCGCTCAGCCAGACTTTTGGGACGAGCAAGAGAGCGCCCAAAAGCATCTTCAAGAACTCAACGACTACAAGTCAAACCTCGACCAGGTAGAGGGCTGGTCAACTAGCCTAGGAGACTCCGCTGCGATTCTAGAACTGCTAGAGCTTGAACAGGACGAATCACTACTTTCAGAGGCCGAATCCACCGTTACAAGACTTAGCAAAGAGCTAGATCAGTGGGAGCTTCAGCAGTTGCTCTCTGCGCCCTATGACAAAGAGGGCGCGGTCCTATCTATTAATGCAGGGGCGGGTGGCACCGATGCTCAAGACTGGGCAGAGATGCTGCTGCGGATGTACACCCGATGGAGCGAGCAAAATGGATATACTTTCAAGCTGATTGAGAAGTCAGATGGTGATGAGGCCGGACTTAAGTCTGCCACGATGGAGATCCATGGTCGCTATGCCTATGGCTACCTGAAAGGAGAGAAAGGCACTCACAGACTGGTGAGGATTTCACCTTTTAATGCCAACGGTAAGCGGCAGACGAGCTTTGCGGGCGTTGAAGTGATGCCAATTCTCAACGAAAAAGTAGAGCTAGATATTCCTGATAAGGATCTAGAGGTGAAGACGTCGCGCTCTGGCGGGGCAGGTGGCCAGAACGTGAACAAGGTGGAAACGGCAGTGCGGATTACGCATTTGCCGACGGGAATTTCGGTGCGCTGTACACAGGAGCGATCGCAGCTCCAAAACAAGGAAAAAGCGATGGCCCTGCTTACCTCTAAGCTACTTGTCATCGCCCAAGAGCAGCGGACGCAGGCGATCGCTGACATTCGCGGTGACATGGTAGAAGCGGCCTGGGGCAATCAGATTCGCAACTACGTCTTTCACCCTTACCAGATGGTCAAAGATCTGCGCACTAGCATAGAGACCACCGCTGTCGACGATGTGATGAACGGCGATCTAGAAGCCTTCATCCAGGCGTATTTGCGGCAAGAAAACCAGATGCTAGAAGAGAGCGTCGTTTAGCGCACTTTCTGACAGTCCTTAATAGCTTGCCGTTCCAATCGAAGCCGCCCAAAAACTATTAAGCTGGAGGATAAATCCAGCAATCAGCATCATGAGTACAGACAAATCAGCCACAGCGACTGTTTCAGAGCCATCCGCTAGCCAGTCTTCCGCCTCACTTAACGAGCCAGCGCCTAGTTTTGTCAAGCTAGCGATGCGCAACATGGTCAAAAAAGGAGGCAAGTCGCTCTATCACTTCTTTCTTTCTTTTGTAGGATTATTAGGACTTTTAATTGGGCTGGCTTACCTAACGCGCTAGGGACGACTAGACAGTAGAGGGTAAAGACAGTAGATGGCAAAGAGTAGATAGATGGCAGCAGGCAAGACGGCTCAGGCTGTGCAGGTCGAAACTTTTGTAGACGGTAGTGCTTTGTCTGGGGTGATCGCAAAAACTGGAGTTGCGATCGCCCAATACGAAACTTGGTTTCAAACCTGGCTCACCGAACTAAATCCGCAGCTCTCACCACTTAACGCCTACGAGCTCAGCTTACGCTTGACCACCGACGCCGAAATTCAACAGCTCAACGCCGACTTTCGTCAACAGAATAAACCCACCGACGTGCTCTCTTTCGCCGCGCTAGAAACAGAGCTACCTCAAGCAGACAGCATTTATCAAACGCAGCCTGTCTACCTAGGCGACATAATCATCTCTGCCGAGACCGCAGCCCGTCAGGCACTAGAGAGTCAGCATTCTCTAGAAAAAGAACTGGCCTGGCTCTCGGCCCACGGGCTGCTGCACCTACTAGGCTGGGATCATCCAGATCAGAGCAGCTTGACACGAATGCTTAGTCAGCAAACCCAACTGCTGAACCTGATATCTTGAGCGCGATTGTCTAACCCAGGCCAAAGCATCTTGATGTAGGTATTGATTAAGTTCTATAACTACAGAGCAGCAACTACAGGCCAGTAGCTACAGGTCAGAGACTATGACCATTTGCAGTTAGCTTGCAGCCTACTCAAAAGCTACAACCATCGTCATACAAAGCTAAGTGCCTAGCGAACTATGTTCTCAAGTGATAGTCAGGTCTCTCGCTCAGCAGAGGTATTGCCACCTAGCCCGAAGGCCGGTACGAAAATAGAGGCGCAGATAGGCAGCGTAGAAGTAGACAGCAAGCCAAGTCTCGAGGAGAAAGACGGTCTCAAGCTAGCGCCAACGGTAGAAAAAGAGATAGCGCAAGTAGATAAAGAGGATCAGCTAGAAGCAGTAGAGCTAGAAGAAGAGCTAGTAGAAGAAAAGCGATCGCAATCTTGGCAGGTAGCCCCCAATCTCTTCTCCAGCTTTCGATACGCCTGGGCAGGTATCAGCTACGCGTTCCAAACTCAGCGCAACTTTAGAATTCACACAGCCGTTGGCTCTCTCGCCATGGTCCTCTGCTGGCTCTTCAAAGTCAGCAACCTAGAAATTGCCATCATCTGCCTGACGATCGGTGCTGTCTTGGTGATGGAAATCCTCAATACAGCCCTAGAATCGCTGGTTGATCTAACCGTCGGACAGGCCTATCACGACCTTGCCAAAATCGCCAAAGACTGCGCTGCTGGCGCCGTTTTGATGGCAGCAATCGTGGCACTGCTGATCGCTATGCTGATTTTTGCCCCGCCGCTTTGGGCTATTCTAAGTCCTTTCATTTCTTCTATACTGTCGATCTAGTTTGAAGTTTGCTGCCATGATTCTCGTTATCGACAACTACGACAGCTTTACCTACAACCTGGTCCAGTACCTAGGTGAGCTAGGCCACACTTTGGCAGTTGCTAACGAGATAGAAGTTTTTCGCAATGACCAAATCACCCTAGAAGAAATTGTCGCCAAGCAGCCAGATGGCATTGTCATCTCTCCCGGCCCGGGCACGCCAAACGATGCGGGCATTTCATTGCAAATCATTGAGCAACTCGGACCCCAGCTACCGATCCTAGGTGTGTGCTTAGGTCACCAGAGTATTGGCCAGGTCTACGGCGGCGATGTGATCGGTGCAACGGAGCTGATGCACGGCAAAACCTCTCCGGTTCGGCACAACAATAAGGGCGTCTTTGCGGGATTATCAGATCCGCTGATTGCAACTCGCTACCATAGTCTCGTGATTGACCCAGCCACCTGCCCCGATGTTCTAGAAGTCACGGCTTGGGTAGAAGACGGCACTATCATGGGTGTTCGCCACCGCGACTACCCTCACATTCAGGGGGTGCAGTTTCATCCGGAAAGCGTTCTGACAGAATCGGGCAAAGATCTACTTAGAAACTTCTTAAAAGACGTTGGCTAGCGGCGCTGTTCTTGTTTGCCCACTCTTACAAACTG
Organism: Cyanobacteria bacterium P01_D01_bin.1; assembly: GCA_039111275.1. GTDB lineage: Bacteria > Cyanobacteriota > Cyanobacteriia > Phormidesmidales > Phormidesmidaceae > Phormidesmis. Next base: position 82,106 of record JBCCOH010000003.1, on the reverse strand, counting down.
TCCTAGCTGTTCTGTGTGCTTAGTCACAACATGCGGCAGGATTGAAGATAGTCTTGGAAATTGAAAAAGGATAATGATGAATCGGCGAGACCTTCTAAAGTACGCAAGCGCGGGATTCTTGGGGACCGTTGGACTGGGGATAGCTTCGAGGTATCAGACTAGTCAAGCTCAGACGACTCAGATCGGCCCCCTTACGATTACAGCGCTGGGCCATACTGCTTTTTTGTTTGCAGGTGGCGGCAAGCGGGTTCTGGTCAATCCATTCAAGGCAATTGGCTGCACAGCCGGATATACCGAACCCGAAGTAAGCACCGATGTCGTCCTAATTAGTAGCCTGATGTTTGATGAGGGCTTTGTGACTGATGACTACAACGATACGCTGCTGATAGAAGAACCAGGAGACTATTCAGTCGGTACGCTAGAAGTGCAAGGCATCAGCATGCCGCACGACCGAATGGGCGGACGGCGTTTCGGCACTAATGTCGCTTGGGCATGGAATCAAGCAGGCGTTAACGTAGTGCATTTGGGTGGAGCCGCTGCGCCAATTGCGATCGAAGACAAGATTTTGCTGGGTCGCCCGGATGTGCTGCTGTTACCAGTTGGTGGGGGGCCAAAAGCCTACGGACCAGAAGAGGCAGTTGCAGCAGTAGATTCGCTCAATCCCAAGATCATTATTCCAACTCACTACCGCACTCAAGCGGCGGATGATGCCTGCGATTTGGTCGGGGTAGAAGATTTCATTGCGCTGATGTCAGATGTACCTGTGACAAGAGGCGACAACACGTTCTCTATTACCCCTAGTGCTCTACCTAGCAGCGGCATGCGGATCGAGGTTTTGAGCTATGCTTTTTAGAGTTTGGATAGCAGGTTAGCTTGCGTAATCCTTTCAAAGAACGTCTAGAAGAACGTCTAAAAGTAGAGCGTCACGAATCTATGCAGAGTGAGTATTATCAGCGGCGGCAGGCTGTGCTTGAGGCAATTGGTCAGAGCACAGCTATTTTTTGTAGTGCGCCGACTGCTGTCATGCACAACGATGTCGATCATTTGTTCCGGCAAGACAGTGACTTCTTCTACCTCACGGGTTTTAATGAGCCTGATGCAGTTGCCCTACTCACTCCCGCTCACGAAAAGCACAAGTTCGTCCTCTTTGTCAGGCCCAAAGACAAAGAAGCTGAGACCTGGAGCGGCCTTCGTACTGGTGTAGAGGCAGCCAAAGAAAAATACGGCGCTGACGAAGCCTACTCGATTGCAGACCTAGATGAAAAGCTAATCGAGTATGTTCAACCAGCGCCCCAGCTTTACTACCACTTTGGCAACGACCAGGCTTTCAACAATCGCATCGTCCGTCTGTGGCAGAACCTGCTAAGAAAGATGACCAAAAAGGGGAAAGGCCCAGCAGCGATCGCCGATTCGAAGCTATTAATGCAGCAGTTTCGCCGGATAAAGACACCCGCTGAGGTTGAGAAGATTCGACAGGCGATCGCCATCAGCGCAGAAGCCCATCAGGTCGCCAAAGACATGGCGCGCCCTGGCGTCTACGAATACGAAGTGCAAGCTACGATTGAAAACGTCTTTCGCAAGCGCGGCGCACTAGGTCCGGCCTATCCGTCGATTGTGGCCAGTGGTGAGAACGCCTGCATTTTGCACTATGTCGAGAATAATCAGGTGCTCAAAGAAGGCGATCTGCTGCTAATTGACGCAGGCTGCGCCTATGACTATTACAACGCGGATATTACTCGAACGTTTCCGGTGGGCGATCGCATCTCCCAAGAGCAGAAAATTCTCTACGATCTCGTTCTAGAAGCGCAGCTTGCCGCTATCGAGCAGGTTCAACCGGGCCTACCTTTCAATGCCTTCCACGATGCCGCTACCAAGACCATCACAGCAGGACTAGTCGAACTCGGCTTACTAGAAGGCAATGTCGATGAGCTAATTGAGGCTAAAAAGCACAAAGCCTTCTTCATGCATGGGACGGGACATTTCCTAGGTCTAGATGTACATGACGCAGGCATCCTACGCAATCCTGACAAAACCTGGAAGCCATTTGTCCCCGGTAATATCGTCACCGTAGAACCCGGCATCTACATTCCGCCAGACTACGAACCCGACAACGAGCCAAAAGAGGAAGGCAAAGAAGAAAAATATCCGCAGCCTCAGATTGAGGATCGCTGGAAAGGCATTGGTATTCGTATAGAAGACGACGTGCTGGTCACTGAAACTGGCCATGAAATCCTAACAGCGGCAGTCCCCAAATCGCTCCCTGATGACGTCCTCATTCAAGCGAAACTACCCGTTAAATCCTCTCTGTAAAATAACTTGGGCCTGTAGACGTTCAGGCAGCGGAGTTTGAAAGCGCGAGGGTAGTTTGAAAGCAGAACTTAAAGCAAAGCTTGAAGATTATCGCAATCTTTGTACACGGCTAATTTTGTCCGTTGAACTACGCAGTAGGATACAAAAGTGCTACATCGCTCCTAGCGAGAAACACTTAGAAAAAGCCTAGAAGAATTACTTATAAAACAGATTAAGTTGTTGTGTGAATCCATGAACCGGGCAGTTTAAGACCTGAAACCTACAGAACTAGATGTAGAGATCGAGGGGCTTAGATTTACAAAGTGCCAACAAACCTTCACAGTATCTATAGCTTTGAGCGCTTCTTTCTACGGTTCAGTCCTGTGAACGCGGCATTCGCGGCGCTCGCTGGCTAAACCCATAAAAACACCTTTAGTGAATTTATCCGGTATCGAGGATCTAGACTGTGCGATTGAATCGTCTACTACCTGGGCTGTCTCTGATGGGGGCACTACTTATAGCCCTACCCTCAGAAGCAGCTAGGCTGCAGTCCTGGCAATTTAGTTCGCAAGCAAATCAGCTAACCTTCACCACCGACGACGACATTCAGCCGACTGCTCAGCTGCTGTCCAACCCAACTCGGCTGGTGATTGACCTGCCGGGAACTACGCTCGAAGCAGCGCAGAACCAAACGATAGCAGGCCCTGCGATCAAAGAAGTTCGCACTATTCGGCTAGATGCCGAGACTGCTCGACTAGTCGTAGAATACGAACCTGGATACACCGTCAACCCGAGTCAGGTCCAGGTCCGCGGTCAAAGCTCGCGTCGGTGGACGGTGCAGCTACCAGAAGCGACGAACCTGGCGCTCAATAACTCACAAGCCACGCCCAATTCAGAACCGTCCAGTTCAGAAGCGCCTAATCTAGAAGCTAGAAGTAATACAGTCAGCAACCGTCCGGTTCAGGGGGCGCGTACTCGTATTCAGGGCATTGTCGCGACAGTAGATGGCTTCTTTATTCGCACCGCTGGCGAAACAGCGCAGGTAGAAGTCAATCGCTTCAGTGAGAGTGGACAAAACTACATCGCATTAGAACTAGACCAAGCAGCCGTGTCGCTAGGACTGACAGCGGGGCGTCTGCCAGTTGATCGCTACAGTATTGACCAGTGGCAGGTCGAGCAGACCTCAACACAGCCAGCAAGGGCCAGAATCACCTTGGCACTCGGCGAGGATAGTCCCGACTGGGATATTGCCGCGCATGAAGGTGGTATCACCGTGCTGCCAAAAGATGTGGCCATCACCAGCGTGCCAGACAACGGCAACCCGGCAGGCACTACCGAGGCTTATGCCTCGACGCTAGCAACGGCCAACCGGCAAGCAGAACAGGTCGATCCGAATGCGCTGCCAACAGTTCCAAACGGGCGCTTTACCGTCGTCCTAGATCCAGGCCATGGCGGCCGCGATCCAGGCGCGGTTGGAATCGGTGGCCTACAAGAAAAGCAGGTTGTCAACGATGTGACGCCACAGGTGGCTGCTCTCTTGCGATCACAAGGCGTCAATGTCGTCCTCACCAGAGATAGCGACTACGAGCTAGATCTCGCCCCACGGGTACAAATTGCTGAACGGGCAAACGCGACTATTTTTGTCAGCATTCACGCCAATGCCATTAGCATGAGTCGCCCTGACGTGAACGGTCTAGAAACGTTCTATGCCTCAGCAGCTGGTCAGAGATTGGCCAACACGGTCCATGCCAGCGTGCTAGCAGAAATGGGAATGCGTGATCGCCGGGTTCGCAGCGCTCGCTTCTACGTGATTCGCAATACCTCTATGCCCGCTATCTTGGTTGAAACCGGGTTTGTCACGGGCGCAGAAGACGCGCCGAATCTAGCCAATCCAGCTTGGCGCGAGCGAATGTCGGTCGCGATCGCCAGAGGCATTCTGCTCCACCTACAGCAGGGTCTCTAGACTCGGTTCTGTAAGCTTAATCCTATAGCCTCATATAGCCTCCGCCCTACCACAATCTACTTTTGCTCAGGATGCTGCACCGCGTCACAGGCGACGCTTAGCTTGCCTAGATAGCGAATCATCTGGTGAAGGCGGCCCTGGTCACGCTGGTTGAAATACAGTGCCAGCCGTGGCAGCGATGCCGTTTCATCCTCTTGCTCTACCGGAAAGGCTGAGACTTCGCGGATGGTTCCCTTGACGAGGATGTCATGAAATTCAGCGTTTAGCTGGTCAATGCCGCCAGCGCATAAGGGCGCTTTGAGCCGAATCACGAGCTGACCATCCACGTATCGGCTGGAGTGATACATCCGGTAGAAGTCTTCGATTGAGTCGATCGCATCGTCAATGCTGTCAGTCAAATGATAGAGGCTAGTATCGTCAGGACTAATTAGGCCCCGATCTAACAGTCGGTTGCGCAGATAATAGTCCCAGCTTTTCCAATAGTCCCCCCCGGGTCTATCGATTAGCACTAAGGGTAGGGGAGCGGATTTGCCTGTTTGGATTAGCGTGAGCGATTCGAAGGCTTCGTCTTGGGTCCCAAAGCCGCCCGGGAACAGGGCAATCGCATCACTTTCTTTCAAAAAGAACAGCTTGCGAGTAAAGAAATACCTGAAGTCCACCAGCTTGTCATCGCCAGTGATAGCTGGGTTTGCGCCTTGCTCAAAAGGAAGCTGGATATTTAGGCCAAAAGAGCGATCGCGCCCGGCTCCCTCATTGCCTGCCTGCATAATGCCGCCGCCCGCTCCGGTCATCACCATAAAGCCCTCCTGAGTGATCCGACGGGCAAATTCAACTGCCATCTGATACTCTGGGCGATCGCTAGGCGTTCTGGCCGAGCCAAAGACCGTCACCTTGCGCGTGTGCCTGTAGGGATAAAATGCCTGAAATCCTGCCTCCATGTCCAGCAGCGAACGGCTCAAAATCTTCCAGTCCAGCCGTTCCGCCTTCTGCTGCGCCATCCGTACTAGCGTCTCAAAGATCTCTTCTATCAACCCTCCGTTTTCTAGCTCCGGCAGCTGGTCCAAGACATCTAGAACGTCCGCACGCAGCGTTTGATTGGGCTGTTGTCGCCTCGAAAAAGCATCGCCAAACTTATGCAAAGAATTAGTCATCGATTAACAATAAAGAGAGGAAACGTATAGTAATTCAAATTCACAAGAGTCTCCAATCAAAAAGAGGCCCTAGCAAAAGCTAGAACCTCAAAGATGGAAAATTCACTCGTGCCTAAAACTCTAACTAGTGGATTCTAACTAGCGAATTCTAGCTAGTGAATCCTAAAGATACTTTTCTAGCGTATTGGCTAGCGTTGTTTTTGGAACCGCACCAACTACCATATCTACCCGCTGACCACCCTTGAAGATCATCAGCGTTGGGATGCTGCGAATGCCGTACTGGCTAGCAACACTAGGATTTTCATCCGTGTTCACCTTCACAACTTTAACCTGCCCATCATACTGTTCAGAAATTTCATCGACAACGGGTGCCACCATTCGGCAAGGACCGCACCAAGGGGCCCAAAAGTCCACTAGTACAGGGGCCTCATTTTCCAAAACTTCTTGCTTAAATGTCGAATCTGTGACCTGTGCGGCTGACATTCTAAAAATCCTTAGTCACTCATGTAATCTGATATTACCATAGCCAAAACCTGTCCCTTTTCCTCGACTACTACAGATTTCTTACGGATTGCGATTTCTTACGGATTGCATAGAGGATTGGCTGTATAAGGGCCGCGCCAAAACGCTCAATGCATATTTTTGTACCAAACACAAGAAACCGCTCAGACCTTAGGGCCTGAGCGGTGTGTGGTGTGAGGAGTGAACGGAAACTTGCGTCTCCGCTTCCTTTTAATTGTAGGAGACTCTTACGGATTTGCCACTGACGTTGGGCAATATCGGAGACAAGTCTTAAAACTTACCCAAATTACCTCACCCCTAGGTCATATTTATGCGTAATTTCTCACAGTTTATAGAGAGGTTCTCACTTTCAAAAGCACACCTGCATACTGAACATACTGACGCTACCTGCTGATATCTACTGAGCCAATATCCTACTGAGCCGATATCTACCTAGTCGATATTACTTACCCATGCCCAACTGCTGCGCTTTTTGATAGACCTTGCCCTCGGTCAGCAAAGAAGGGGCAATCACTACTTCTACAGACTGCATCTCTTTGATGTTCTTTGCGCCCAGCGTGCCCATGCTAGTTTGCAATGCACCTAAAAAGTTATGTGTTCCATCATCTAGCTGAGCAGGTCCGCGCAGAATTTGCTTCAAAGAGCCTGTTGTACCCACCTCGATCCGCGTGCCTCGTGGCAGAACCGGGCTTGGGGTTGCCATCCCCCAGTGAAATCCGCGACCAGGCGCCTCTTGGGCCCGCGCGAACGGAGATCCGATCATCACGCCATCTGCGCCACAGGCAATGCACTTGCAGATATCCCCCCCAGTGACCAGACCACCATCAGCGATGACTGGTACGTAGCGACCCGATTCTTTCTGATAGTCATCTCTAGCGGCTGCGCAGTCGGCGACAGCGGTTGCCTGCGGCACGCCCACCCCCAAGACCCCTCTAGAAGTACAGGCTGCGCCAGGTCCAATGCCCACCAGAATACCCGCAGCGCCCGCCTTCATTAGTTTGAGAGTGACTTCATAAGTGACGCAGTTGCCCAATAGCACTGGTATCGGCATTTCCTCGCAGAAACTAGCAAGATCGAGTGGCGTTATTGCTTCTGGGGACAGATGTTCAGTCGAGACCACCGTCGCCTGTACAAAGACAAGGTCCACGCCTGCCTCAGCAGCAGTCTTACCAAACTTGACTGCACCCGCGGGTGTCAGGCTAACTGCAGCAATGCCTTGCTGTGACTTAATTTCTCGGATGCGTTTTTCGATTAGATCGGCGCGTACAGGTTGAGCATACAGCTCTTGCATTAGCGGAACAAACTCTGTTTTTCCAACAGAAGCAATCCGATCGAGAATGGGATTAGGGTCATCGTATCTGGTCTGAATACCCTCTAGATTAAGCACACCCATCGCCCCTAACTGAGAGAGTTCGACGGCCATTTTGACATCGACAACGCCGTCCATCGCACTAGCAATAATTGGGATCTCTCTAGTAATGTCGCCAATTTGCCAGCTGGTATCAGCTAACTGCGGATCTAGGGTTCTTCCCCCAGGTACCAAGGCAATTTCATCAATACCGTATGCGCGACGCGCTGTTTTACCACGACCAATCTGAATATCCACGTCCGTACTTATCCCTAGGCAGCATCTAGCTAGCCTATCAAAGAAAGAAATGGATTGCGCAAAGGAGTGCGGGGCGCCCTATTAGAAATAGCTGGCCCAGTAGGATAAACCAGTAGAATGCATGGAATACTCTTCGTTCTGTTGTAGCCGAATTTTGTGAATATTTCGTCCCTTAAGTTTTTCAGGAATCTAAGAGCAACCAATCGACAGTTTGCAGTAATTGGGCTCGGACGCTTTGGCAGAGCTGTTTGCCTGACGCTACATGGCATGGGCTATGAAGTCATGGGCATTGACTCGAATGAGAGTAGGGTCGCTCAGGTGCTCACCGATCAGATCGCAGCTCACGCAGTTCAGCTTGATTCCACTCAGCCTTCAGCCTTAGTAGAAGCAGGGATTCCCGATTTTGATACGGTGATTGTGGCAATTGGTAACTATGTTCAAGAGAGTATTATCACGACGCTCAACGTCAAAGAAGCAGGTGTGCCGAACGTCGTGGCAAAGGCATCTTCTGAAATTCACGGCAAGCTGCTGATTAGAGTGGGCGCAGACCACGTGGTTTTTCCAGAGCATGAGATGGGCTGCGAATTGGCTCGATCGCTAACGCGTCCTGGCATATTGGACCGATTTGAACTCGACCCGGACCACAGCATTGTCGAAGTTGTGGTACCTCAGAGCTTTGATGGTAAAACCATTATGGAAGTGGACCTGCGCAATCACTATGGTTTGACGCTGATGGCAATTAGCAAAGAGGATGCCAAAGAAGACGACCACGATAAGTTTACGATTAACCCCAGTCCGGTGACGCGGCTGCGGGGGGGGAGCCTGATGGTGGTGATTGGGGACAATTCGGGAATCGACAAGCTGCCCATGTAAAGGCGATCACGAGACAAAAGAGTATGAGAATTATTGGGCTGATGAGCGGCACGTCGGTGGATGGCATCGACGCGGCGTTAGTCGACGTGACGGGGGAAGGCTATGCGATCAGCGCCAAGCTAATTAAAGGTGTTGTGTATCCTTATTCTGAAGAGGTGCGATCACGCATTCTCTCTCTGTGTGACAATCAGCCTATTGCCTTCGCAGAACTGGCCGAGCTGGATGATGAGATCGCCTACCACTTCGTCCAGGCCACCCAGGCGTTAGAAATAGATCTGGCAACTGTCGACCTAATTGGCTCTCATGGTCAAACCCTCTATCACCGCCCGCCGAGCGCAAATCAGCTCGGCTACACGCAGCAGCTCGGACGCGGTGATCTGATTGCTCGTACGACAGGATGCACCACCGTCAGTAACTTTCGCGTAGCCGATATCGCCTTGGGTGGGCAGGGGGCACCGCTCGTCCCTATCATCGATGCCTGTCTGCTCGCTCAGCCAGACATCGACATAGCGGTCCAAAACATCGGCGGCATCGGGAACGTAACGTATCTACCCGCTTGGAATTTGAATGCTAAGACAGATGCGAAAGCCGCGCCTACCGTTTTAGACAAGGTACAAGGTTGGGATACAGGTCCAGGGAATGCCCTGATTGACTGGGCGATTACCACATTCTCTAAAGGACAAAAGTCTTATGACGAAAACGGAGACTGGGCCGCAACGGGAATACCTAATCAGCCTCTAATCGACCGGTGGCTGGCACAGCCCTTTTTTCAGACATCGCCCCCCAAGTCTACAGGCCGTGAGCTGTTTGGCGTAGAGTACGCAGAGCACTGCTGGCAAGCCGCAGACGCACGAGGATTGAGTCCTGAGGACTTTCTATCGACGCTGACTGATTTTACCGCTGCGACAATTGAACTGAGCTATCGCCAATTCCTGCCGAATCTGCCAAAAGAAGTGCTCATCGGTGGCGGTGGTAGCCAAAATAAGTACCTGATGAATTGTCTACGGCAGCGCCTGCCAGAGTGCAGCGTACAGCCAACTGATAACAAGCAAATAGACGCGAATTATAAAGAGGCGATCGCATTTGCAGTGTTAGCCTACTGGCGCTGGTACGGCGTTCCTAGCAATTTGCCTAGCGTTACGGGTGCTGATAGACCCTGCCTACTCGGCGAGATCTGGACACCTTGATCTGACAATCCGGCTGGGCATCCTAGACTACTGGCATTTAGTCAGTGGTTTATTAACCCAATGAAAGGAATTGCGCTGTGTCTCACAGCTTTTTACTCGAGCCGGGTCGGTGGAAATTGCAGGGAACCTGGCTAACAAGAGAAACCTTGCCTATTCCTGTCAAAGGCAAAATCCTGGTCGCTTGGAAACAGGCAGACTGCTTCATGGTGGCGACCAAAATCTCCTTTCTTGAAACCGATTTTCTAGAAGCGCCGCCTGCCGATATCGTGGTGCAATCTCGCGGACGAATTACGATTCGAGATCGGCAGTATACCTTTGTGATGCAGCACAGCGAGCTGGGCCAGGCAGAAGGTGAGGGCTGGATAGCGCCAGAATCAATCGTGCAGCGCTACTGGGCCACTAGCGATAAGCAGCGCCGTACCGGATTTGAGACGCTAAGGCAGATCGGCCCAGATAGATACTACTTTTCAACCGGCGTGATGTCCGGGCACTACCTTAGCAGCACCATGGAGGCAGAACTTATCCGCCAGTCGTCATGATAGATTCCAAATGACAGATTTCAAATGACAGATCTCAATATCGGACGCAAAGTCTGTGATCGCTACGAACTGATAGAAACTATTGGCCAAGGGTCGATGGGGAGGGTCTACCTGGCGAGCGATTCGCTGCTGGGCGGTGTCCCGGTTGCCGTCAAATTTCTATCGCAGACGCTGCTCAACGAGAACATGCGCAAGCGATTTCTGCGAGAGGCGATGACCTGCGCGCAGCTGGGGCAAAAAAGCATTCACGTCGTTAGAGTCACGGACTATGGCGTCAACGAAGACGACGTTCCCTTCTACGTGATGGAGTATCTCAAAGGTGACAACGTTGGTCAAATGGTCCAGCGAAAGCCTTTACCAGTGCCTCGCTTTTTGGGGCTAATCCGTCAGGTGCTCCTCGGCCTAAAAACAGCACACAAAGGCATCGTAGTAGATGGCAAAGTCGTGCCTATTATTCATCGCGACATCAAGCCGAGCAATATCTTGGTTACTGTCGACCCGTCAGTGGGCGAGCTAGTCAAAATTTTAGACTTTGGCATCGCCAAGCTGCTACAAGAAGGCAGCGAGCAGACCAGCACGTTCATGGGGACATTGGCCTATGCCTCTCCAGAGCAGATGGAAGGTAGGGAGCTAGACAGTCGCTCAGATATCTACAGTCTGGGCGTGATGATGTATCAGATGCTCTCTAGCAGGTTACCGGTCAAGCCTGCCAACAACACCTTTGGCAGCTGGTACAAAGCGCACAGGCTAGAGGAACCCTCCTCTTTGACCAAAGCGTACAAAGTGCCGAAGGATCTAAACGACGTGGTGATGGCCTGTCTCGCAAAACAGCGAGAGGAAAGGCCGCTGACAGTAAGCGACATTATCGAGGCGATCGCGCCCCTAGAAAAACGCTTCGGCTCCGGCTTCCAAATTTCTCAAAGAATCAGCACTACGCTTTCTAAATTTCCCGTTGCCAAAGAGCTCAGCCCTGTAGCACCCACCAGAGCCAACATTGCCACAGCACTATCTGAGGCTGAGGTCACCTCACCAAAAGCAGATGCGCTATCACCAGCAGACGCACTATCACCAGCAGCAAACCAATCACCAGAACAAGAGCTAAAGCAGCCCAAAGCGGTAGCCAACAATGCACCAAAAGATCAAGCAGAAGAATCCCAGCTGCATTCTTCAGACGAATCATCTGCCAATAGCCCATCTTCTGGGGTCTCAGCAGCCAAAGAGCAGTTCTACCGAGCGCAGAAGTGGCCCGTTGAGATGCCGATTGCGCAGGTCGTCTTTCCTCGGCTAGTCACTCAGTCGAGCGAGACCACGCCTACTCTATGGGCGATGATGCCAGATGCCGAAATCGAAAAACGAGTTCGCAACACCCGTTACAACAACTTCATGTGTACAATGCGGCCTTATCCTATGGTGCTCTGGCTTACCGCCTTCTACAACAGGAATGATGGCCCCCGCTGGATGCCATGCTATCTAGATCTCAAAAACACGACCTCACAAGCCATTTTGTGGCAACTCACCCAGGCCCGACAGTATCAGATTCTCTTCTTCACAAAAGAAGCTCCCCACCGCTGCTCTCGGGTTAAAACGCTCAACGTTGCTACCACCCAGCTCAAGCTATTACAGGAGTGGGCGACCAGCGCACGCCACGCTCCTGCCATAGGCAGCCCCAAAGAAAGCAAAGCTCTACTAAAGCGCGAGCTAGACAATAACCTCAAGCCGAAGATCACAATGAACTTCGAAGCCATGCACTCAGAAAATCAACCGGCAATGGATGCCTCTCTAGGATTCCTAAAGTAGCCTGCCCATTTCTACGCCTTTATCTCTACGCCTTTCACCCTTCTGCGCCAAAGCCGCCACTACCCCTCATAGCGGGGAAAGTGAATAATCGGATGCCAGGAGGCTCGCAGCATAGCACTAGTAAAGCTAGGCACAGTTAGCTTCAAGAGTCCTTTGCTTTTACCCGTGCAGACTGCGATCGCGCTGATATCGTGCATCTCACCCGACTTCAAAATCTCCTCGACCGGATCGCCCTCACGTACTTCAGTCTCAATCCGGCTGCCTAGCCCTTCTAGCTCCTTCGCCGCTGCATCTAGCTTCGCCTGTGCTTCCTCGGCTAGATTGCTGCTAGATAGCCGTCCGCCACCATCTATCACCCAGCTTAGTAGACACGTTTCTAAAGCGCACTTTGGGTCAGCCTGGATTCTAGTTTTGATCTCGTTGATGATCTTAGCTGCGCTCTCGCTACCGTCATATGGCACTAGAAGATAATCAAACATATTCTGACAGCGCTGAGCCAGCTCGCTTTCACGGTAGGTAGATATTAGCTGCGGACGCAAAATCAGCAGAGGAATGTTGGTTTTTTCGGCTAACGCCATAGTCGTGCTGCCAAACAGTCGTTCGTTCAGGACTGAGCGGGTTGGCATTCCAGAAAAAATGATGTCTGGCTGGTGGTCCTTGACCGCCCGTATAATGTTGTCCGAAGCCCGGCCTGAGGCCACTTCAATTTCTACCGTTGATCCCTCTGGTACGGCAGATTGAGCGACCGCGAGCCGCTCGCGAGCCGCACTCACCCGCTCTTCGTCCACACAGGGAATTTCTCTAGACGTCATCAGCGGCACATTGTGAAAGAACACAAGATGAGTGATGCCGCCTTTTGCCAAATCCGGTACAAAATCAGCAAAGCGCTGAAGACTATCCGAAAAATCAGTACAAATGAGCGCACGCTTGAACATAAAACCGCACCGATAAACTGTCTTTATAAACGTCTTGAATGAGATGTTCAGTGGAAGTCTAGAGAGAATTCCGGGCAGAAGTCTGGGGAAAGGTACTTTCGAACATCATTCCTTCTCAGAATAAACCCCATCCTGCTCAAACCTTGTATTGAATGAACTTATCTCTCTATTAAGACAGATAAGGTAAGACGGATAAGGCAGATCTTTCAAGACAGGTCTTCTAAAGAATCTTCTAAAGAATCTGTAGTGGGCAGCGCTGCTGCGGAAGCTGGCAGAGTGATGACTATGGCCGTAATATTGTCGCGTCCTCCCTGAGCCTTGGCAGCTGCAATCAGCTCAGCGGTGGCCGCTTCGCAGGTAGATGCTGACTGTAAACAAGTCGCGATCGCCTCGTCAGAGAGCTCTTCGGTGAGACCATCACTGCACAGCAAGAGCCGGTCGCCTGGCTCTACATTCAGCTGCTGGGTCGGGACCGTAGCCAAATCCTCACGACCTACGCATTGAGAAAGAACATGTCGCCAGGGATGAGTCGATAGTGCCTCTTCGGTCAGCTCGCCCGACAGCATCGCCTGTGCCACCCAGGTGTGATCTTTTGTGATCTGAACCAACTGATTTTCTCTAAGCAGATACAGCCGTGAATCACCAATATGAGCGCACCAAAGCTGCTGATTGCGTAGCATAACGACTACGACGGTCGTGCCCATATCAGCGCGTTCTGGATGCCGATCCTGATCGGCTATCACCGCCACATTAGCAGCCACTATAGCCTGCCGCAACAGATCAGGTGAGGCAACATCGCTTTCTCTGTGAGTTGCCAAATAGTCCTGAATCGTAGCGGTCGAGAGACGACTGGCCTCTTGCCCGCCGACATGTCCCCCCATACCATCAGCCACGATAAACAGATCGCCTTGCGCTGAGATGTAATAGCTGTCCTGATTGGCTGTACGCTGTAGGCCAACATCCGTCAGTCCAGCAAAGCTAAACCCATTGGGGGAATCGTTCATAAGCGGCGAAAAGCTATCTGTTGCAAGACCGAATCTTTATGTAGCGTTTCTCTAACGCACTAGAGAAACGCGAGTCACTTGGCCTGCTGTCATATAAGGCTTCTAGCCTGCGAGCTGGACCTCAGCCAAGCGACCAATGCTATAGATGCGAATCTAGGGCATTCTGTCAGCTTTCGCAATCCGTGCAAGCAGACGAATCAACGCAATGCCAGAAACAGCGGCGATCGCACCCAGAATAGCCGCAGCCACAATGAAATCAAAAACCAGTAGCAGCGTCGCCGACAGAGTAAACGCACCCACTAGCAGCGTGTAGCTCAAAGCCAAAGACAAATCACTGCTGCGCCGGAGAATGCGATCGCTCTCAATAGAACGCACTCGCACCCTAATATCGCCGCGATCCAGGCGATCTAGCGTATCTTCTATACGCCTTGGCAAGCTTAGCGCCGAGCTACCGACCTGCGCAGCCTGCCGACTAATTTCACCCAAAAGGCCATTTGGCTCACCTGGCGTACCATTTGTCATAAGTTCTGTCGCGTATGGTTTAGCGGCCTCCATAAAGTTAAACTCTGGATCGAGCCCTTTGCCTACGCCTTCTAGGGTAGAGAAAGCCCGCATCACAAACGTAAACGTCGCCGGGAAGCGAAAAGGCTGATCGTAAGCAACTGCGTAGAGATCGTCGCTGATTGCGGTTACCGACTGCTCCTCGAACGGCTTATCCATCATGTTGTCTAGGATGTACTGGATCGAGCGCCGCACCGGACCCATATCATCGATCTGAGCGAGAGCGCCTAGTTCCACCAGCGATTTCATCACCAGTCCAGCATCCCGCTGAGCAATCCCGACAAACGTATCCATCAGCCGAGTCCTAGTGACCGCCTGAATTTGGCCCATCATGCCAAAATCGTAAAAGATCAGCGAGCCATCTGTATCGACCGCAATGTTGCCAGGGTGAGGGTCCGCGTGAAAAAAGCCGTCCGTCAACAGCTGACGTAGATACGCCTCAGCGCCTAGCTTAGCTAAGCGCTTGCGATCTAGCCCTGCAGACTCAAGCGCCTCGTAGTGGCTGATCTTGATTCCTGGCATGTACTCCATCGTCAGCACTCTAGGCGAAGTGTATCGCCAGTAAATGCGTGGCACCTTTACCCAGTCGACGCCCCGAAAGTTGCGGCGGAACTTATCGCCGTTTCGGCCTTCGTGTAGGAAATCGATCTCTAGCCACAACAGACGACAGCACTCGGCGTAAATGCCCATCCAGTCGCGGCCACGGCCCCACTCCTTGTGGTTTTGAAAGTACTGCGCAATTCCCTTCAAGATAGAAAGGTCAATTGCAAAGAGCCGTGACAGCCCTGGACGCTGAATTTTGACAACGACCTCTTCCCCAGAATGGAGCTGCGCACAGTGAACCTGACCTAAGCTAGCAGCGGCAATAGGAACAGGCTCAAAGCTTTGATACAGTTCAGATAGAGGACGGCCAAAGTCGTCTTCTATTGTGCTTTTTACCTTCTCGTAGCTGAAGGCAGGTACCCGATCTTGTAGCTTAGAAAGCTCTTCGACGTACTCGATGGGAAATAGGTCGGCTCTAGTCGAAAACAGCTGGCCGATTTTGATAAAAGTCGGACCTAGGCTCAGGCAAGTTTCTCGAATCCAGACCGCCATATCCTGACGGCGTTTGGTCTGTTTCTCGGGTGTAATTTCTCCGCCGTATGACCAAGCTTTGCCATAGAGCCAGCGCTTTGATAACAGCTTTAGGACAAAAGACCAGATGTCAATGAATCGTTGAGGGCGTGAGTAGGTGCCTTTATTCCAACGGTAGTCACCGTCTTTGTAGGTACTGCGGATATAAGCTGGGGCACTGCCATTGACAGGCTCAGAAGGCGCTTTTGGAGAAAGCTCTCTCTTTGCAGAAGATGCTCCTACTGAAATAGAAGGCTGGTGATGAGCCTGTGGAGCGTCACGAACTGGGACAGACTCAACCACTGACTGCTGGGATGCGATCGCCTCTGAAGCTGGAATATCCGAAGCTGGAATACCCGAGATCCCATCGCCAGCATGACCGTTGGCAGGAACTCTAGCAGGCACTGCGTGACGCGTACCTTGAGTGCGCTCCTCGGCGTGCTCCTCGGCGTACTCGTCGGCGCCGTCTATGTGAATCTGCACAGAGCCGTTAGCATTGGAATGCGCATGATCCTCAGCAACAGGCGGAGAGACTGGTTGCGGATCTACCGTCTGATGGGGTTCACTTTCTCTTGGAACAGCAGTCACTCAGTTTGCCTGGGCTAAAAAGAATTTAGAAGTAATGTTTTAAGTTTAAAGCTTTCAGTTCAAAGCTCTCGGTTCAAAGCAAAGATCAGCAAACCTTCCTTGCCCTGCTACATCAAACAACGCCAGACGCTAGAGCCTAATATTGAAGTCTGGTCTGCGGTCTTAATAGTTTGCAAGCTTAATCTAACAAATACGCTAAAAAAAGTCAGTTCGAAAGACCTAGTTTCAAAAAACTTAAGTTTGGCGGTACTGCTGAATAGCAGCTCTCGCTTGCGCAATCTCAGCTCTCAGGTTGTCGATTGTCGCTTGCAGATCTTCAACGCCACTACCGGAGGCAGGCGCTCCAGAATTAGGCATCACAGGAACGGCTACACCATCTGGATGGGTAGCACCTGCTGCGGCCTGCTCCTGCTCGGCTCTAGTCATGACCTCTTCAGTAAACTGACGAAAATACTCACGCTGCTCTGCGTCAAATTTTCCCAATTTGCTAAGACCGTCACTGACCAAGTGTTCGGCTCTTTCACTCACAGCCGCTGCCAGCGCACGTCCTACAAAAAAAGCTTGCAGCATTGATTCACTCAAATAAATGGGTTGTCATTTCTACTTAGCAATTATAAACATCCTTGAGGCGTTCTCGCAGACCAAAGGATGCAAAATCAGCCTTTTAGAGGATAGCAGCGCCACCGATAGTATTTCGCTATTAGCAGCTACTGGTAGGAACGTTCAGCCTCTGCATCGGTTTCCACATCTGGATCGAAATAAGGTTCGAAGGCAGGATCTTCTAGCTCTGGGAGGATCGCATCTGTGCCGCCCGGTCCAAATCTTCCAGACTCACGCAGTAGCGGACCGCTGCGAAGGGCTTCTAAAGGGTCTTGAGTAGTTTGATAGAAAGCGTCGGATCTATCGGCAAACTCGTCAAAGCTCTTGGGATAGTCGGTGCTACCTTGCCTTAGTTCGAGGCTATCATCGCCTTCGGTCGATGAACTCAGGCTATCTGCCTCTGAGTTTGGAGGATCGGCTAGGGTATCGGGTGTCCAGTTCGATAAGGCCGGAAATGTTTGCAGCGGACTTAGGAAACGAGCATTCGATGAATGAGTCAAAGAGAAGCGAATAAAAGCACCGCTGACTAGTCCAATCAGTCCGGCCATTCCTGCGGTGATGGTTAGCGCTTGTGAGAACGTTAAGGGCTGGTCGTCTGACTTCTTCTTGACTAGTTTTTGCTGCGATCGCGGTTTGCTATCGGACTTAAAAGGCGATATGGACATAAAAATGCCACCAGTTGAGTTGCATGTTGAGTGACACCTAGAGGTGCTGTATATTGTGACGCTAGTTAATCAGGAGCTGTGATTGAGTCTAAGAAAGGGATTCGGTTAAGAGTGATTCGATCGTGAATGATTCTATTGAGGGTGATAAGTAAGGACATACTGCTCTGCGGAATCTGCCGTGGCAAGTTTACCGTCTAGCTGCTGTCGATGAATATCTGTCAAGATCTCTTTAAAGCGCGGACCAGGCGGATAGCCAAGTCGCTTTAGAGTAGCACCGTTAATCAAAGTAGGAACATCAGCAAGGCGGGTGATGTATTGCCAGATGAATGGACCGATTGTGCGCGGATGGCGGGCAGCCATCAGTAGCAGTTCGGCACGTGAATGCGATCGCAACAGCTCGAACACCTGGCTAGGCCGAATAACTAGCTGTGACTGGCCACTTAATTTGCCTAATCGAAATCCTAGATGCACCTCTAGATGAGACTCCCAAGCGTGAATATGACGCAGGCGATACTGACTTTGGCTACCCAGATTTAGCGTCTGGGCAGATTGGCTGGCTCTATCGACCTCTAGCTGAGCGAGTAATAGTTCTAACAACAGTAGCCAGCGAGGCTGGCCTGCATCAAATTTGCGTAGCCATCGATCCATTCGCCGTAGCTGTCGCAATAGATCGGACGTGATTGCTAACTGCGAGTCGATACACACTAGCGCTCCCAAATTACCTAGCTGAACCAAGGATTTTTCCCACCCTGCTTCCTCGAACAGATACTTCAACTCCGCTCGTAGTCGAGACTGCAGAGCCGGGACTTTCTCATGCTGAGTGCGAGATTTGTCGTACACTCCGCTATTTACAGCCGTCCGAATCAACTGCTCTGTCTGCGCCTCAAGGTCAAAGCCCAAGCGCACCGCAAACCGTACCCCCCGAAAGATGCGAGTAGGATCGTCGATAAAGCTGTTCTCGTGCAGCACTCTCACGAGGCACTGCCGCAGATCCGACCATCCGCCAAATAGGTCGATGAGCTGACCTGGACTAGTGCCCGTTAGCTGGCCCATTAGCTGGTCTGTGAGTCTTAGCGCGATCGCATTGACGGTAAAATCGCGCCGATAGAGATCCCGACGAATGTCGCTGGACTCTACTTCAGGATTCGCTGCTGGATAAGGATAATACTCTGTCCTAGCCGTAGCGATATCGATCTGCCAAGACTGCCACGTCAGTACCGCCGTCTGAAACTGGCCATGCACCTGCACCTCTACTTGTGTATATTCGGTTCGAATCGCTTCTGCCAGGACTACGCCAGCACCTTCTATGGTTGTTGCACTCTCAGTTTGACAACCCTCTACCACCAGATCAATGTCGGTCAAGGGGCGTGTGTCGCCTAGCATACCCAAGAGCAAATCTCGAACAGCGCCACCTACAATGTAGAGCGACCACCCTCTTTGCTCAGCGGCCTTTGCGATCAGCATCAGTACAGGCCAAACCTCTGGCACCCTCCCTGCGAGCTGCTGGTACAGCTCGTCTGACCCATCTAACTCGTCTGATTGAGAGTCAGTACCCAACTGTCGCCTGTCTAACTCTGCCAAAGGCATATCCGAAGTCATATTTTTCCCGTAGGGACTTTTGCAAGCGTCCTAATTTTTGATAGCTTAGCTATGTAGGATCATCAGCAAAAAGTTCTGCCGATCCCGATCAAATAGTGTTTTGAGAGTACAAAGATCATGTCTATTATCTTCCAGTTAGCTCTGTTCGTTTTGGTGCTTTGGTCTTTTGTCATGATCGTCGGCGTACCAGTGGCGTACGCATCACCGAGCAACTGGGATCAGTCCAAGCGTCTAATTTTCCTAGGCTCTATTGTATGGGGCGTCTTGGTTGTTCTAGTTGGCGGATTAAACTACCTCGTTGTTTAATCGATTTGACTGAATCGGTTTGATTGAATCGGTTTAATTGAAGCGGTTTGATTGAATCAGTTTGATTGAATCGGTCGGTGACCTTTCCGTTTGCGCTTGTCTGTTTGTGATGATCCATTTGTGCTAAACAGCACTTCCACATTTTCCATCTCTGAAATTATATGGCAGTTTTCGAAGGCAATTTCACACAGTCAGGCACGATGAAGTATGCCTTCGTAATTGGCAGGTTCAACGACCTTGTCACTACCAAGCTGCTAGCAGGGGCCCAGGACTGCCTGAAGCGGCATGGCGTCAACGTCGACCCGAATGGCACTCAGGTAGACTATATTTGGGCACCCGGATGCTTTGAGATTCCGCCACTAGCTAGACAGCTGGCAATTGGCGGTAGATATGATGCCATCATTTGTATCGGAGCGGTTATTCGGGGCAGCACGCCACACTTTGACTACGTTGCGGCTGAGGTAGCCAAAGGTGTTGCCGCGACTAGCTTTCAAACTGGGGTACCGGTTGTTTTTGGCGTGTTGACAACAGACACGATGCAGCAGGCTCTAGAACGGGCAGGCATCAAAAGCAACTTGGGTTGGAGCTATGCCATGAGCGCTCTAGAAATGGCCAGCCTGATGACGCAGGTCAAAAGCGGGCATCCGTCGACGAATGGGATGCTGGCAGGTGGACAGTCAGCGGCACTACCCACTGCGACAGAAATTAGCTAGAGCTATACGGGACAGAACTCACTAGCTAGAAAGATAAGCTCTTCATTGACAAATGTGCTCTAATTTGAGAGATTAGGAAAAGTCTAAAAAGGCAATTGCGGGTGTAGCTCAGTGGTAGAGCGCAACCTTGCCAAGGTTGATGTCGAGAGTTCGAATCTCTTCACCCGCTTATTAAATCAGTAGTCAAGCTAGAATCAGTAATTGAGGGAGTTGTGGTCTACGACACTCATTCTGATTTGCTTTTGCATTTACAGTTTTGGAAAGAAGCTAGTTTTAGAAAGAAGCTTTAGAAAGATTGTGGGCACGCTGCATCTCACCTCTATGCCGTCCAATATGCCGTCCAACTCCTACACAACTCTCATCTGGTAAGACTGCTAGTGCATTCCAAAGAGACACAGCTGCTAGATCTCAATCAAGTCTATCCCTGCCCTTCTTGCAGACAGGGTTCGTTAGTGCCAATTACGCTAACCGAAGCTTGGGGGTGCGATCGCTGCAAGCAAATTTTTGAGCTACGCCCTGAGCCCAACACTATCGAAAAACTAACAACGCCCTACCCACGACAGCAGGTTTGGCAATGGACCGGTAAACAGTGGGTTCTCAAAAGCAGTCTGTTCAAAACGATGGTCACTGGTCTGGCTGTTTGGGCTAGGGTACTGCTGCTACCGGCTTTGTTTTGGATGTGCTGGACGCTGCTGTCATGGACAGGGCTATCACTTCTGTTCAAGGGCGCTTTAATCCTGCTGGCTTTGGTAGTAATGTTTTGGTTGGTGTTGCGACGCTAGCTTAATGAATCAGTCTTCTTTTGATCTGACATCAGCGCTCATGGCTGTTCGGCATGCTACAGAGCAGCTGGGTTCTAATGAACAGTGTTCTAGAGCGCTAAGCGCCATGGGCAACGCCATAGACAAAGGGTTAGACGATATCTTAGAAGCTAACACTCTAGATTTAGAGATTAGCCGAGATATGGCAGTGCCCGAGCTGGTCGCAGAATGGCTAAAGCTCACTCCCGATCGGGTCAGAACGGCGGCTAATATTTGTCATCGCCTAGCAGATATGGGCGCAGCCCCGGCTACTTCTACAGGCTTTGTTGGCTGTAGAAGCTATGGACAGGTTCGACCTTTGGGGATTGTCGGCTTTATCTATGAGGCGCTGCCTGATTTGGCGGCGATCGCGGCAGGACTCTGTATCCGTACGGGCAACGCCGTAGTCTTGAGAGGTGGCAGCGAGGCCAGCCGTACGGACCAGATGATTGCCCAGCTCTTGCAAAGTGGTCTCGTCGCAGCAGGTCTGTCCGAAACGCTGATCCTTCCGGTCGAACCAGCAGCCATCTCTCGACTAGAGATGGCTCAGTGCTCTAGCATTGATCTAATCATTCCGCACGGTCGGCCTAGCCTGGTAGAACAGGTCGTCGAGACAGCAACCGTTCCAGTCGCCCCATCTAGGATGGGGAACTGCTACCTCTACTGGTCAGCCACTGGAACAGTCGACCAGGTCTATCACATGATTATCAGCAGTCACAAGGGTACACCAGATGCAATCAATCGTATCGAGAAGGTAGTATTTCACGAATCTCACAGCGCGACAGCAATAACCCTGCTGTGGGCTCGGTTGAAAGAGGAAGGGTTCGAGCTAAAAGCAGAGGCAGCTATCGCACAAATCCATGACCTGCCAGTTGCAGCCCCCCTAGATTGGGGGTCTGCCTACCTCAGAAAAACGGTGGCTTTTTGCCCGGCTAAGAACATCAGCGAGGCGCTTGAATGGATCAACACTCACACGAGCGGCCATGCCGATAGCATTGCAACTACAGACTATGCTGACAGTCGACTGTTCACCGCTCAGTGCCGCAGCACAGCCCTGTATATCAATACCTCACCTCAGTTCGTTCGCAACACAGAGCATCCAGGTGAAATTGCGCTCGGCATCTCCAACCGAAAAGGCGTCACTGGCGGATTAATCGGCATGCATATGATGAGCGCACGCCAGCAAATTTTTCCCGGCAGGTAGCCGCAACAGCCAACCTGCCGAGTCACTATTCCTACGGCTTAGCGAGCTTAACTTTGTCAGCTAAACCGACTGCCTGTAGGCCACGAATAATTATCCAGGTCACATCGATTTCCCACCACTGGAGACCGTGACGAGCAGAATATTGGTAGGCATGGTGGTTGTTGTGCCAACCTTCGCCAAATGTGCAAAGTGCCACCCACCAGCAGTTAGTCGAGCGATCGCCAGACTCGTAAGTGCGATAGCCAAACTTGTGCGTGGCGCTATTGACAAACCAGGTGAAGTGGTAGACCACAACCAGTCGAACAAAGATGCCCCAAACCACAAAAGACCAGCCGCCAAGCGCGTAAAGCAGCGCCCCTAGGGCAACCTGTAAAACCAGGAAGTACTTGTCAACCAGGATATAAACCGGGTCTGTGTTGATATCTTTTGTAAACCTGCGAATCTCGGACTTGGCTGGAACATCGTGTAATAGCCAACCCATATGACTCCACCAGAAGCCCCGACCGGAGTTGTGATGGTCGGCTTCCTGGTCGGAGAAGGCATGGTGATGACGGTGTAGGCCAATCCACTCAATCGCGCCACTTTGACAAGAGAGCGAACCACAGAAAAGGAAAAAATACTCTAGCCACTGAGGCACTCTAAAGCTGCGGTGGGCAATGAGCCGGTGCCACCCTAGCGTAATTCCGAGGCAGCCGGTAATAAAGTAAAGTAGAAAGGCTACACCAACCGCACTCCAGCTAAAGTTAGACGGCAGTAGCGCAAACAGAGCGCCTATATGGATGGCCACCATAAAGAGGATGATAGGCCAGTTGAGAGGACGGTCAGAAGAGCTTGCAATAGTCATTTAGAACAAAATGAAGAACAACGTGGATGAATCACTGGGACTAAAATCACTTGGATGACTCTCAACTACTCGCCTCAAACTTATTAACGCTACAGTCAGAGCCAGCCTCGCTACAGGCATTCCACAGGATTGACACACAGGTCAAGCAGAACTTGGCAAAAGTGCTAGCAGCGTTTAGAGCAAACCGAGTGGGCGCTCATCACTTTGCCAGCGTGTCAGGCTACGGTCATGACGATTTAGGCAGAGATACGCTCGATCGGGTGTTTGCCCAGGTAGTAGGCGCACAATCAGCAGCAGTCAGAGTCCAGTTTGTCTCTGGTACGCATGCGATCACCTGTGCGCTATTTGGCGTTCTCAGACCAGGGGATGAGATGCTTGCGATCGCAGGAGCACCCTATGACACTTTAGAAGAAGTCATTGGCACGCGGGGAAGCGGTCAAGGCTCTCTTAAAGAATTCGGCGTCTGCTACCGGGAACTGTCGCTAACTCAGGCGGGTGAAATAGATTTTGACAAAGTTGCTGCTTCAATCAATGAAAAAACAAAGCTTGTTCTAATTCAGCGCTCTTGCGGCTACAGCTGGCGTCCTAGCCTTAGCATTCATAATATTCATAAAATTATACATTTAGTTAAGCAACAAAACATTAATACAATTTGTTTTGTGGATAACTGCTACGGAGAATTCACCGAGCTGCAAGAGCCTACAGAAGTTGGTGCGGACCTGATAGCAGGTTCACTGATCAAAAATCCAGGCGGCACCATTACTACAACTGGCGGCTATATTGCAGGCAAAGCTGAACTAGTAGAGGCAGCGGCCTGTCGATTGACCGCTCCAGGTATCGGGACTAGCGGCGGAGCCACCCTAGGAGAAGGCCGTCTGATGTATCAAGGGCTATTCCTAGCGCCGCAGATGGTGGGAGAAGCGATGAAGGGAAACTATCTCATTGCCAAGACATTTGCAGCGTTAGGCTATGAGGTACAGCCGCCCGCCGCTGCGCCACAGCGCGAAGTGATTCAGGCGATCAAGCTGGGAACTCAGCAGAAGCTGATTGATTTTTGCCAGGCGGTCCAAAAGTACTCTCCGATTGAGTCCTATGTCAGCCCGGTGCCATCTAAAATGCCGGGATATGAAGATCGACTAGTGATGGCAGGTGGGTCGTTTATAGACGGCAGTACGTCTGAGCTGTCGGCGGATGGACCGCTGCGAGAGCCCTATGTGGTGTATTGTCAGGGCGGGACACATTGGACCCATGTGGCGATCGCCATAGAAGCCGCTGCCGCCGCTGTCGGATCTGCCCTAGACTAAAGTTGGACACTACAGATTAAGCTATTTCCGCTCGAGCTGTTTCTACTCAAGCTATTTCCAATTCATCTACTTATATGCGGAGCTAATTCAATACTGTCTGTGTAACATCGGAATTTATTGGATTAATGTGCGTTTCAGGAACTCTGATTACATGTATACGCAGAACTATCGAGTTTGAATGTGATTTTGCTCACTGATAGCACTTGCAGACAGCGTTCTTTACACTGCTCCACTTATATTATTGTTCGCTTTTTTCAGCTCTAGTGCTGGCTCATCTTATTGATTGCCTATCTATGATCACCGTTGCGCTACCCAAAGGCTCTCTTCTAAAGGAGAGTATTCAACTGTTGAAGACCGCAGGCTTGGATTTTAGCGGTTTTCTAGAGACAGGAACTCGGCAGCTACAGCTAATGGACAGCGGCGGTCAGGCTAGAGGGCTACTGGTAAGAGCGAAGGATGTGCCTGTATATGTGGAGTACGGTCAGGCGCAGATTGGCATTGTAGGTTACGACGTACTCAGAGAGCGTCGGCCTCGAGTAGCTCAGATTGCGGACTTAGGATTTGGCAGTTGCCATCTGTCGGTCGCGGTTTCGGCTGATAGTGGCTATCAATCGGCGGTAGATCTACCGCCTCATTGCCGGGTGGCTTCTACTTTTGTTAATAGTGCTCGTCAATATTTTCAGTCTTTAGATCTGGCGGTAGAGATAGTGCCGCTATCGGGTTCAGTAGAGCTAGGCCCAATTACTGGTATGTCTGAAGCGATTGTCGATTTGGTCTCTACGGGACGCACGCTAAAGGAAAACAATCTCGTAGAACTAGAAACGCTCTACCACAGCACAGCGCGGCTGATCGCACATCCTCTGAGCTACCGTTTAAACCAAGACGGTCTAGGTACGATCGTTGAGCAGTTAAGAGGAGCGACCATACCGGGCGTTACTGCCTAAACCGATTAATCTAGCCTCACTTTATTCAATTTTTCGAGAGTATTTCATGGCATCTGCTTCTACAAACGGATCTAAATCAGGTGTCAAATTTGGAGAAGAGCGCACCGCAAAGGGAGACTGGCGGCTATTCCTACGACTGCTGCCCTACATCACAGAAAATCGCTCACAGCTAATCTTGCCGCTGCTGCTCTTGGTACCGCTGTCGCTGGCCCAGGCGCTACAGCCAGTTTTGATTGGCCAGGCAATTTCGCTGATCAAGCAAGAGGATGCGGCCTGGGATGTTTTTTCGACAATGAGCCTACGCACAGGGCTCAACTGGATCATCGTTGGACTGCTGGTGGCGATCGCAATTCGCCTCTGCTTCGACGGTTGGCAGAGCTACCAGATTCAGAGAGTGGGAGAAAGAATTACCGCTTCTGTCCGTAGCGACTTATTTGAGCACGTTACCAACCTATCGATGGGTTTCTTCGATCGTACGCCTGTGGGTCGATTGATTACCCGCCTAACCAGCGATGTCAATGCGCTCGGCGATGTCTTTGCAACTGGAGCGATTGGCATTATCAGCGATCTATTTTTAATCCTGGTGCTGATGGGGACGATGCTTCAGCAGGAATGGCGGCTAGGGCTGATGCTGATCGCTATGCTGCTACCAATCACCACACTGATCATCTATTTTCAGCAGCAGTACCGGAAGGCCAACTACATCGCGAGAGAAGAGCTCTCAGCTTTGAACTCTAACCTGCAAGAGAACATCAGCGGTATCAATGTAGTGCAGCTATTTCGCCGCGAGCGATTTAATAGCGAGCTGTTTCGCACGATTAATCAGCGCTATGTGGATGCGATTGATACGACGATTTTCTATGACTCGGCGGTGTCGGCGACTTTGGAGTGGGTGGCCTTGGCTGCGATCGCAGGTGTCCTTGCCCTGGGTGGCTACCTAGTCACTGGCAGCGTCATCGAGATCGGCACCCTGACCGCCTTTATCCTCTTTGCCCAAAAGCTATTCGATCCACTCAGACAGTTCGCCGATAAGTTCACTGCCATCCAGGCAGGCTTTACCGCTGTAGAGCGATTGAACGATATTATGAGCGAGCCGATTGCCATACGCGACGCCCAAAATCCGGTTGAACTGCCTGCTCAGACCCTGAAGAACAGCGACGTTGTCATTCCCGGTGAGATTCGATTTAACCATGTCTCTTTTGGCTATAAAGCAGATGACTACGTACTAAAAGATCTTGATTTCATTATCAAACCAGGCGAAAAAGTAGCCCTAGTGGGGCCAACCGGTGCAGGTAAAAGCTCAATTATTCGTCTGCTTTGTCGTCTATACGAAGTCACTGACGGGCAGATCTTATTAGATAACGTGGATATTCGGGACATTGCGCAGCATGATCTGCGCGATCGCATGGCCATCATCCTCCAAGACGGCTTTCTCTTTTCAGGCGATGTCACCCGTAACATTACCCTCGGCGAAGACTACAGCTTTGAACAAGTCCAGCGCGCCGCCGAACGAACGAACGTCTCCCCATTTATCGAAGCCCTACCGCAGGGATACAGCACAGCAGTGCGTGAACGCGGCACCAACCTATCTGGTGGACAAAAGCAGCTACTCGCCTTTGCCCGCGCCGCCATCCGCAATCCCGGCATTTTGGTCTTAGACGAAGCTACGGCTAACTTAGACGTTGGCACGGAGGCAACTATTCAATCCGCGCTAGACAAGCTGCTAGAAGATCGTACCGCTATCATCATTGCCCACCGTCTATCGACGATCCGCAATGTGGATCGCATTCTAGTCCTTAAGCAAGGTCAGCTGATTGAACAAGGCAGTCATGACGAGCTACTACAGCAGAACGGACTCTACGCCAGCTTGTACAAACTGCAAATGTTAGGCCAATAAACCTGACTTGAGCAACGAGGGCCCAACGTCCGATAATCGAAGCACTTCTTCAACACATCATTACCCCCCAGATGGTCACTACAAAGCACGTCGAGTTCAACGGTCCACAGCTATTGCAGCAGCTGATCGAAAAGCGATCGCTCACCCAGGCACAGGCCGAAGCCCTAATGGATAGCTGGCTCACCGAAAGCCTCTCTCCGATTCTCTCTAGTGCCATCCTCACCGCTATCCAAAGCAAAGGTGTCACCGGAGACGAGCTAGCCGGCATGGCCCGCGTTCTGCAAGGTCAATCCCTCGGCGGTATGCTCGTAGACCCAGACTTGCCCTCACCTCGCATCGACACCTGTGGCACCGGCGGAGACGGATCTTCTACCTTTAATATCTCTACCGCTGTCACATTTGTCGCCGCCGCTGCTGGCATTCCCGTCGCCAAACACGGCAATCGCTCCGCCTCCAGCAAAGTCGGCTCAGCGGACGTGCTCGAAGGCTTAGGCATTGACCTTGCTGCTCCTATTGAAAAGTCCAAAGCGGCGCTCAAGGAAGTCGGCGTCACTTTTCTCTTTGCCAGGGGCTGGCACCCGGCGATGAAAGCTGTCGCGCCTTTACGCGGCGAGCTCAAAATCCGTACAGTCTTCAACTTGCTTGGTCCACTAGTCAACCCGCTACGGCCCACAGGCCAAATCATCGGTGTCTATCATCCTGCAGTGATCGAACCGATGGCTGAAGCGCTCAAGCAGCTCGGCATGCAACAAGCGATGGTCTTGCACGGTAGAGAGACTCTAGACGAAGCAGGCTTAGGCAAACCCACAGACGTTTCAGTCATCAGTGATGGCAAAGTTACCCAGGAAGTGCTGACTCCTGAAGCCTTCGGCTTAACACCTGCACCGCTATCAGCATTGAAAGGTGGTGAGCTAGAAGAGAACACCACCATCTTACGCAATGTACTGCAAGGCAAAGGAACACAGGCACAGACAGATGCCGTAGCGCTAAACGCGGCACTCGCTCTGGAAGTCGGTGGGCTAGCTAAGGGTGATAACTTTGAGGCAGCTTGCGCAGACGGTATCAGTCAAGCTCAAGAGATTATTCAAAGCGGCGCAGCTTGGGACAAGCTAGAGCAGCTAGTTACTTTCCTGAAGAACTAGAATCTAAAACTAGAACTTATACTAGATACGAGCAGCAAGTGGCAATCAGGATATGGTTACAACTACTCGAAGACCAGCTCCAGTTATTCAGCAATCTGATCAACTTTCACTACAGCCAAACTCCTTAGAAGAGTGGCTAGAAAATCCTGTGGAGGGAACGGAGTGGGTAAACGGTCGGCTAATCGAGAAAAATAGCGCGACAGAGGATGGGATGACACTCGCTCATAGCAAGATTCAACGGAGGCTAAGTACCGTCTGGGCTATTTACCAAATGACGCAACAGTTAGGTGGCGAAGTGTACACAGAGGTGCCTTGTCAAACTAGAGAACAGGGGCGTAAGCCAGATGTAGCCTATCTGACACAAGATTTACTAGAACAATATGGCGGACTCAAGGTGTTGCCACAGAGCTTTCCGCTGTGTGCAGAGGTTGTTTCGCCCACAGATCTAGCTGAAGAGGTCTATGCGAAAGCTGATGAGTATCTAGCGTCCGGCGGGGAGGAAGTTTGGATCGTCTTTCCCAATAGCCAGCGAGTAGTGGTGGTGACTGCCGATCGCGATCAAATTTTTAAGTCTGGTGAGATTGCTAAAACTCAGATTGTACTGCCGGGCTTTAGCGTTGCAGTTGACGAGTTGCTATCTTAGTACGTCGTCCCAGCGCTCAGTTGAATACTGTCAGAATATAGCTCAGCGGATACTCAGGATGCTTTGGGTTGGGAATGAGCCTTTGCTGTCGGCAGTCGACCTGCAAATCTAGCTTTTCCAAAATTACCTGACCAATTAGAATTCCGTTGCCGGTCACGAGTGCCTCATCAGTTGTCTGGCGACCTTCGCATTCGATTAAGATGGCCTCGGTAACGCCGACTGCTTCCCTTCGGCCATCGGCATGTTCGACGCCCTGCTGTCCTAGAATTCGTAGGCCGAGGTCTTGAGCTATCTGCTCAGAGATCACTAGGTGAACAGATTTAGTATCGACTAAGGCGGCTTCTGTGTGCTGACGTAGATGCTTTGGTGCCAACACGCCTCGACTTACCATGCCTTCGTCTATTGCGTTGGTGAGCGTGATATCGGAGAAAACTGCGCCCATCGAATTGTCAGAGAATAATGCTTTCACTATCAGATGTTCCCTGCCAGTAAGACTTGCTTGAGAGCAGTGTATCCGTAGCTTTTATTTTAGGTGTAGGGCAGCGTGATCTCAAACTCGGTGCCGATGCCCTCTTGAGAAGTGCAGGCGATCGCACCCTGATGAATCCCTACAACAATCTGATGGCAGACGCAGAGGCCTAAGCCAGTGCCTTTGCCAACAGGTTTAGTCGTAAAGAACGGATCGAAGATCTTGGACTGAATCGATTTGGGAATACCAATGCCGTTGTCAGAGATACGGATAAAAATCTTTCCTTCGCGGGTCTCGGTACAGATCGTAATCTCTGGAGGACTCAACTGTTTATCTGAAGAACGAAGTGCGTAGATAGCGTTTGCGAGCAAATGTACGACAACCTGATTGATCTGGCTGGCATGACATTCTATTAGTGGCAAGCTGCCGTAGTCTTTGCGAATCACGATCACGTTTCCACTCGTCTGCTCATCTAGCTGTGCTTTCACCACCATGCAGGCGCTATCGATACCCGCATGAATATCAACCGCTTTTACTGCTGATTCGTCTAGATGGGAAAACACACGTAGCGATCGCACAATCTCTCTAATCCGCCCAACCCCTAACGACATAGAAGCCATCATGCTAGGAACGTCTTTGCTGATAAACCCTAAATCAATTTCCTCGATCGCCTGGTCAATTGCTGGCGTAGAACCAGGATAGGTTCGCCGAAACAAATCAATTAGTCCTAGCAGCTCCTGAAAGACATGCTTCATTAGCTCCAAATTTCCATGAATGAAGCTAAGGGGATTGTTAATTTCGTGTGCGATTCCGGCAACGGTCTGGCCTAGACTCGACATCTTCTCTTCATGAATCAGCATTGCCTGCGTCTGCTTTAGCTCTGCTAGCGTATCGGCTAAAACTTTTGACTGCTGACGAAATTCTTCATTCGAGCGGCGAAGCGTCTGCGCACTCTCTTTAGCCAAAGTCGCATCCCTAAAGACAGCGACTGCACCAGCCGATTTTCCTTCAGACTCAAGCGGTCTAGCATTGATACTCAGCCAGCGGCTCTGCTCCTCTAAATGTATTTCCAAATTATCGACAGATTTTCCTAGGATGGCTGCTCTTAGAGAGATCGCCTTTGAAGCAGAAGTCCCAATAGCTGCTTGCTCGCAAGAAGAAAATTGCCTAATAAGGCTACTGTCTTGAAGGTTACTGTCTGGAAAACTGCTGGCAAGATTACGCTCTAGCAGTTTGGTTTCTAGCAGCTCTGCTGCAGCTGGATTGCTAAACAGCGTATGGCCGTCACCGTCTATAACAACAACAGCATCGCTCATACTATCGAGAATTGCCTTAACCGTTTGCAGCGTAGAGCGAGAATGCTGTAGCTGTAGCGCTTTTTCTTCTGACTTACGAAGAACATCCTGTAGATAGCTTTCTCTTTCGGTAGCAGACTGCTCATAGATAAGCAGCAGTTCTTCTAGCGTAATCACCTGATCTCGTAGCTGAGCAATCTCTTCATGCGGTTGAGTAACTGTCCTATTCTCTTCTGTTTTTTGTATCGAAGGAGCCACAGCGAAACGTTCCCAATTTATATAGAAATATTGAGTTTTAGACAGCTACAGTCTGACTAAAAAGCTGACTGCGATTGAGAGCTGAAAGGGACATTTTTATATTGAGTGGCAGCGTCTTAAATAAATGCGCTGTAGGTTCTGAGATCTCGACTTTTGAAAACAGAATAGTGGAGAATAAGTCGCCAGAAGCCAGCATGCCACCAAAGCCCACAACTGATTTAATTCCATAGGGTTTGACGAACTGCTCTTGGGATGGAATAAACTCGCTGTCGGTCGCTATAGGGACATGGAAAACGTTGCAGGTCTTGCGTTCCAATGCCATCAGCAGATTGGGCGCTGGCGACAAAACGCAACTGATCTCTAGGTCAAAGGCTTTGATCAGCTGTGAGATCATCGGAATTTGGCTAACAGATTGCTCGCTTGCTAGTGGAATCACTTGATGGCCTACAGAAGCTATGCGATCGCACCATTCCGGTCTATCTCCGACAGTTCCTAACAGCGTCAGACATTTCAAGTCGGCTGGGATTAGTTCTGGAGGTTGGGCGATCGCCGTTTGCACAGAAGTCTGTAAACTTGGTGGCAGTAAGGTGTAGGGAACTGTCCTAAAGAAGCGAACAAGCACACATGCAGGCTTGTTAGTAACTGGATCTAATAGGCTGTAATAGAGATGCTGAACACAGCGATCGGCTACAAGTTCTAGACTGTCTGCTTCTTTACCAAGAGTGCGAAGCGCAACCCCAATTTCAGTAATATCTTGCAAACTCAGCTGAGTCAAATCATACATGCAAAAGCAACTTTAAACGCTCACGTTCTAAGATGCCCAGATACATATAGCAATGCGCGAATGCACTCGTGTATTGCTATTCGCTTTGTTTATAGGATGCTTTGTATGACGCTCGATATGGTCGGAGTTTCTAGCCTTTTGAGGTGTAGCAATTAGAGTGCGAAAGCTATAGCTAATAGATACCCAAAACAAGCCATTTCTAGTTAGTAAAGTCGCAACTTTGGAGGCACAGTAAGATTAGGAAATGTGTCACAAAATTACTGAATTAAACAGCTATTGAAGAGCGGTTAAACCGAGTGTCGCTCTATCCAACCGCGCATTTTTCCAGGATTGAGCAGTCCGTATGGATCGATTTTCTCTTTAAACCTGAGCTGATTTTCATCGATGGTTTTGCGCCCGCCGTCTTCGAGCACGTAGGTGTGCGGATTGGCGATAAAGGCTCCTTTTTCTTCGTGGTAGCGGATGATTTCAGCCAAGCGCTCTGGGGTAGTGTAGCGAACGAGCTGTAGGGCGGCAGGGAGGATTCTTCCTTGTGATCGCACATACTCCAAATGCATAATCACCTCGTCACCAAAATGCTCGTGCATGTGCTGCAAAAGCGCTAGGTCTGGATCGTAGGGAAAAACCGTTTGTAGATAGGTCAAATTCTCGTCTACATTGCGAGCGTGTAGCGTTGTATGGTTCCAGGTGAATTCTGTGATCGCAGCTCCCTTACTCGCCGCTGCCACATTCTTTTGAGCATTCTTCTGATAGGTCACCTGTCCACCCCAATCTGCCGCTAGTTCCCTGAGCGCCTCTAGGTCTGCTTCTGAAACGATCAGCAGTGCAGCCGCTTTTCCATCCGGGAGAAAGTCTTTTAGCGCATTGAAGTAGCTAGGAATTGGCCAAGCATGAACGCTAATTAGCTTCTTGATAATGCCATCAGCGTCGCCTAGCGCCTGACCAAACCGGGCCGCGCTCATAAATTCATCGAAGCTAACAATCACCTCAGCCCAGGGATAGGCAGGCCCAAGTGGAATTTCTAGTTCGGTAATGATGCCATTTGTACCATAGGCATGATTAACCTTTTGAACGGCGTCGCCGCGTAGTTCGATGACGCTTGGGGTATTTTCCATCGTGACGACTCGAACGGCTTGGACATTGCCCCGATCCGCTAGCTGACCGTACATCACTGAGCCGATACCACCGCTGCCGCCACCGACAAACCCACCAATCGTTGCAGTCCGATAGGTAGAAGGCGTCATTCGAATCTCCCAGCCCTGTGGACGCGCTGCTCTGTCGATGGCCGCTAGCTTAGCGCCTGGTTCTACACAGGCTTTACCAGGCTCTATCCACTTGATAGCGTTCATCGAGCTTAGATCTAGAATGACACCTCCTGCCAACGGTATTGACTGGCCGTAGTTGCCAGTGCCAGCTCCCCGTATGGTCAGCGGCACTTTGGCATCTACACAGACCTTGGCAACTTTCAATATCTCGGCTTCATTCTTTGGCCGCACCACCAGATCGCCGACGCTATCTCTTAGTTGCTTTGCCAGGATAGGGCTGAAATAGTAGTAGTCCTTCGATAGCTTACTCACCTGAGCAGGCGTCACCAATGTCTCGATTGGGCTGAGCAACTGAGCAAATTGCTGCCAGTCGACGGCCTCCCTATCAGCAAAACCTTCTAAGAAAGGGAGGGTGTGCGAAGTGCTGACAGAAGAACGATGCGCTGAAGCAGTCATAGTAACTAAAGCGTTTAGAGGAAAACGATCGATGTTGTCTTCGGAGTGACCTGCTTTAGTCTATCTGCTAAAGATCATGTCGCAGGCGCGAAACGAGTCTATGTCTCCAGTCTGTAAAAAACTGCTCAGGAAAAGGAGACTGACAGCGCAGACCAATGCCTGGCGGGAAAGGAAATGAGAGCAAAGAAGCAAACAGTCTTTAGAGTATCAAGCGTTAGAGCATCAAGTGAAGTAGTTGTACGGAGTGAAAAATAGGCATCAGCTGCCAATTATTAGTAGGTGAAGCGTCACATTAGCTTCATGTAGTTTTACGCACTCCTTATCAGCAATTACGTCTCTAATTCTGCTATGACACCTGCTAATCCCAATGCTAAATTCCCAATCTGGCAGTATCTGAGCCAGCCCATCGGACAAGCCAATCACACCGTGATCATCAATCCTGTGAAGTTTTGGCGGCAGAGCAAGCTACGTCATATTGAGCGCTGCTGGATAATGTCATACGTGCCAGAAGGTCGGGCGCTGTAGGAATCACCAGAATAGTGACACTATTCAATCTCGATAGTGTCACTAAGCGTCGCTTTGGCAGCTTCCCAATCGGCGATCGCACCCTCTATCCATAGCCAGTTCGCGCCTAGCGTGTTGGCATTAAACTCAGCAGGCGCTTCGGTAATGACTGCTCGATAGGCAGACGCAGCCTGTTTGAGCAGCAGCTCTTTTTCCGCTGGGTCGGTTTCAATATCAGCTAGCGATAGCGCGGCGATCGCAACCCCAGCCTGAGCATTGAGTGCATACTCTCCAAAAGTCTGGTCGGAGAAATAAGCCCCTTTATCTGTTGACTGCCTATCGGCAAGTTCGAGCGCCCGCTGCCAAGAGTCTAACGCTGCCTGGTCTAAGCCTGACGCATATTGAGCAAAGCCCAGCGCCATGGTAATCTCCATCCAGTCAGACTCGCTCTCCAAAGCGGTTACCCAAGAACGTCTGACATCGTCGACAGAATATTCGCTGTTATTTTGCTTGACTAGTCCCCACTGCGCCCGTCCTTTTAGAAACGCAATGATTGCATCTTGCTGCTGCGTTTGGTTAGCTGACTGTAGCGCTGTGATCGCGTCAGAGAATTGATTATTATCAATCAAAGCCTTTATAGCTACTGTCGCTTCATCTAGATCATCCTGCTGAAAAGCAAGATCTACTCGGGTTGGCAAACTCAGTCCGCTAACGTTCTCAACAGGAGCTGACCTGGGCTGACTTCTGTTGAGCCAAGTCACTGCTGTTATCCCAGACAAAGCGATCAGTCCAAGTGTAATAGCGCCTGGAACCGTCAAGATTTTTGTATGCAGCGTGTGGCTACGAGACAATCGCTCGCCAACTAGCTTGGGTAATTCGCTCTGAGGCGAATTAGTGAGACCTTCAGCTGACGCCGTCACAGAAGCGGTCGAAGAATCAGCCGTCGGCTCCATATAAAAGCCAGTAGATTTTTTTCTACTTGCAAGAGCACTTGGGTTATTACTGTCTTCTAGTCCCTTAGCAACTGTAGACGTAGAGACTTCTTTGACCACAGTCTCGTTTGATAAAGCTGTTAATGGCTCTTCTATGTCATGCTGACTCCTTCTATCAGAAGCTGTTATATCTGAAGTACCTGAATCAGAGACATCCATAGGCTCTGTGGGGGAAGTTGAACGCATTGCGATCGCCACACTCTGTGTCGTCGGCACTTTTTGAGCCGTACGGATAGACAGATCCATATCCGGCAGCCCCAGGTCAGAGAACATATCACCAAACGGGTCGGCAATCGTATCGAGCAGGCGAGTATTCTCTAATTCAGCCTTGGTTTTGACCAGATAGCCGTCAAACAAAGGATGCATGTAGAGCGTAGGCAGCACCCAATAGAACTGATGAGAACCATAGGCCGAAATTAGCCCCTGCCGCGTTCTGTTCAAACTCAGGTCAATCGCCAGACCTTTCTTTAGGTTGCGGTATAGCAGCTGAGTGAACGTAATCGCCACATGATCAGGAATACGCTCGGTCATCGCGATTACAGCAGGCATGCCTCGATTGACCAGCGCCTGGGCTAGATTGCGTTCCTGCCAGCCTTCATCAGAGCCAGAACTATAGCCGCCTCGACAGGAATTAAACACAGCTAGCTTGACACCATTGTTTACCAGCAAACCTGCTAAATCCTCACCGCTCAGCCGCTCGGTCAAGCCAGTCTGACGGCTAACTAAATACAGATCGCCGCCTGCATTCCCTAGGTTGCTGTGACCCGCATAGTGCAGCGCTTGATAATTGCCCCGCTCTAGTTCTTGAGTTAATTCTGCGCGTCCTGGCTGCTCTAATATCTTCAACTGGACATCTACAGATGAATCGCTCGCCTCAACCATTCGAGGGTGAAGTTCTAGCTGTAGATGATGGACCTCTTGCTTGAGCTCTAGACGCTCTTGATCATTAGGTGCGGCGATGACCATCAGAATTCGCAGTACCTGACCCGCAGCACTAGATTGCACTGCTGGATTGGAATGAACCTGATGGCGATTTAGAATGTAGCGAGAGAAGATAACGTCGGTGCCGGTAGCTAGGGGTCTAGTACCTGCATGGAGGGCTTCCCAAGGTAGCTGCTGAAGACGGCTATCTTTGATACCGATGCGCAAACGCAGCAGATCTTGTCGGTGATGAGCGACCCCTTGAGCGGCGACCCAGCTATCACGAAGCTGACCTCTAAATAGCTCGTTGTGCAGCGTTTTGCCCAGATGAACTAGTGTTATCAGGTTTGTATCGTCCGCCGACCTCACAGAGGAACTGCCATCAGGACGGGTAGCCACGACGCGATTCTGCTGTCCTTTTAGCAGACCTAACAGCGGATCGTGCATCAGTGACTTAGCCTGCTCGAGCCAGTCTGCTACTGGCCATTGCACCTTTTCTTCTGCCAGTTGCACACCTTTGGCAACCCTTTCGGTGCGGACCCAGTATTGATCGTCACCTACTGCAGTGATGGATAGTCCAAATTCCTGAATCACAGTTGCGTTTGTCCCCCGACACTTGCCGCCAATACTTCCGCCGCCAATACTTTCGCCACCAGAAACCTTGACAATAATCTATCAACACGCTTCCATTCTAGGCACTTTAGCGAATGGCTGTACCTGTAAGTCCAAAGTAGGGGTGAGCA
Source organism: Cyanobacteria bacterium P01_D01_bin.1 (assembly GCA_039111275.1). Lineage (GTDB taxonomy): Bacteria > Cyanobacteriota > Cyanobacteriia > Phormidesmidales > Phormidesmidaceae > Phormidesmis. The sequence goes on along the minus strand of JBCCOH010000003.1, from coordinate 45,630 downwards.
GCACTGATACTTCATCGAAAAAACTAGGCTATCTATCGACCCATATGCAGTGAAAAACCGCTGAGTGCCCAGCAAGCGGCTAACACAGCAGCGGCTCTACTAAACAAGATTGTAAAGATAGAGTTTTCCCAACTCGGCAGGTGGCAGCTCAGTTTTGCTCATAGAAAGCATGGGAATCCACTAAAATTTCTATCAGACGTTCATTTGTACCATTTCGATCTATGGTTGCCGTACTGTCTAGTCCATCCGAAATAGCAGCAGCAAGAGAGCAGCAAATTCAGTCGCTAGAAGACAGTTTGCGCCCCGGACAAAGAGCACTCGCTACGTGGCAATCGGGTCCGCTGGCAGTCTCAGCAGTGCCCGGTTCGGGCAAATCAACCGGGATGGCAGCAGGGGCGGCGATCGCAATTTCCAATCATCAGCTCCACGCCCGCAAGCAGCTCGTCCTTGTCACCTTTACTCGATCCGCCGCTGCCAACCTAAAGGCAAAAGTCCGCCAGCACCTCAAAGATCTCTCGCTGCCACAAAACAGCTTCGTTGTTCACACCCTGCATGGACTGGCATTGAACATTGCCACTCGCCACTCCGAGATTTCGGGCATCAATCTTTCTAGTCTGGATTCGGAAGGCACTACACTGGTTTCGCCGACCCAAAGCCATCGGCTGATTCGGATGGCCGTCGAACGGTGGATAGAAGGCCATCCATCGATGTATCAGCAGCTAATTGAAGGGCAAGGCTTTGATGGCGAAGAGGCGGAACGGCTTAGACGCATGACCGTACTGCGGACCGAAGTCCTACCTGCGCTTGCCTACACCGTGATCCATGAGGCGAAAAGCTCTGGGCTGCTGCCCGATGCGCTGATGGAGATTGCGCAGGGACTAACATTTGGGTTCGAGGAGGGGGCAAGCGACTATGCGGTCGTGGTGATTGCCGCTGGACTCTATGCGCACTATCAGGCACTGCTGACCGCGCAAGGGCTAATCGATTATGACGATATGATTCTAGCGGCGCTAAAGACGCTGGCAGAGCCAGATGTTCGTAAGCTGTGGCAGAGCCGAGTGTTTGCTATTTTTGAGGATGAAGCGCAGGACTCGTCTCCTTTGCAAACTCAGCTTCTAGAAATATTGGCAGGCGATCCAGAAGATCGGACAAGTCCCTTGAATTTAGTTCGCGTAGGCGATCCGAATCAGGCGATCAATTCGACATTTACACCGGCTGATCCAGTCTTCTTTAATCAGTTTTGTGACGCCTGCGAGCGAGGTGAAGCAGGGGGAAAACTGGCGACGATTGAACAGGCAGGAAGAAGCTGCGATCGCATCATGAACGCCGCTAACTTCACCCTACAATGGGTCAACCGCAACAGTCCAGGCAATCCTTTCCGCAATCAGGAGATCCTACCTGTGGGTCCGAACGATCCGCAGCCCAATGCCAACCCGCCTCAAATCGGTGGCGGTCTTGAGATTGTCCGACCGCAGACAGTGATCGACTCGGTAAAACGGCTAGCCAAACGTGCCGCTGCTGCCTACGCCGAAGATGAAACGATCAGTCTTGCTGTGCTGGTGCGTGAAAGCCGACAGGGCAAGTTTATTCGCGAAATTTTAGAAGATCCCAAGCGGCTAGGGTTCGACTTTGGTGAAACGGGGATTGAAATTTATGATGTGGGGGAGCGCGATCGCAAAAGCCACGTCCCTAGCGAAATGCTCACTCTGCTGCAATTCATCGAACGCCCTCACTCGCCAGACAATATCAAAGCGGCCCTGCGCGTCTTCGTCTCTCGTCAGCTCATTCCTACGCAAGACCTCAACCCCCTCGCCACCAACCCAGAGCAGTTTCTCTACCCTGGCCCACTCGACGAACCCCCCACCGACGCTGCCGCCCGCCAAGCTCGCCGATACTGCGCCGCCTTGATTCGTGCGAGGCTCGAATTGCCCGCCTACCACCTGATTCCTTTCCTGGGCTTAACGCTGCAATACAACCAGAGCGAGCTTGCCACCGCCGACAAGCTCGCCGCCCGTATCGCACAGCAGACTTTGGAGGACAGCACCCTCACTGCCATGCTAGAAGCGCTCCAAGAACTGCTTAGTAGCGAAAGGTTTCGCGCTGTCGAAGCCGAAAACACCGAATCGCAGTACGCTCGTCCTGGTCAGCTGACAATCATGACCATGCATAAGGCCAAAGGACTCGACTGGGACATTGTTTGCTTGCCGTTCCTGCACAAGCGCAACCTTCCTGGCGAATCCTGGGTTCCGCCTCAAATGCAGTTCCTTGGCAATTTCTCCCTCGACGAAGTGGCCCGCGCCCAGCTGCGCGCGCACACTCACGCCGTCTACACCCAAGACCGCAAGCCCGCGCCCATTCCCAACATCGAAGACGCTTGGCAACAAGCCACTAATCTCGAGCGGGCTGAAGAATTTCGCCTACTCTATGTCGCTATGACTAGAGCGAAAAAGCTGCTGTGGATATCCGCCGCCAAGCAGGCTCCCTTTACCTGGAGCAAACCTGATAATTTGCAAGATGCCGAGATGAGTCCTGTGATCACAGCGCTTTCTCAGATCTCTTCTTCCATCGCCTGATCCAATATTGTCTGAAAACAGGCTTCGCCTACCGCCGCAGGAGAACAGTCTGGATCGCCGAGCAAGAATTCTCCAATTGTGCGAATATCTTCAATCGGCTTGGAGAAGCTGATTCTTTTGGTCTGATCTACGACCGGGGGCGAGGGCAGATTTGGAATGTATCGCCGCTCTACTTCAAACTGATCGGACTTTACTGATTTCCAAATCTTCGGCGCATTCGACGAGGTCGGATTCTCATCTATAGCCTTGACTTGATCGAACATAGCAGCGGGCGTTTCTAGCTTAGTCCGCGCTTTTTTGGGCTTAGACTGCTCTTCTGCTTTGGCTTTTGCCACCTGCTTCCATTTGTTGGTATGAGTGGTGAAGAGTCTCAATCCCTCCCGCATCCGCTCTTTTACATACAGGTACAGCTCGGACGATGCATCGATACCTCGCTTAGTCGTCGTAATCGGCAGCTGCCTGGCATCTTTGCTTTTGAATTCGACAATGCCCGAAATGGAGATGAACTGCGGATGATAGCGAGGAATGCCAGTTTCGCCCCAGCCGGTCAAGATGGTTTTGTCGTTCGCAACCACGACGCGGTCATTGCAAACGATGGTCCAGCCCGCATCGTCTCTCTTGGTGCGTTTGCGCTCGGAGGCTCTATCGACTTCTTTGGCAGTGGGCAGCTTGCGGCGGAGCCCAACGGCTAGCTTGATATCGACGTCGGCCCTAGTAGCTTCGTATAGGTAGGGTGCGATCGCCTCCTTATCCCGACTCTTTAGCTTACTGAGCCCTTCCCACTGCAACACAATCGGCCTTGGCTCAATCTGCTCACCGTTCACCACAATCTCGAAGCCCTTCGCCAAAATATAGCTATACAGCCCCTCAATCTCGCTGGCTAGCTCATTCCAAAAAGACTCATCCCCCAGCTGCCGCGCCGCCTCATCTCGCAGTTCTAGAATCTCAATCGAGGTTCCAGCCTCTTCATCCGCATGGTCGGTCGTCTCTACAGGTAGATCCCAGCTGTCATCACTCACCAACCAGTCTGGTCGAATCAACACCTTAAAAGCGTCGGCATCAGTCTGGGAAAACACCTCAGCAGAGCGCCCCATTTTGAAAATGGCTCGCTTCATGCCAATACCGTAGGTGCCGATAGTGAAAATGTCGTCATCATCATTGATATCCTTCGGCTTGCCCATCCGAAAGGCATAGCGCTCAGCCACTTCTAGCGGGATACCGCCACAGTTATCCTCAATCAAAAAAGAAGAATTAGACAGCTGAATGTTTGCCCAGAAGCCTTCATACGGTCTGTCTGTGGGTTCTTTTCCTCTCGTTACTCGTTGAATGCCATCTATGCAGTTATCTAGCAAATCTAGAATGGCATCTTTTAAATCGATGTCTCTAGTGAGCATATCTACAAAGAAATTCTTCGTAGGAGAGGCATTAATCGAACTCATAGCTCCTGTCTGTCCCTAGCTTCAATAGGTTTTTCACACCATATAGCAGAATAAGACAGCAAATTCTACGAAATTCGCTTTCGATAGACCTTGTCGCAGCGTTCAGTCTCTGTGCCGCTGGTCGGCTGATATCCGTTTCGCTCATATAGTCGAACGGCTGCATCAAGCACGGTAGCGGTCTCTACCCAGATTTCTAGAAAGCCTTTTTTAGCAGCCGCTTGCTCTAGCTGCGTTAACAAAAATCGTCCTAATCCGTAGCCTCTAGCATCAGGAAGCAGGTACATTTTGCGGATTTCAGCGGCTTTTTGGCTGCGCTCGATTGGGTAGTAGCCGCCCGTGCCGATGATTTTGTGGTCGCGTTCCACCACCCAAAATTCACCGCCCGAGCGTTGATAGTACTTTTCGACTTCCACCGCGTCCTGGTCACTGCAGCCGCTACAGCTGACTTCCCAGCCCAGACCATATTCTTCGAGGACAGTCTTGACGACATGGACCGCCTCGTCGCGATCACCCACCTGCCAATCTCGAATCCAAAAGTCCTTAAACTTTATATCCACCAGCACTTCTCCACCAGCACTTCTCCATCTGCACTTCCCCAATCGCACTTCCCCACCCGCATTTCTTCGCTAGCTATGAATTCGCGGTTCAGAATACAGCGTACTAAGAATCTCGCTTTCTGCCTCAGCTAGCTCAGCTAATCTTTCATTCACCAGATCAGCATGAAAGTAAGTCGTCGCCAAAAGCCAGTAGCTGCCGTAGTGCCTCGCCTCCGATGCCATCAGCGATCGGTAAAATTTCGCTAGCTGTGGGTCAGGGCAATGCTTGCCTAAAAGACCTAGCCGCTCGTGACTGCGAGCCTCAATCAAGGCAGACACCAGCAGCAAATCTAGCATGCGATCAGGCTCTTGTCGGCGAACGCATTTCTTTAGACCTGCGCCATAGGGGGGCGGCGAGACAGGTTGTAAGGGAATGCCGCGTTTTTCTAGCCAGTTGTTGACTTGGTCGTAATGACTGAGTTCTTCTTGCGCGATCGCCGTCAGTTCGCGCACTAGTTCCACACTCGATGGATAGCGCGACATCATCTGAATCGCCGTACCTGCCGCCTTGCGTTCGCACTGGGCATGGTCTAGCAAAATGGTATCTGTATTTGCGATCGCCTGATCCAGCCATGCCTGAGAGGTTGGCGTTTTTAGAAACTTGATTTTGGCCTGAGCCGGACTAGCAGCAATCATGATGTCTTACTTCTGGCTGTCACTTTGCCTTATTACTTGGCCTTATTGTTTTGCTTGCAGATGTCTTTGCTTGCAGATGTCTAGCTAGACCTTCTAAACCCAGACGATAGCTGTCTGCGCCAAAGCCACTAATCTGACCGATGGCAACTGGCGCAATGTACGAATGATGGCGAAAGGCTTCGCGCTGGTGAATATTGCTGAGGTGGACCTCGACCGTGGGCAGGGCAACAGCGGCAATGGCATCACGAATTGCCACGCTTGTGTGAGTGTAAGCACCTGGATTAATCAAAATGCCTTGGTGAACGTTCAGCGCAGCCTGAATCGTGTCCACCAAGGCACCTTCATGATTCGATTGAAAAAAGGTTAGGGTTACTTCCAAAGCCTCCGCAACCTCCTTTAGTTCGCAGTTAATATCTTCAAGCGTCTGAGAACCATAAATCTCGGGCTCTCGCTTTCCCAGCATGTTTATGTTGGGACCGTTCAATATCAGAATATTCAGCACTTGATACTTTACTTAGCACTTGATACTTTATGCCTAATACTCAGCGCTGAATGCTGAGCGCTTGACACTTTGTACTCTTGATACTTTGCACTGAATATTCAGCACTAAATACTCGGCATTAGAAATATTTAGAAACGTAGAGTCTGCACTTCGAGACAGACTAGCGCCGTCTGGATCTGCGATCATCTACTGGGATTGGAATCGGCTCATGCTCAGGCTGTGCCTGAGGGCCAAACAAGGCATCGATAACTTTATCTACCCATTCTCTGAGCTTATCAAGTGCCTGATCTATGTAATCCATGAGCTAGATTGCTCCCTCTCATCTTCTCAGCAGCTCCGTGGCCTGTAACCCCGGCACACACTTACCTTGGTCACAAATCTATGGAGACAGACACTGACGCCAACCGCTTGCCAACCACCACATCTAGTGAAACAGCGACGGGATCGCCCTCATCTGTGTACTTATGATAACCAATCCTGAGCAATGATCAAGAAGACCAATGGGGTGATTTACATAATTTCCCTTATTTCTTTAGAAGTAAGATTCACTAGTACCACCGTAGCCAAAGCAGATGATTGCTCTGTCTGCTTTCAATTTGCATACTTTTATCTACCTTTTGAACTTTTGAAACAGACAGTCTGCACAAAACCAGCTTCAAACCGCCTGCTAACTCAGCCTACTGGCTCAGCAGTTCCATTCGTAAAAGATCTAACGCACTAAGCGCGCTTTGCTGACGGAGGCGATCACGCGAGGCTGCTTGGCCGAACAAATGCTTCTCTGTTTTGATCCCACCCTTTGAGGCCAGGCCGATATAGACTAGGCCGACTGGTTTTTCATTGCTGCCGCCGCCCGGTCCGGCAATCCCAGTGATGCTAAGTGCCCAGTCTGTTTCTAGGCGATCACGTACTCCCGAAGCCATTGCTGCTGCCACTTCCGCACTCACCGCACCGCAGCGAGCAAGCAGTGCTGCATCTACGCCTAGCACCTGCTGCTTTACCCGGTTGTCATAAGAGATGACACCGCCCCAAAAATAGCTGGAGCTACCCGGAACTGCGGTAATGAGACCGCCTAAACTGCCACCCGTGCAAGATTCGGCGACACTTAGGGTTTGCGATCGCGTCCTCAGTAGCATCCCCACCACATCTGCCAGCGTCTCGTCATCTTGCCCGTAGCAAGCATCCCCAGTGAGTTCACGGATCTCCGTGGCCACAGGATCAATCAGCTGGTTCGCAGCCGCTACCGACTCCGCGCTAGCCGAAATTCGTAAGATCACTTTGCCTCCTAATGCATAAGGGGCCACTGTTGGATTATCCAAGGCAAGGAAATCCGCCACCTTTTGTGACAAAGTCGATTCACCAATGCCCCAAAAATTCAGAGTTCGGCTGTGGATCACGCCGCTTGCCCAGTGGGTTGCATACAGATAAGGAACTGCGGTCGCTGTCCACATTGCTTTCATCTCCCAAGGAACGCCAGGAAAGGTCATGATCGTCAGTCCTGGCCTCGGCATCCAGATGACGCCGGGCGCAGAGCCAACAGGATTAGGCAAAATTTCTGTGCGCTCTGGTAGCAGTGCCTGTCTGCGACTGGTTTGGCTAAGCGTTTGCCCCCGTTTGGCAAACTTTTCTTCGAGGTCAGCGACGATTTCTGGGCGTTCTACCAGGGGAGTAGAAAAGAAGTCAGCAAGAGCAGCTAGGGTGAGATCGTCTGGGGTGGGACCTAGACCCCCTGTCAGAATAATTAGGCGGGCGCGATCGCAAGCAATTGCCACAGCCTGTTTGATTCGAGTTGGATTGTCGCCGACGACGGTCTGATAGTGATGGGCGATGCCCAAACTCGCTAGCTGCTGAGCTAAATATTGAACGTTGCTATTCAAGATATCGCCAAGCAATAGCTCTGTTCCTACACAAATAATCTCAGCGCTTTTGTTCATGATTTTTGTCGAAAATTGTTATCGAAAAATGATTTTGTGGCAGCTCTTGATTGGCGGTTTGCTCTTTCGCAGCATTATTGCCTACTTTTTGCCGGTGGGCTTTGATGAAGCCTACTACTTTCTCTACACGCAGACTCTAGACTGGAGCTACTTTGACCATCCGCTAGCCGTGGCCGTTACTACAGGCACAGGAATATGGTTAACAGGAACAGCGACGCCTTTCACCTTGCGACTAGGTGCGCTCGTACTGTTCACAGCCAGTCTATGGCTACTCTATGCCAGTGGGAAGTGGCTGTTTGGGGCTCGCGCAGGGTTGATTAGTTGTGCGATCGCCTCAATCACGCCGCTTTTCTTCCTCAGCTTCGGCATCCTCGCTGCACCGGACAATGCGCTCATCTTCTTCTGGAGCATGACGCTCTATCTTTGCGTGCGCGAATTCTTTTCGGCTAGAGCGTCAGGACAATTAGAGAGGTATCGCCCAACGGCTCGGATAGCTGCAATTTCTCTGGCTATTGGACTGGCCTGCCTGAGTAAATATCACGGCTTTGTGCTTGCGTTTAGCGTTGCGGGCTTTTGCCTGGCGAACAAATCATACAGAATCGTATTCCAATCTAGATGGTTTGGGTGGGGATTGCTGATATTTGGATTAGCGCTACTGCCGCTGCTGTATTGGAACGCCACTCACGACTGGATTTCGTTTCACTTTCAGCTAGGCGATCGCTTTGCCGAGTACGGTGATCGCAGCAATAGCTACTCGCTGAGTTCACTAGTAGGTGTCATCCTGGCTCAGTTCGGCTACCTGTTTCCCAGTATCGCGCTACCGCTATGGTGGACGAGCGCAAAAGCCTCACTTAGTCAGCTGATTCGCAGACCATCGAGCAAATTGAATGCCCGTGATCAGCAAACTGCGAGCAAAATCAACTTTCTCCTTTGGAGTGGGCTGCCTACAGCCCTTGGCTTCACGTTAGTTGGTGGCTCGACTCATACCTTTCCGGCTTGGCCAGCACCTGGACTGTGGAGTCTAGCTATTTTGCTGGGGTATGCCACCGCTAGCTGGCCAGTCAGAAGAGTCCGCCGTTGGCTAAGCGGCTCGGCATGGACAATAGGCATTCTACTCATGTTCACGCTGACTCACATCACACTGGGCACGCTGCAAAAGTCAGGTGATCGCGCTCTTCTAGGTGGCATCATTCCGATCGAATCAGACCCGTCAACAGAATTGATAGATACGATGCAGCTGCGCCAGCGTTTTGAGCAGTCCGACGAATTTCGAGCGGCTGTTGGGACTGTTGGCTTTGTGATTACATCCAAGTACTGGCTAAGCGGATATGTGGCGCTATCCCTACCGGAAGATATCAATTTGCCGGTGAGTAGCTTCACAAGCGATCCACGCGGTCATGCTTTCTGGTTCGAGCCGCAGCAGTGGATCGGTGAGAATGCATTGTTTATCAGCTTAGATAGAGCGTCTCGCATAGAGGAAGTTGAGGTGATCGCGCCCTACTTCGCAGCTATCACCCCGCTGACACAAATCGCCACTCAGCGCGGCGGCGAAACCTCCGAAACCTTCTACCTATACAAAGCCGAAAACCTTCTTCGGCCCTATCCCTATCCCTACTGAGCATCCCTACTGAGCCTAATGCCGACACCTACTTAGCCAGATGTACAGCCTTCCAACCCGTGAAGCTCAGAAGCGCGGTCGATGCACAAACAAACGGGATACCGGCTCTTAGACCAGAAAAAGCCATCGCCAGACTGCCCACCCACAGCGCTAGCACGTAGATAAACATCACCGTAAACCGATGAGAGAATCCGGCGTTGAGCAAACGGTGATGCAGATGGCGCTTATCCGCCACAAAAGGCGATAGTCCCTGTCGCAGCCGCAGCAAAATCACCGCAGACATATCCAAAATCGGCACTGCCAATGTTAACGAAGGCAGCAGCACTGCAACAGTCGTAACCCCTTTCACCAGACCAATCACACCCACGCCGGCCAAGGTAAAGCCAATAAAATAAGCGCCGCCATCACCCATGAAGATCTGAGCGGGGTTGAAGTTGTAGCGCAAAAAGGCCACCGATCCGCCTGCTAATGCTGCCGCAATCAGGGCTGCCGCAGGTTGACCCATGTATAGACTAACAACCACCATCACCGCCGCTGCAATCCCAGAGACGCCTGCCGCTAGACCATCGAGGCCGTCAATCCAGTTGATAGCATTTGCCATACCCACCAGCCAAAAGATTGTGACGAGTAAACTCAACCAGGCTGGCAGCTGAGTGATACCGACGAAAGGAATGGTCAAAAAGCGGATATCTACACCTACCCACCAGGCGACTGAGGCGACTGCTGACTGCATAATCAAACGGCTAACAGGCGACAGGCCAAACAGGTCATCGATCAAGCCAATCAAGAAAAAGGCAAGACCGCCTAGCGTAACGCCCCAAACCGAATACTCTGCAACGCGCTCTAGCGGTTCACCATCGCTACCCAAAAAGCCACCCGCTGCCCATACTGACAGCAGCGCCACCAGCACCCCGATAAAGATAGAGACCCCACCCAGACGAACCATCGGCTGGCTGTGAACTTTCCTAGTACCGGGCATGTCGACCCTACCGCTGGCAAGACCTGCCTTTCTGACTAGCGGCGTCAAACATAGGACAACGATAGCGGAGAGAATAAAAGCAAACAGATGGTAAAACGGAAACGCCATCGGAAAGGGTGAGATAGGGTGGGCAATGTAGAAATAAATGCTTTAGAAATACAGGCTTGAGACTATACGCGCTGAGAAAAAGCTGACAGCCGGACTGACGGAGCAGTTGCGCGCAGCAAAATTAAGCACAAATAACATCAATTTCTGTAAATTTATCACCGTTCGGCGACAGTATAGCCTTTGCCTACTATCTAAAGCATGAATAACATCAAATTCGCCTTGTCTAGCGATTTGTCTAGACAGTGTAAAGTTGGCGCTGCAAGATATCTTCGTTGAATCTGCTGACGAGTGCTCATTTCCGGTAACTGCGTAGATTTTCCCATACAAAACCCCAGGTATCTTAGAAGATGCCTGGGGTTTCGATAGTGATGGCTAGCAGCGTTTACAGCGCCTATACAAGTGCTGGCTCTGGCGATCGCAGATGCGGATACAGCGGGAAGCGATCACACAAAGCACCTACCCGCTGCTTACAGTCTGATTCCACACCACTATCTTCTGGACTCAGCAACCGATCGGCAATGATATTGGCAATCTCCATAAATTCCGTTTCACCCATTCCTCTGGTGGTCATCGCTGGTGTGCCTAGACGCAGACCACTAGTAACAAAAGGAGATTCTGGATCAAAAGGCACCGTATTTTTATTAGCAGTGATGTGAACTTCACTCACCAGAGCATCTGCAATCTTGCCTGTCATCCCAATAGAGCGAAGATCTACTAGCACTAGGTGGTTGTCTGTGCCATCGGAGACGACCTTAATTCCTCTCTCTTGAAGTTGAGCGGCTAACGCCTGGGCGTTCTTGATTACCTGTGCGCAGTAAGTTTCAAATTCGGGCTTTAGCGCCTCACCGAAAGCAACTGCCTTGGCCGCGACGATATGCTCTAGCGGTCCACCCTGGCTACCTGGGAAAACGGCCTTGTCAAACTTTTTACCCAGCTCAGCGTCACGAGTCATGATCAACCCGCCCCGAGGACCACGCAGGGTTTTGTGAGTCGTCGTGGTGACTACATCACAGTGAGGTAAGGGATTAGGATGATGACCCGTTGCCACTAATCCAGCAATATGAGCAATATCTGCCATCAGATATGCACCGACTTCGTCTGCGATCGCCCGAAACTTCTCAAAATGAATCGTTCGAGGATACGCCGAATACCCACAGATAATCAGCTTAGGCTGGTGCTCGACTGCTATCTGACGAATTTCGTCAAAATCGAGCTGCTCGCTTTCGCGGTTCACTCCGTACTGCACAACGTTAAACCACTTGCCCGAGTAGTTCACTGGCGAACCATGAGTCAGATGGCCACCATGAGATAAATCCATTCCCAGAATTGTATCGCCTGGCTTTAGCAACGCAAGGAACACCGCGAAGTTTGCCTGCGCCCCAGAGTGAGGCTGCACATTTGCATGAGCCGCGCCAAATAGTGCCTTCACCCGCTCAATCGCCAGATGCTCTGCCTGGTCAACAAATTCGCAGCCGCCGTAGTAGCGCTTGTTCGGCAGTCCTTCGGCGTACTTATTGGTCAGTACAGAGCCTTGGGCTGCCATCACTGCTGGAGAGGTAAAGTTCTCACTAGCGATCAGCTCTAGATGGGTTTGCTGTCGATTGAGTTCTCTATCAATAATGGCGGCCAGCTCTGGGTCGCTCTGCTGCAAAAAGTCCACGTTAGACTGTCTCATCAATCTCCTTTAGCTGCTTTGAAAGGCTTTTATGATAGCTCGCTACAAACGCTAGACAACCAACAAATCTCGAAGAAATTCTATGAGAAAAGAGAATAAAAGGTAATGGATAGATTGGATAGATGGCCAAGCAAACTGCCCAGGGCGCAAAGGATGAAGGGTTAGTTTGTCTTTTATCTGGCGGTTATCTGGCGGTAGCTGAAGTCGCGCTTGATACGAGAGAAATTGAGGTCCGCCTCAAAATGTAACGCTTTGAAACATATAATAAGGAAATTACGCATCGCTTAGCCACGCAAGGAAACGACGATTTTCTGCTGGTTGTATGCGATCACAGGGCGCTTTGGCTGACTCGTCCGACGACTATTGTTCATTTTTCCAGTTTGAGGCATTGATGCTGCAACTGACCCATCCTTCAACGACCCTTCCGCCCAAGTTTGTATCGATCCAAGAGTCCTACGAACAGTGTCGTCAAATTACGGCAGAGTGCTCCAAGACGTTCTACATGGGCACGCTACTCATGCCAGAAGCCAAGCGGAGAGCGATTTGGGCGATTTACGTCTGGTGTCGTCGAACCGACGAATTAGTAGACGGCCCCCAAGCAAAGTTCACAACAGAAAGTACGCTAGACCATTGGGAATCTACGCTAGAAAATCTGTTCTCTGGTAGCCCAAAAGATAACTTAGACGTAGCGATGGTCGATACGCTAGAGCGCTACGAGCTAGACATCCAGCCGTTTAGAGACATGATATCTGGGCAGAGAATGGACCTGCACCGCTCTCGCTACAAAACTTTTGAAGAACTCAAGCTGTACTGCTATCGGGTAGCAGGCACGGTCGGGCTCATGTCGACAGTAGTGATGGGAATGGATACTGAGGTCAACGCCTCTCCTTGGATGCGTTCGAACCCAGCAACACCTCCGATTCCTGAGGCGATCTCGTTGGGAATTGCGAACCAGCTCACCAACATCCTTAGAGACGTAGGTGAAGACGCTAGAAGAGGACGAATATATCTGCCGCTAGAGGATCTAGAGCTATTTGACTACACAGAAGAAGAGCTGATGAAAGGCGTGATAGACGACCGCTGGCGGGCACTGATGCGGTTCCAAATCCAAAGAGCACTTAAGTACTACCGAGAAGCAGAAGCTGGAATCAGTCGGTTGCATCCAGATGCACGTTGGCCAGTTTGGACAGCACTAATGCTATACAGAAAGATTCTAGATGTCATTGTCGAGAACGATTACGATGTCTTCAACCGCCGGGCGTACGTCCCCAAAGCGCGTAAGTTTCTCTATTTGCCGCAGGCACTTGTCAGAGCGCAGGTTTCGTAGATAGCATCCAGTATCACCGCTAGAAACTGCTGTAGCAATAAAAAACCATCACTAGAAAAACAGATCTCGTATCGTAAGGCTGTTTTTCTAGTGATGGTCTAACCCCAGCAGATAAATCTACCTGTAACGTGATTACGACGCGATTACTAAGAGGCAGTTGTCTGGGCTGCCAACATTTCTTTTAGCTTGGCGAGATCTTGTGCCCATCGAGGATCTGGGCCAGCATCAGCAGTTTGACTTTCTGCGACAACAACGTTGTTACCACCACGTTTGCCACCGCTCTTCTTGCTGCGGCGTTGGCCACCACTCTCACTGCGAGGAGCCTCAGTCTCTTTTTCAGTTCGAGGCATCGCTTTCTCTACCTTCAAGGTGGCATCTTGTAGAGTAAAGCCGTTGTACTTCTCGACTAGGGCGTCTGCTGTCTCGTCGTCTTTAGCAGTCACAAAGCCAAATCCTCGACACTTACCAGTTTTGCGATCTGAAATCAACTTAACCGAAACTAGGTTGTCGTTATCTTCAGTGAAAATAGCCTCAAATTCTTCACGCTCAAGATTCCGTGGCAGATTGCCAAAGTACAAACGAACTGACATGTGAGATAACCTCTAATTCTTTCTAACTTTCTTAAAACCCATAGGGAATAAGCCTTTGTTGCTTGCCTACAAGCGGCATACAAAAAATGCCTAGCCCACTAGAATATGGAAAAACTTTTGAACACCGTGTCTTTGAAGACCGTGTTTTGAACGCGACGTTTTCTATTGAAGAGCGGCAACTTCTTCTATCAGGCGACTCAAAGTTCCTAAAAAGGCTTAGAAACTTTTACAAGCCTTAGCCGCTGCGATCAGCCTACATAAATCGTTTGAGCGCCACACAGAGGAACTTACCTCCATCTACGCGATAACGCCGTTACGATCAGACAGAACTTGCCAAAGTTTTGCTTTTGATTGGACTCGGCGTAAAATTTCGCTGCTTATTCTTGCTCTCAAATAACTGTTTTGAACAGCAGAGCCAGCATGCAAGCTACACGGCTAGTTTCTCACTCTGCCATTCCTAAAATATCACGATGTCAGGTGCTCAACCAAGTGATCGACGCAACTAGCAGAGCGTGATTAGGCCAAACAATAAAAGGCCAGCCGCTATGAAGCGACTGGCCCAGATGCTGTGTTGAGAGTAGGAGAACCCGCGCCTAACGCTAGATGTGCAAACTTTCTGTAGATTGTTAACTTACAGGTTACTAAGCTGTCCAAACGATAGACAAAACAAGTTCTTGCGAAAGAATGTAGCACTCTTTGCCTAGTGCCTGCAATATTTCTTCATGTTGATTGGGTGTAGCTTTCGCTGTTGATCCTCAAATTTTCAGGTACATCATCCTGTGTGGCCAGTACTTTTCAGCAATAGCCACAAACCCAGTCCGGTGGCTACTGCAGCAATCATGAGCGAATAGAGCGGATGACCTGCTGTCAGCAACCTGCCATTGCCAAGTCGGATCTTGTCAACGTCAAGCCAGGGCTGAGCCCCTCGGCGAAACCATCCTAAGACTTGGACTGATTCGCCCTGAAGCATGCGAGGCGTTTTTGATCGATTAAGCAGGTTACCTAACGGTCCGGTGATGGAAAAGAAATGCAGCTTGACAAGACCAAAGGGCGATCGCAAATACAAATCTTGGCCTAGCCAATTAGCGATGCCCGGTCTGCCAAGAATAGTCCCTGTGAGCTTTGTCGGCAGACCGTCCACCGGTAAAAGCCCAGGATGGCAAACCCATTCGGGCAGCGCATCGGAAAGTGACATAGATAAAGATAAATCAGGAAAGAAACAGTTGATTCGCAAGAGGCTGCCAATACCGACACCCAACAGCAGGCAGCACTGAAAAAGGCCAATATCTCTATGCATCCAGTCGAATACAGGCCACTCTACCAGGGAGGCGATCGCCCCTATCCCCCACAGCGCCGTTCCAATTGTTGCCCCTATCACCAGCCCCAGGTATGGCGTTCCCTGGCGGAGCAGCCGCTGCCAGTTCTGCTTTGATAGGCCGCCTTTTATTCGAGAGGATGTGGCGAATGCAATTTCGGGTGTAAGCTTCCAGTGTTTAGCATAGGCTGCGATCGCACACAGCCGATCGCCCAAGGGTGGGTGCGAATCCAAAAAATCCATCCAGTTTCGCAGGGGGTTCTTACTATCCCACGCAAATAGTTCTGATAGAGGCCAATGACCGTAGAGGCTTTGTCTAGCAAGGTCGGCTTGCACAGGCATTAGCAGACCCAAACTCTCAACCCAATTTGGAGTGTATCCCTGTCGCTCTACGCTTGCAGCTAGGCCAAAAGAAAGTTTGGCGAGTCCTCGAATCAAGGCATTGGGATTACCGGTGATTTCGGTAGCGGTGCGATCGCCATAATAAGTCCGCACCCTAGCTACCCATAGCCCTGGCAGCCGAACTAGCCAAAAAAGCCCATAGCTAAAATTAGCCGCTATTCCCGCCGTCCATTTCAGTGGTGGCTTTTGCATATTTCCCCACAGGACTAGCTGCCAATAGGTTTGATGCAGTATCTGAAGAAACAAGCCGTGAATGGAGAGCAAAGGCCAATGCCAGCTGCTCCAGTGAGATAGCTCGTAAGCACATAGAGCAGCTATTTCATCTTCTCTTAGTTCAGATAGCAGTCCTTTTGAAACTATTAATCTGGCATTGCGAGGTAGCCAGCCGTAGGAAAAAAGCAGCGGGATGTCAGTCGGTAGCGTCCACAGAGTGGGTAAGCTCCATCGGCGACCACGGCAGTAGCGACTAATTACGCTGGCAGATTCTGGGGAGTGAGCACGTAGCTGACTAATAGAGAACTTCTGGCGATCGGCAAAAAGACGAAGAATCAAATCCCACAGCCAAGGAGAGGCAATTGTAATCGCGAGTAAGACTATCAACAGTGGCCAGGTAACGTCTCTGAAGACGCCAGGTAGCGCATGGATCCAGAACGGCAAGATTCTATCTAGGAAAGCTAGGCAGCTGTTGACGAGGGCAACGAGGCGGTGGATCAAAAGGCGTAGAAGAAAGTAGATGGCGATCGCACTTCCTAGCTGAGCTATTCTTATTGCCCCTTGTCTGGCTCGTCCTAGCGATCGCCCCCGTGGCAGGCGATCACCATAGGTCCATAGATAGCTTTCATTCGCAGTACCCGGTTCAGTCGTAGACTTGGTTCCGATAGCTGTTCGTTCAGCCTCATCGTTGAGATAGGTGTAGTGAAACATAGACACCTGCAATTCAGATATCTCATCAGGAGCCGCCAGGGCATTGGGCTCTTTTGAAACACTACGAGGCTCTGACAATGGATCAACAGTCCGAAAGTGACTGATAGATCTCTTTATTGCCTGAGAGTTTGGTCTGATGACTTGCGAATCAGGTTCAATAGGCCGAAACCCACTTTGATCTTTGTTCGTAGCGCTATCAGAAGCAGCGGCGGTTGCTTCAGCCACTTGACGATCAATACTGAGCAAAGTCGTCTCTGCCCATGTTTGGGGTGCTGGCATAGAGGTCTTTTGCAAAATCTCCTGGCACTGCGCTCTAGCATCAGCCCATCGCTGCTGAGCTGTATAAACTTGCACCAAACCCATACTTGCCTTTAGCCAATAGGTTCGGCTGCCTAATCGAGTTAGCCGATTGAGTAGTGCGATCGCCTGCTCGTAGTCACCCTCTCTATAAGCAGCGACACCCGCCTTGAATACCTTCTCGAGATCGATTGCAGAAGTTGTCATAAAGGGCTTTGCAGATAGCGACTCTAACCCTAGGGTACGCAACCCCCTACAAGATATAACCTCCCCTATCCCCCTATTCCCTACTTCCTCTCTCCTCCACGAAAGTCACCCTCGACTAGTCCCCCACATCCAGGATAGTCTCCACCAGCCCATACAAACTCTCCTCACTCTCACCATCCATCTGACGAGTTTTCAAATCGATCAAACCGTGCGCTAACTTTTCAGCCTGCTTTTTGTAGCGTGCGTTGGCCGATAACAGGTCTGTGAAAACTTCCTGCTCTACTTCTAGCCGACTAGCTTCTTCTGAAATATGCGAGCTGTAGCCGTCTTCTTCGACGTCGTATCGCAGTAGAAATATCAAAGCGTTACAGAGCTCTTGGAGCTGCTTTTGGAGCTGACGGATGTCTAGTTCTAAGCGATCAAAGCCGACGGTGCCAGTGATACGCAGCTCTACGATTGGCTGCTGGTCAGGGATGATTTTCTTGGATTTGATAGCTGATTGGATGAGGGCGATCGCGCCTTCCCCCACCGATTCAATTGCATCTTGACTCCGCAGCTTTTGTTGCAGCCGCACAATCGGCCTCTGCTGATAATCCGTCTTCAGCTCCGCCTCGATCGTGCCTTTCTCATCGATCTCAACCAAATACGCCCCCCGCTCAAACTGGCTCTCCTCCACATTATTCGCCTCGATCGACCCTGGATTAAAAATCCAGTCATCCTCCGAATAGTTCTTGTGAATATGACCTAGCGCTAGATAATCCACTCCTGCTTTCTTCAGCGGCAGCACCTCCGAATAGCGCAAAGCCCCGGAATACCGAGCAATCTGTCCTTCTAGCCCATGATGAAATAGCAAAATGGATGACCCTTGAGCCTTCGGCAACTCACCCATTGCCGCCGCAATCTGCTCAATTGCCCTTGGCGCTGCTGCCCCATACCAGCTAGAACCCAGCACCCGCACACCGCAGTCTAGGTCAATATATCCACCCCGCTGACTATCCTCGTCCCAAGGAGAATAAAAAGGCTCACCCGAATTAACATCACCAGGTTCCAACAGTTTCAGCAGTCCCCAGTCAGACAGATAGCGCAGCCAGCTCGACTTCGTTCCATACGGCGCATTGTCGTGATTGCCTTCAATCGCCAGCACCGGAATATTCGCTTCGCGTAGAATCTGAAAGCACAGCTGCGCCTGATTCAAGATTGCAGGCTTAATATTGCGATGCTCGAACAAATCGCCACCGATGATGACAAAATCGACTTGCTCTGCAACTGCATACTTCTCTAAAACATCCTTGAGCGCATAGAAAAAATCTAATGTTCGCGGCTTGCTGTCGTAGCGATCAAAACCGAGATGAATATCAGAAATATGCAGAAATTTTGCCATGACTTGAGAAGCTCAGTACGCTAGCGGAGAGCGTTCATTGTAGAACGCTTGAACTGTATAGTCGAGAAACTAATACATACGCGTAGAGATGCCTAAAATTAGCGAAGGCATGTTTCGCCTCGAAATCCGGTTAGATGACCACAATCCAGCACACTGCCACGTAGTTTGTGCAGATGGAGAGGTGAAAATTAGGCTTACTGACGATGATGCCATCTTGTATTTGATGCGAAGCAAGTCTCCAATATCAGGAAATTTGGATAGAGCTACTGTCAAAAAGGCACTGAAAGCAGCTAGGAAGCATCGCAAGGAACTGCTTCAGCTTTGGAACAAGTATCATGGTCAGTAGTGAATCATTTTCGTTAGACCTCATGAATGTTTCAGAGTTAGCCAATGCAGCCCGCGATCTTGAAGAAGATAGAGACATTGATGCAGCGATCAAACAGTGGAATGAGCAAAAGCATTGCCGTATTGCTCCGACGGATATCCGCTATCTATCGGATATAGGCAAAGCGGTCATTACATTCGAGAATGGTTCGAGCTATCAATTTAATCCACTGCACATCCAAGAAGTCACCTTAGAGATTTCTCAACCAACAGAGGATCAGCTTGCAGATGTTATGCTCCGAGCTGGTGGTGAATCTCTTTACTGGCCGCAGTTGGACGCTTCGATTGGGATTGATAATCTTCTATTGGGTCGCTACGGGACGAATCAGTGGATTCAGCGACTTAGGACAACGGCCTAATGTTCTTCTGATAGGATTGCAAAAACACATCAAAATCGCGTAGTGCTCCACTAGAACAGGATAGTTCACTACATAGTTCATCAAACTGCTTCTGTTGTGGAGGCGGCTAATTCTTCTAAACGCTCTTGCTGGTCTTGTGAAATACAGGTTTGAACTACGGTTTCGATGTCGCCTTCTAAGACCGCTGGCAGTGAGAAGTTTTGGTTGAGGCGGTGATCGGTGACGCGGTTGTCTTTGTAGTTGTAGGTGCGGATTTTTTCGGAGCGAGAGCCGGAGCCGACCTGAGACTTTCGCATGGAGCTGATTTCGTCTTTTTGCTCCTGTAGCTTCATTTCGTATAGTTTGGCTCGCAAAATTTGCATGGCGCGCTCTCGGTTTTGGAGCTGCGATCGCTCCTCAGTACAAAACACCCGAATCCCCGTCGGCTTGTGAATCAAATCCACTGCCGTCTCCACCTTGTTCACATTCTGGCCGCCTGCACCCCCAGATCTAGCTGTCGTCATCACGATCTCTTTCGGGTCGATATGGATTTCCACATCGTCCACTTCCGGCATCACCGCCACCGTCGCCGTAGAGGTGTGTACCCGTCCGCCTGACTCTGTTAACGGCACTCGCTGCACCCGATGCACACCCGATTCAAACTTCAGCTTGCTATAAACCTGATCGCCTTGAATTTCCATGATGGCTTCTTTCACGCCACCCATATCAGCGCGCGATTCGCTTAGCAAATTCGCCTTCCAACCTTGCCCTTCAGCATATCGGCTGTACAAACGCAGCAAATCTCCCGCCCAGATACCGGCTTCATCACCACCAGTCCCAGCCCGGATCTCTAGCATGATGTTCTTGTCATCATTCGGGTCGCGCGGCAGCAGCAGAATCTTTAGTCGATTCTCCAAAGACTCCAAAGACTCCTCTAGATCGGTTACTTCCATCGCCGCCATCTCTTTCATTTCCGAATCGCTAGCGGCTTCTTTATAAACTTCTCTAGCACCTGTTAGCTCTTCATCAGTTTCCTGCCACTGATGATAGGTCTGCACTGTTTCTTCTAGCGAAGCTCGCATCTTGGCAATCTTTTGAAATTCGTCCGGGTCTTTGGCCACATCCGGGTCAGCCATCCGCTGAGTCAGCTCACCGAACGTCTGTTCTACAGACTCTAATTTTTGTAGTAGATAGGATTCAGCCATAGCAGTTAGCCAGAACGGAGTGAATTCGGAGGTAGTTACAGGGTAGGTCTATTAAATCTACCTTTTCAAAAGTAGACTCTCAAAAAGAAAGCAAAAAAATATCCGAGCAACCCAAACCCAGACCACAGCTGAGAATCAATCGCTCGGAATTGTAGACGCTTAAGGACGCTAAGCTTTAGCGTCGCCTTCAGTTGTCTCTTCGGTTGTTTCAGTAGCTTCAGCTTCGGTAGACATACCGTACTTACGCAAGAAGCGCTCTACTCGGCCTTCGGTATCAATAATCTTCTGAGTGCCTGTGTAGAAAGGATGGTTACCAGACCACACATCAATGTTGAGCTCAGGTTTGGTAGAGCCCACGGTCATGACTTCTTTGCCGTTGCAAAACACTTTTGCCTCGGGGTACCACTTTGGATGAATATCAGCTTTTGGCATTGTTCTAGAGAATTTGTTTGTAGAAAATTTTAGCGCTTCGAGAACTGACCCGCCTTGCGAGCCTTCTTCAAGCCGTACTTCTTCCGCTCCTTCTGACGTGGATCGCGGGTGAGATAGCCTTCGGTCTTCAGAGGCATCCGGTTGTCAGGATCGAGCATGCATAGAGCGCGAGCAACGCCCAGCTTGATAGAATCCGCCTGACCTGTGAGGCCGCCACCGCGTACGTTTACTAGGATATCGTATTCGCCTTCTAGACCCAGGGTTTCCAAGGGCGCTTTGGCAGCAGTGAGATAGGCGGGATTTCCCTGCAAATACTCTTCACCGGGCTTTTTATTAACTGTTAGGGCACCGTTGCCAGGAACTAGGCGGACCCTTGCAACTGAGGACTTGCGGCGGCCAGTGCCCCAATATACAGCGCGATCAGATTGGTCTGCCATGATTTAGTTAGCTCCAGTAGTGTTAACGGTTAGGGTTTGAGGGCTCTGCGCCGCGTGGGGATGATTAGGGCCAGCGTAGACCTTTAGCTTGGTAAATAGCTGACGGCCCAAGGCGTTCTTGGGCAACATGCCTTTAACTGCTTTTTCGACAATTCGCTCGGGAATACGCGCTTGCAGTTGATTGAATGTCTCGGTCTTCATTCCGCCAGGACGGCCAGAATGACGGCGATACAGCTTCTGTTCGCTTTTTCGGCCAGTCACAATTACTTTATCGGCGTTGACCACGACAACGAAATCGCCTGTGTCCATATGAGGTGCGTAGTTTGGCTTTTTCTTGCCGCGCAGCACCTGCGCAATTTCGGTAGCTAGCCGACCTAAACGCTGATCAGCGGCATTTACCACATACCAATCGCGCTCGATTTCTTTAACAGGAGTAAGGGTAGTTTTCGTTGACATAGCGTGTACCGTGGGCGTCTTGAATCGTCAGTTAAGTAAGGGGTTAGTCAGAATTAGAAGAGAAGTAGAACTGAGGTTGGGTATCTACCCAAGCCTTGGGTTCAAAGGGAAAATTGGCGTAGCCCACCCGCAAAAGGCAAAGTCCCTGGGGGGGAGCACTATATCTTACCAAATCGCGGCGCTGGTTTCGCCAAATGGCTGCAAATTCGTCTGGAGACAGCGTTTGCTCGCCTACCTGAACAATCAGGCCCATGATCAGGCGAACCATACCGTACAAAAATCCTTTTGCCTGTAGCTCGATCTGAACAAAATCACCAGATCGTGAGCACTGCACGTCTTGTAGCTCTACCCAGGAATGAGTGCGATCGGAACCCGTGCGATGAAACGCGGCCTGGTTATGATAACCCACCATGGGCCGGAGTGCGCTCAGCATTAGGCTTTCGTCTAGTGGCTGATGGTAATAGTGCCAGACATAGGGACGGACGAATAGATTGGGATATCGGCTAGTGTAGAAGGTGTATCGATAGCGTCGCCAGTTGGCGGAGAACTGGGCATGCCAGTCGCTAGCTACGGCGGCTGAGGCCCTGATGGCAATATCATCGCCGAGCCGATCGTTGAGGATAGTCGACCATCGCTCTGCTGGAATGACATCCGGCGCGGCAAAGTGAGCAACCTGAGCAGCGGCATGAACCCCTGCATCTGTTCTACCTGCGCCGACTAAAGCGGAGTGATGACCAGTGACTGATGCGATCGCCTGCTCAATCTCAGCCTGCACTGTCCGCTCGGCATTGGCCTGCCTTTGCCAGCCGTGAAAATGAGTTCCCTGGTATTGAATGACTAGGGCAACCCGTTGGACAGAGCGCTTATCTGCGGGTAGTCTTTGCAGCTGCCGAGAAACCTTTTGGTCTCGGCTATTTGCTGAACCCATCACCTGAACCTATCACCTCGGCCCATCCGCTAGCCATCGACTAGAGATTTGCCTAGGTAAGCTCGATGATCGCCATGCGAGCGTTGTCCCCACGACGAGTGACTGTACGCACTATGCGGGTATAGCCGCCGTCGCGATCGGCGTAGCGATCGGGTGCCTGTTCGAACAAAGCATGTACAAGCTGCTTGTCGTACATATAGCCCATGGCTCTACGCCGCGCAGACAGCGTACCATCCTTAGCTAGCGTAACCATTCTCTCGGCTTCAGAGCGAACTGCTTTCGCCCTAGCTTCGGTGGTCTTGATGCGGCCATTGCGGATCAGCTCTGTAGTGAGCGATCGCAACAGCGCCTTACGCTGGTCAGCAGCCTTCCCCAACTTTGGTACACGACGACCATGTCGCATTGTTCTATCCTCTTCTTCTAAACTTATTATGAAAAATTAAACGCAGCAGCAGAGCTCGATTCACAATCTCCACTGCCGCTCAAACCTGCTGCTCAAAACTGCCTCTCCAGCAGACCTAGTCTAAACAGACTTAGCAGGTTTTTCCAAAG
This sequence comes from Cyanobacteria bacterium P01_D01_bin.1, assembly GCA_039111275.1. Lineage (GTDB taxonomy): Bacteria > Cyanobacteriota > Cyanobacteriia > Phormidesmidales > Phormidesmidaceae > Phormidesmis. Next base: position 22,398 of record JBCCOH010000003.1, on the reverse strand, counting down.
GCAGCATAATGCCTAGGTGAATCTGAAGCGCCTCGACGACTTCCTCAGCTGACTTCTGGCCAAAATTCTTGATCTCCAAGAGATCTTCTTGGCTGTAGTCAAGCAGGTCGGAAACCGCGTTAATCTGAGCCCGCTTCAAACAGTTGTATGCGCGAACTGAGAGCTGTAGCTCCTCAATCGGAATCTGGTACGTTGGGTCTTCTTCCTTCGTGTCTTCGTCCCGCTTGGGCTCAAGGGTGACATCCTTGAGCGGATTGAACATGTCGACGAGCAAAGCCGCCGCTTCGCTCATCGCCTGCTGAGCTGTCAAACTACCGTTTGTCCAGATTTCCATCATCAGACGGTCTTTGGGTAGTCCTTCAGGATCGATGAAATTTTCGACGCTGTAGTTCACTTTGCGCACGGGCATAAAGACTGCATCAATCTGCATAAATTCCACACCGCCCGTTTCTTCGCGGCTGCGGTCAATTGCTTTGTAGCCCTTGCCGCGCTCAATCCGAAACTCCATCTCTAACTTATGACCTGCTGAGACAGAAGCAATATATCGATCTGTGCTGATTAGCTCCACTTCAGAAGGTAAATCAAAATTGGCAGCAGTCACCTTCGCCGGGCCTTGAACCACCAAACGACCAATCTGGGGCTGCGCTGAATAGCTCTTCAGCACGGTCTCCTTCATGTTCAACAAGATATCCAAGACATCCTCACGAACGCCAGGGATGGTCGAAAATTCGTGACTAGCCCCTGCAATTCGCACAGAGGTAACAGCCGTCCCTTCTAGATTAGAAAGCAGCACGCGGCGAAGGGCATTGCCCACCGTTGTGCCTTGACTGCGACCCAAAGGCTCAATTACAAACCGACTAAATTGACTCTGGTCATCTTCAACAATAGACTCTACACAATTGACCTGAAACTGTGCCATTCATAACCTCTGGTGGACTTCAATAGCCGGACACTGGCCTAAGCAAACGGCCTCTGGGCTAAACATAGTAGTATCTGCGGTTTCTAGATCCGCCAAACTTAAATATTTCACCCTGTTTGAAACGCTTCTCTACGCAATCTTTCTGACGAAGAAAGGCTATGAGTGTGCCTTTCTATACAAGGCTGTTACCATCGCATCATGCGGCTCTATACGCGACGACGTTTGGGCGGACGACAACCGTTGTGGGGAATAGGGGTGACGTCCCGAATCAAAGTGATTTCCAAGCCAGCGCCTTGCAGTGCCCTAATCGCTGTTTCACGACCGGAGCCTGGACCGCTAACTTGTACTTCGCACTGACGCATGCCTTGATCGATTGCTCTGCGAGCTGCGCCATCGGCGGCTGTCTGGGCTGCAAAAGGGGTCCCTTTCTTGGCACCCTTGAAGCCACTAGACCCTGCTGATGCCCAGGAGACCGCGTTACCACTTGCGTCAGTGATAGTCACGATTGTGTTGTTAAAGGTGGATTGAATATGAGCCACGCCATTGGGAATATTTTTCTTCTGCTTGCGAGGCCCGGTCTTGCGGATGGGTTTTGCCATATCTAGTTAGCTCAAAATTGAGGTGTTCTTTGGAATAAATAGTTGTAAGCAGGAGGTTTGCTAGTGAAGCCGCAAGCGGATCTTATCTGACTAGCCTTGTTGATCCACCAGGCTAATGTCTGAGGTCAACGTCTGAAGCCAATGCCTGAATACTTGCCTTTCCAAGCTGGCGAAGTACTCACCTACAATTTCACTCGAAAACGTGAACTGAAAACTCCTCGGTGAAGGGTCCAGTACGCGATCGCAGCAGCTATGTCCTGCTCTGGTGATCTGCCGACAGGCAATCTACTTACGAGGCGGCTTCTTCTTACCAGCGATCGTCCGCTTGCCGGAACGGCGAGTACGGCTGTTGGTTCTAGTTCGCTGACCCCGCACAGGCAGACCCACCCGATGACGACGACCGCGATAGCAGCCAATGTCCATCAATCGCTTGATGTTCATATTCACCTGGCGGCGAAGGTCTCCTTCGATTAGGTAGTCGCCTTCGACAGTTTCTCTTAGCTTGATGATGTCTGCATCCGCTAAGTCTTTCACCCGAATATCAGGGTCTACACCCGTTTTTTCGAGAACTTCTTGAGAACGGCTAAGCCCTACACCATAGATGTAGGTCAAACCAATTTCAATTCGCTTATCTCTTGGCAGGTCAACGCCCGCAATCCGTGCCACCGATTATCTCTCCCTTGTTTACATGTTCTCTAGTCTTTCTATACTTTTTTACAGAAAAATCAGAGAACAAATCGTACCTAGACCTAGTAAAACCAATAAAAAACCTACTAGCCGTTCTAACGCTAACAGACTTAGTCAACAGAACTTAGCCAATAGATTTGTCGAATTACCAATCCCAAGAATAAGCATCCCAGGTATCGGCAGTGCCTGCATTGGAGCTTAACCCTGACGCTGCTTATGCTTAGGGTTAGGGCAAATCACCATTACTCGGCCGCGACGGCGAATAACTCGGCACTTCTCACACATTTTTCGAACAGATGCGCGGACTTTCATGTCCCAATTTTCTTATTTACTACAGATCTGCAATCCTACCAGACAAAACAGCATCCGACAATGTGCTTTTCATTCGAAAGACGAGAAGGCACCTCGAACCTTTAGTTTACGGTTCAAGGTGCCTCCAGCATTGAGGTGCTAATTCCTTTTCTATGCGCCTCTGCGCAGAGCGGCTTCTACCTGACGAAATTCTTGCTCTAGTCGGTCTTGTAGTTTCTGAGGGACGGGGCGATTTGGATAAGAGCTGTAGTGCCCAGCCAGTGCGTTCAATGCAGTGCGCATAGTTGCAAATGAGCTGAGATTTGAGACAGAGCCGTTGCGACGGTAGCGAGAAGCAAATCCGTTGATTTTGGCTTTGGCTTCGTCTTGAAGCAGGATTTTGTTGGGGTCGTCTTTGGGTAGCGTAATCGATTCTCTAAGCGTCTCGATTAGAGCAGTGGTGTCTTCTGTGTAGTTGCCAGTTAAGCCGTCGCTGGGCCCTACTGCGCTACAGCCAGTTAGTCCGATCACGGCCACTAGCATTAAGGCGAACACTCGGGACAATAGGTTTTTCATAAGGTCGTTTGGGAATGAGCAATCACAGCGAGGCAGAGCGATCACAAAACCACACCCGCTGAAAAGATGAACATATGTAACATCTTATCTGATGGGGTGCGGTGCGGATAGTCCCTAAGGAGGAGCTTCAGCGGATGGGGATCAAGCTGGGTAAATTCGCAGACGGCGGTTGGGCTCATCGCCAAAGCTCAGTGATTTCAGCCGATAGTGCTCGGCCAGTTCGTGCTGCATTTTACGGATTTTGGGCGATCGCGGCAGCAGTTCAACTGGCTGACTTTTGGGAATCACGATTTGCTCTACCGCTAGCCTAGCCTCTTCTAGCGCTTCTAGTTCGTCATCCGCGCCGTTGTGCGCGAATAGATCGAGGTTGATGCCTTCTGCCATTTCGCCATCGTCGTCTAAATCGAGCAGGCGACGGAGCGATCGCGTAATCTGCGGAATGCTATTTGACTTTACGGTGTACACAGGTAGCTGGCGTGCTTTGGCAACCTGCTTGAGTTTAGAGTGGTTGCGAATGTGCGATCGCAACGCCAGCACCGCATCAGCCGAGGCTAGTTCCTTGGTGAACTTCACTGGCAAATTCAAAGTTTGCACGACGTGGTCTAGCTGCTGGCGACTAATCCCGTATGCGTAAATCCGAGTGATGTCGTCATCGGTCTCGTAGAAATCGTCCCCAGCGACTTGCGCCAACCGATCTGAGGGAACGGGCAGCTGATGAAGAGAATCATCTAACAGAGATTGGAATCGGCGCTGCTCATCGATACGCCCATCGATTCGACCATCCACCATTGGTTTGGCAGTTGACGGTACGTAGCCAGCACGCTTGCCAAAGACATCAGAGCCCAACGGTTCTACTGGCGGCATCTTTCCTGTTGTCCGCCAGCCGCCAGGGCTCGGTTGAGCCCGCAGACTACCGACATTCAGACTACCGGCCTTCAAACGACCGCGCCGATCAGTCTTCGGCGCAGCCGTTGCCAAAGACGATTCGCTCGGTGTCTCATCGGTGATCACCACCTGATTCTCAGCGTTGATCGATCTGACCTGTTGACCGGGCACCCGGCCTCTTAAGAGAAAGTCCACTGTGGTGGATACCTCCTCATGCACAACCCAACGCTGACGCTCTAGCATCTCTACCGCAATGTCAAAAGTAGGCGGTGCCTTGCGCTCTAGCACACTCTTTTGGCTGCCGCGTCTGCGCGCCTCGTCATCGCCCAACGTCACAGACTGAATGCCGCCAACTAGATCAGACAGCGTCGGGTTCTTAATTAGGTTCTCTAATCGGTTACCGTGAGCAGTTCCTACTAGCTGCACGCCTCGTTCCGCAATTGTCCTGGCAGCTAGCGCTTCTAGCTCAGTCCCAATTTCATCAATCACGATGACTTCAGGCATGTGGTTCTCTACGGCCTCGATCATCACCTGATGCTGCTTTTCGGGGTGAGACACCTGCATCCGCCGAGCTCGGCCAATGGCAGGATGAGGAATATCGCCATCACCTGCAATCTCGTTAGAGGTGTCGATAATCACCACTCGCTTCATCAGGTCATCAGCCAAAACCCGCGCGATCTCTCTAAGCGCAGTCGTTTTCCCGACCCCCGGTCTGCCCAGCATCAGAATTGAGTTGCCAGTCTCAACCAGATCGCGAATCATCGTAATCGTGCCAAAGACAGCTCTGCCCACCCGGCAAGTCAATCCGATCACCTCGCCTTTTCGGTTGCGCATAGCGCTGATACGGTGCAGCGTCTTCTCCAAACCAGCTCGGTTATCGCCGCCAAAGTGGCCTACCCGGTCGACGCAGTGCTGCAAATCGGCTTTTGAAACCGGCGTGTCCGAAAGATACTGCACTGAGTCTGAGAAACGAGCTTCAGGCTGGCGGCCCAAATCTAGAACGACTTCGATCAGCTGCTCGCGTTGAGGATGACCCTGTAGCTGGTCTCGAATGTATGCTGGCAAGATCTCTAGTAGTTGAGGCAGATCGTCTGTGACCGCTTGTGACTTCACTACTGTCGACTCCACTGTCGACTCCACTGGCGTAGGCTGGGACCGCTGGTCGGAAGCAGCATTTCGAGCAGACAACTTAGTAGGCCCTACCGAAGCGTTACTTTCAAACAAATTTTCGTTAAGACTCGCCATATAGAACTTTCAAACAAGAGACAAACGCAGCAACTGACAGAGCGCCCTTCTTACATTTCATCAGCCAACGGTCTAATAATATGTATTGATGGAGACGTCGAACTATTGAGCCTTTTGTGGACCGATAGTCGCTTGCTTTAGGGGCAGTACCAAAGATTCAGCAAGCGTCACAGCTGTCTGCAGTGAGCGGGGTACTTCTTCAAGATAATAGTTTTGTTCTATAACTGGCATTAAAAGACGCCTAGCATAGCTGCCATAAGCGATCCCAGAGACGGTAGAGGAAGTGGCTGCGGAGCTTGAGTTTGACGCCAGCAGACCTAGCTCATTAAGTTTTGTAAGCGTGTACTGATTGGTTCCGCCAGCTAGCTGCACGTAGCCTGATAGGTCGGCTGCTAGTACCTTTTGCGCTAGTCGAATCGCGGCGTGAGTTGTCCCTTTGCCAATGTCTCCGCTCATCGGTCGTCCGTCTGTTTGCCAGACCAGTACAGGACTGACTTTGCCGGAGGGAATGTCCATGACCTGCTGCAGCTCTTTGAGATACCCAGTCAGGTCTTTTGAGTCAGGGCAGCTAATGGAAATAAGCTGAAGATGACGGGTCCGTGGCTGAATAGTTCGCCAGAGGTGAGTAAAGGCAGATAGCTGGCCTACCTGAGTGTGAATTTCTAGGGCGTCTGCTTGGCTAAGGACTTGCTGGGCGATCGCATCCAAAGAAGTCGGCTGAGACCTAGCCTCAATCAATCCATACGGACAGATCGGTAGACAGCGCCCGCAGCCGTAGCAGCGATCATGGACGACGCCAGAGTGGTGGAGATTGAATGCGATCGCCGCCGCCGGACAAATTTCTTCGCACGGGCGCGCACAGTCAGCCGGACAAACCGCCGGATTAAACCAAGCTTTCCGAAAGTGCGGATCTTCTCCAGCACTCATACTCACCATTAACAAAGGCCGTTTGTAATCGGGTCTGTGCCACTGGCTGTTCACCTTGCTCGCCAGTCGCTCAGCAACCGCTACACCCTCTTTTGCCGCCGAGACAACGGCCAAATCAGCAGCCACATCAACACAGTCAGCACCTGCCAAGGCGTATGCCAGCGCCAAATTTCTAACAGCAGGCAAGTCCTGATAGCTAGCACCGCAAATCAGCTTGAACCAGTGACCGGCAAGCAGCGACTGGATAGGGGTGGTTTTTTGATCAAAGTCTAGAATCTTCACTCGGCTGCGTTAAGCGAGTAGCTGTCCAAGCCGTTCTGTCCAAGCCATTTGGTTCAGCTATTAGGCGGCAATCGCCTGCTTCAGCGGGAACCAGCTCATTTGACGTTCGCCACCAATTTCTAGAACCACCTTCACCCGAGGCTCCAAAGAAGGCAGCGTTACTAAAAACTCAATTTCCTGATTAGAAAGGATATGCCCTTCGATTAGCCAGAGCAGTAAGCCCTTCGATTTAGCAGGCATGGCCTGTAGGCGATAGCTCACAACCGGGGGCAAATAGTAGCGATCGCCCGTTGCCGAGTCGTCCAGATTCTTCTTACCGAGGTGAGGCGGTCGCACGCCATGAACGTCCAGCAGAAAAGCCGATAAATCACCCAGCCCTCTCACAGACATATAAGCGCACTCGTAGCCAGCCGAGCGAACCCGCCGACGGTAGCGCCCCTCATGCCCACCTTCTAGCGGCATCCGTACACCTAACGCGCCAGCCTTTTCAAGGTCGCTTGTGAACCTATTAAATGCGATAAGTGCCATAAGGACGAAGTGAGTAAATAAGTCATAGACATACTACTTCATAACTAGGGTCACAGAAAATAGACCTTATGACGCATACCTACGGATTGGCCAGTTCATTTAGCAACCCAGTCTTCATTTAGCAACCCGTCAACGGTTAGGAAATCAAAATATTTGTATAGTCACAATCCGCACGGTGCGATATGATACGGATCGCCCAGATGACAGACGAACTTACCGAGGCTGTTTAACAGCGTCGAGAAGGGGTTTCTAGAAAACGCTAGACATAGAATGAAAAGCGTGTAATAGTTATAAGCTGTCGCCAAAAATGGATACTAGAGGAAAGCTACCGTCTACGAAGCGATTTGTACTGATAGCACCTTAAGAAAAGGTCTTTGTACATCGCTTAAAAGCTGTACTGAACCCTCCCAGTCCAAGGCGAAAAGATAAGGCAAACTGAGGTTTTAGAACAAAATTTCTAGCAAAGAGCCTCTGAGAAGAAAAAGCCTATCGACTGTTTTCCAGTGTGGTTGAGCAGCGCACATATCATAATTGAGCCTCGATTTTTGTGGTTGCAAGAATCTAGGTTTAGCTGTGTGTGCTGCTAAAGCCTGGTTGTGTTGTGTCAACGTGAAGCGGAGACGGGATTAGTGTCTGTCGGTATTCTTGGTACCAAACTTGGTATGACCCAGGTGTTTGATGAAACTGGAAATGCGATTCCGGTTACTGTCATTCAGGCTGGGCCCTGCGTGATTACGCAGATAAAAACAGAGCGGACAGACGGCTACTCGTCTGTGCAGATCGGCTATGGAGAGGTCAAAGAAAAGGCTTTGAATCAGCCCAAGCTGGGCCATCTTCAGAAGTCAGGGGCTACGCCAGTGCGTCACCTGCGAGAGTATCGCGTCTCTGATACAGGTGAGTTCGAGCTGGGCCAGGCTTTGGCTGCCGATAGGTTTGAGGCAGGTCAGCTAATCGACGTCAGCGGTATCAGCATCGGCAAAGGGTTTGCAGGTAACCAAAAGCGTAACAACTTCCGCCGAGGCCCGATGTCTCACGGCTCTAAAAACCACCGAGCACCCGGTTCGACTGGCGCAGGTACCACACCTGGCCGGGTCTATCCAGGCAAAAGAATGGCTGGTCGCATGGGCAATGAGAAGGTCACTATCCGCAAGCTCAGCGTGGTTCGAGTAGATAGCGATCGCAACCTGCTGCTGGTAAAAGGAGGCGTACCCGGCAAAGCAGGATCGCTACTTAATATTACACCTGCAAATATTGTCGGTCAGTAGGGCCGGTCAGTGGACTAATCAGTAGGGCCAGTCAGTTAATTCGCTCAGAAAAGGAACATCATGGTTGATTGTGTAGTTAAAGATTGGCAGGGGGAAGAGGCAGGCTCAGCCACTCTGAATCTAAGGGTTGCCAACGAAGAAAGCGCCTCGCACATTGTCCACAGAGCGCTAGTTAGACAAATCAATAACGGTCGCCAGGGTACGGCTTCTAGCAAGACTCGCGCTGAGGTACGCGGCGGGGGTCGTAAGCCTTGGAGACAAAAGGGGACAGGCCGTGCCCGCGCTGGCTCCATTCGCTCTCCGTTGTGGAGAGGTGGCGGCGTCATCTTTGGGCCAAAGCCACGCGACTACACAACAAAGATGAATCGCAAGGAACGACGTCTAGCGCTTCGAACTGCGTTTCAAAGCCGCGCTGAAGAAATGGTCGTAGTCAAGGACTTTGGTGCAGAACTGACTCAGCCAAAGACTAAGGAAGTGCTAGCAGCACTAGGCAGATGGGGCGTCGAGCCCACCGACAAAATTCTGATGGTCTTCAGCGAGAAAAACGACATCATATATCGCTCGCTGCGCAACGTGCCAAACGTTCGCATGATTGACGCGACCAATTTGAACATCTACGACATTTTGCATGCAGACGCTTTAGTCGTGACAGAGTCTGCCCTCGAAAAGATTCAGGAGGTATACGGTGAGTAAACGATACGATGAGCGCGAAATTCCAGATATCATTCGCAAGCCTCTGATCACAGAAAAAGCGACCATCGCGCTAGAAAACAACCAGTACACCTTCGAAGTTGCGCCCAAAGCGACCAAGCCTCAAATAAAAAGCGCCATTGAGCAGCTCTTTGATGTCACGGTAACCGGGATCAGTACCCAAAATCCCCCTCGCAAGAAGCGCCGTGTTGGCCAGTTCATTGGACACCGAGCTGCCTACAAAAGAGCAGTAGTAACGCTCGCACCAGACGACACCATCACGCTATTCCCAGATGTCTAGTTATTTCTGGACTAGATACTAGGTGATAGATTAGGCGACCAAGCAACTCGTAGATTACGTAAACGACAACCGCAACACACTTACCGCCATGGGCATTCGCTCCTACAGACCACTAACACCAGGAACGCGCGAGCGTACCGTTTCAGACTTTTCCACCGTCACGGCTGACAAGCCTGAAAAGTCTCTTACATACTCGGTCCACCGTCCAAAAGGACGAAATAATCGTGGTGTAATCACCTGTCGTCATCGGGGCGGTGGACACAAGCGTCTATATCGAGAAGTTGACTTTAGACGCAATAAGCTCAACATCCCGGCCAAGGTAGCGACAGTCGAGTACGATCCCAACCGTAACGCTCGCATTGCTCTGGTTCACTACGAAGATGGTGAGAAGCGCTACATCCTACATCCAGTCGGATTGGAAGTTGGCGCCACGATTATCTCTGGCGAGGATGCTCCATTTGAAGCGGGCAATGCTCTACCACTACACAGAATTCCGTTAGGTACAACCGTTCACAACGTTGAACTGATTCCAGGTCGCGGGGGGCAAATGGTGCGCGCTGCTGGCGCAGGTGCTCAGCTAGTGGCTAAAGAAGGCGGCTATGTCACGCTCAAGCTGCCGTCCAGCGAGGTTCGTATGGTTCGCCGCGACTGCTACGCCACTATCGGACAAGTTGGCAACGTTGAGCATCGCAACCTGTCGCTAGGCAAGGCGGGTCGTAAGCGCTGGGCAGGTCGTCGACCTGAGGTTCGCGGTAGTGTAATGAACCCGGTAGACCACCCACACGGTGGTGGTGAAGGCCGTGCGCCAATTGGTCGCAGCGGTCCGGTTACCCCTTGGGGTAAGCCAGCGCTAGGGTACAAGACCCGAAAGAAGAAGAAGGGTAGCGACGCCTTAATTGTGCGTCGTCGCCGCCGATCTTCTAAGCGCGGTCGCGGCGGGCGTAATGCATAAAGCTCATATTCTCAGGTAGATAATTTTAGGTAAATAGCATGTCTCGTTCCCTAAAGAAGGGGCCTTTTGTAGCGGACCACCTTCTCACAAAAATTGAAAAGCTCAACGCAAAAAACGAAAAGCAGGTTGTCAAGACTTGGTCTCGAGCTTCGACGATTATTCCTCAGTTCATCGGCCATACGGTAGCTGTTCACAACGGTCGTCAGCACGTACCCGTTTTTATCAATGAGCAAATGGTAGGCCACAAACTAGGCGAATTTGCACCAACTCGAACCTTTAGGGGACATGCCAAAAGCGATAAGAAGGCTCGACGGTAGAGAGTCCCACGCGTTAGACAGACATCAGGCAGACATCAGGAGATAGGAACGGAGCAGGAGATAGAGACAAGCAATGATTGATATTGATTCAGATTCACAAGTAAAGGCGACGGCTAAGTTCGTTCGGATGTCTCCTCGCAAGGTTCGCCGGGTGCTCGATCAAATTCGAGGCCGCTCCTATCGCGAAGCGCTGATTATGCTCGAATTTATGCCCTATAAGTCTTGTGAACCTATCTTGAAGGTTTTGCGCTCAGCAGTTGCTAACGCCGAGCACAACAATGGACTCGATCCGGTCAGTCTTTACATCAGTGAGGCGTATGCTGACCAGGGTCCAGTGCTAAAGCGATTTAGACCTCGAGCTCAGGGGCGGGCCTATCAGATTCGTAAGCCGACCTGTCATATTGCGATCGCCGTCGCCCCTGGCACTGAGGCATAGCCTCGCAGTCGTCAAAGCCCCTCTCTATCTTTTCGCATCGTCTAATTCATAAGCCTTTCACCCGTTTTTTCTAAGGAGTACATCAGTGGGACAGAAGATTCACCCTATCGGTCTTCGCCTTGGCATCACTCAGGAGCATCGCTCCCGCTGGTATGCCGACAAGAACCGTTATCCAAAGCTGCTCGAAGAAGATCATCAGATCCGTGAATACGTCGTCAAGAACCTAGCGAATGCAGGCATCTCTGATGTCCATATTGAGCGGAAAGCTGATCAGATCGATCTAGAAGTGCGCACCGCTCGCCCCGGTGTTGTGGTCGGCAGGGGTGGCGCTGGTATTGAATCTCTACGAGCTGGACTACAGAAGCAGATAAAGGATGACAGCCGCCAAATTCGCATCAACGTCGTGGAAGTTTCTAAAGTCGATGCAGATGCTGGGCTGATTTGTGAATACATTACCCAGCAGCTAGAAAGGCGAGTCTCATTTCGCCGGGTCGTGCGTCAGGCTATTCAAAGGGCACAGCGAGCAGGCGTGGAAGGCATCAAAATTCAGGTCAGTGGCCGCCTAAACGGTGCTGAAATTGCCAGGACCGAGTGGACCAGGGAAGGCAGGGTGCCACTACATACGCTCAGAGCCAACATTGACTACGCCTACCGGACAGCGCAAACAACCTACGGCATTCTAGGTGTCAAAACTTGGGTCTTCAAAGGTGAAGTTATTCCTGGCAAGGAAAATCAACCCGAGGAGTCAAAGGCTCAACCGCGTCGCCGTCAGCCGCGTCGTCGTCAGCAGTTTGAAGATCGCTCCAACGATTCGTAGCTAATAGCTTAGTTCGCTGCCCCTGCTATCGATAGCGACTGCCAGCCAATGGCTACTAGCCAGCGACTATCCTTAATCTCCTCTCGCTCAATTTTTCAGTGTGACCCATCATGTTAAGCCCAAGAAGAACGAAATTTAGAAAGCAGCATCGCGGCAAGATGCGGGGCATGGCCTACCGAGGCAATGAGATCAACTTCGGTCAATTTGCCTTACAGGCTACCGAATGTTGCTGGATGACCTCACGGCAGATCGAAGCAGCCCGGCGAGCCATGACTCGCTATATCAAGCGAGGCGGTAAAATCTGGATCCGCGTGTTCCCGGATAAGTCGGTGACTATGCGCGCCGCTGAAACCCGTATGGGTTCTGGTAAAGGTAATCCTGAGTTTTGGGTGGCGGTGATCAAGCCTGGGCGAATTGTTTTTGAGATCGCAGGCGTTCCTGAAGAGGTGGCTAGAGAAGCGATGCGACTAGCGGCCTTCAAACTACCTTTCAAAACCAAGTTCGTTGTGAAAGAAGGCGAGGAGGGCTAAGAAAAATGGCATTAGTCAAGATCAAAGAACTGCGAGCATTGAGCGACGAAGAACTGACTTCGGCGATCGCAGATACCAAGCGAGAGCTGTTTGACCTGCGCTTCAAGAAAGCGACCCGCCAGCTAGAAACTGGATTCCATCAGTTCAAGCACAATCGCCGAAAGCTGGCACAGCTAATGACGATCGAAAGAGAAAGAGAATTAGCTGCAATCGAAACAGCGGCCCAAGCGTCGCAGACAGAGACAACAGTTCAAAAGACAGCAGCTCAACCCGAGACAGCCACGCAGACGGCAGAAGAGGAGTAACGCATTATGGCAACGAAAGAAAGGATTGGCTTAGTAGTCAGCAACAAAATGGACAAGACAGTGGTGGTTGCGGTCGAAAGCCGAGTCCAACACAAAAAATACGGCAAGATTATGGTGCGAACCCAGCGCTATAAAGCCCACGATGAGGAAAACAACTGTAAAGAAGGCGATCGCGTCAAGATCAGCGAGACCCGTCCCATGAGTCGCCATAAGCGGTGGATTGTGGCTGATATCCTCAGTTCTTCTGACCTGTAGGTCAGAAAATATCTAATCAAGCAGCGAGGATAATTCCATGATTCAGCAAGAAACCTATCTAAACGTGGCCGATAACAGCGGCGCTCGCAAGCTCATGTGCATTCGCGTTTTAGGCGGTCGCAAACAGTACGCAGGTGTCGGCGATGTGATTGTCGCTGTTGTCAAAGATGCACTGCCTAATATGGGGGTCAAAAAGTCCGATGTTGTCAAAGCAGTCGTCGTTCGTACCCGCAAAGGGATTCGCCGCACCAGCGGTATGAGCATTCGGTTCGACGATAACGCCGCCGTTTTGATCAACCAAGATGGCAACCCTAGAGGCACTCGCGTTTTTGGTCCGGTCGCCCGCGAGCTACGCGATAAAAGCTTTACCAAAATTGTTTCGCTAGCCCCGGAGGTACTATAAGTGGTTATCAAAAATAAAAACGCCGGAAAGCGTTTCAAGATGCACGTTCGTACCGGGGACACCGTTCAGGTGATTGCTGGCAAAGACAGAGGCAAAGTCGGCGAAGTGGTCGCTGTTAATGCCAAGACTTCTCAGGTGATTGTGCAGGGTGTAAACATGCGCACCAAGCACGTAAAGCCGCAAGCAGAAGGTGAATCCGGCCAAATTCTGACTAAAGAGTTTCCGGTTCACAGCTCCAACGTCATGCTGTATTCCACCAAGCAAAAGGTGGCTAGCCGCGTAGCTTACACCATTAATGACAGTGGTCGTAAGGTCCGCATGCTGAAAAAAACAGGCGAGGTTCTAGAAAACTAGGTAGCCGACTTGCTTGGAAAGGATGCAGCCAATGCACACCGACAAGGCAAGTCTACAAAAGTTTTAGAGCCAAACTATCGCCATTTCCCATATTCACCGCTCTTGATTAGAGCAGCAGCATGACACCCTGACAAAGCCCAGGGATACATTTTTAAGAGAAACACAATGGCCGACTCACTCAAAACACTCTATTTGGAGAAAGCGTTGCCCAAGCTGAAAGAACAGTTTGGCTACACCAATCCCCATCAGATTCCCAAGCTTGCTAAGGTCACCGTCAATCGTGGTCTCGGTGAAGCTTCTCAGAACGCAAAGGCGTTGGAATCGTCTATCAATGAACTTGCAATGATTACCGGACAGCGTCCGGTGGTCACTAGAGCAAAGAAGGCGATCGCCGGCTTCAAAATCCGCGAAGGGATGCCAGTTGGCGTTAAAGTCACCTTGCGCTCTGATCGCATGTACGCCTTTACCAATCGCCTAATTAACCTGACCCTGCCGCGTATCAGAGACTTTAGAGGCGTTAGTCCCCGCAGCTTTGATGGCAGAGGCAACTACACCTTGGGCCTGCGAGAGCAGCTGATTTTTCCTGAGGTTGACTACGACAGCGTTGACCAGATTCGCGGGATGGATATCACCATCGTTACCACCGCAACCTCCGATGAAGAAGGGCGCGCCCTTCTGAAGGAGCTGGGCATGCCCTTCCGAGATAACTGAGGCAGAAGCAAAAAAGAGGATTATGGCGTCTAACGACACGATTTCAGATATGCTGACGCGCATTCGGAATGCTACCCTTGCGCGGCACCAAACCGTCGATATTCCATCGACGAAGATGACTCGCAGTATCGCGAGCGTACTAAAGGAGGAAGGCTTCATTGCAGAGTCGACCGATGGCGGCGAAGGAATTGATCGCAAGATCACAATTACATTGAAGTACAAAGGCAAAACCCGTCAGCCTATCATCACCAAGCTTTTGCGAGTCAGCAAACCCGGTCTACGCGTGTATTCTAACCGCAAAGAGCTGCCCCGAGTTTTAGGTGGTATTGGCATAGCCATTATCTCCACTTCTAGCGGCGTCATGACTGATCGCGATGCTAGACACCAGGGAATCGGTGGTGAAGTTCTCTGCTACATCTACTAATGCCTTACGCATTCACATGCATCCTTCAACCCCCCGCTAAACAGGAGAAGTAAAATGTCTAGAATTGGCAAACAGCCTGTGCCAATCCCTAAAGGAGTCACCGTTACCATCGATGGCCAAACCCTGACAGCCAAAGGCTCTAAAGGAGAGCTTTCTCGCGAGTTTCCGCCTGAGGTTGCCTTTGTTCAAGAAGGCGAAGAAGTCGTGGTTACTCGTGTCAACGAATCTCGTAACGCCAGGCAGCGTCACGGATTGGTACGCACCCTGATTGCCAATATGGTAGAGGGCGTCTCGAAGGGTTACGAAAAGAAGCTTGAAATCCAAGGCGTGGGCTATAGAGCCTCCCTTCAAGGCCAAAAGCTGGTAATGGCACTTGGCTACAGCCACCCAGTTGAATTTGACCCGCCCAGTGGGGTTTCGTTCGCAGTCGAAAAAAATACGAACGTCACCATCACTGGAATCGATAAAGAAGTTGTCGGTAACACAGCCGCTAGAGTTCGCGCCGCTCGTCCCCCTGAGCCCTACAAAGGCAAAGGCGTTCGCTATGCAGGCGAGCAGGTCAGGCGCAAAGCTGGTAAGGCCGGTAAGTAGATCTAGTAACTAAGCACCCATCCCATGAAAACAACTCGTCGAGAATCTACCCGCCGTCGCCATTCGCGCGTTCGCCGTCGGGTCAAAGGAACATCCGAGCGGCCAAGATTGGCGATTTTTCGCTCTAATCAACATATTTACGCGCAAATCATTGACGATACGCAGCATCAGACGCTGGCGTCCGCATCGACTCTGGACAAGGATGCGGGTGCAGAATCTGGCGGTAACAAAGACGCAGCAATGGCAGTTGGAAAGCTGATTGCAGAGCGCGCGATCGCCAAAGACATTTCTCAGGTGGTCTTTGACCGAGGCGGCAAGCTCTATCATGGGCGAGTGGCTGCTTTGGCTGATGCGGCCCGTGAAGCAGGGCTAAAATTCTAAAACGAGCTAAAAAACATGGCAGACAACAGAGATAGAGACAATCGTCGCAGCAAAAAGAACAAGAATCGAGAGAAAGATTCAGAATGGAAAGAGCGGGTTGTTCAGATTCGCCGAGTCACTAAAGTCGTCAAAGGCGGTAAAAAACTCAGCTTCCGCGCTATTGTCGTCGTTGGCAACGAGAAAGGTCAAGTTGGCGTCGGTGTTGGTAAAGCCAGCGACGTTATTGGCGCGGTTAAAAAAGGCGTAGCCGATGGCAAGAAGCACTTAGTAGAGGTGCCTTTGAACAAGGCGTACTCCATTCCTCATCCGATGACGGGTAGAGCCGGGGGCGCTCGCGTGTTCATGCGTCCGGCAGCGCCCGGTACCGGTGTAATCGCAGGGGGCGCTGTGCGAATTGTGTTAGAGCTAGCAGGCGTTCGCAATATCTTGGCAAAGCAGCTGGGTTCCGATAACCCCTTGAATAACGCTCGGGCTGCGGCGGAAGCAATTGGCTCACTAAGGACGCTCTCTAGCGTGGCCGAAGAGCGCGGAATTCCGATTGAAAAGCTATACGCGTAGCTTTTCGATACATTATTACTTAGGAGACTGTACCCAGGAAACTAGAAATGAGACTAGATGACGCTAGGCCCAAAGCGGGCTCTAAAAAGAAGCGCAACCGCAAAGGAAGAGGTATTTCGGCTGGCCAAGGTGCGAGCTGCGGATTTGGAATGCGTGGTCAAAAGTCTCGTTCTGGCAGCGGGACCAGACCGGGATTTGAAGGGGGCCAAATGCCCTTGTACCGTCGGATACCAAAGCTAAAGCATTTTCCAATTGTTAATCAGGATGTATTCACGATTGTCAACGTGAAAAACTTGGCCGACCTGCCTGCTGGGGAAGTCACCCTCAGTTCCCTGATGGACTCTGGTATTGTTACAGCCAACGACGGCCCTTTGAAGGTACTAGGTGACGGCGAGATATCCACTGCCCTGAACGTAAAAGCAGCCGCCTTCACCAAGTCCGCCAGAGCAAAAATCGAGGCCGCAGGCGGTAGCTGCGAAATTATCTGACTTATTTAATCTAGCTTCTGAATCTGAGGGAGTAGGAACGTGAGGGTCCAAGTAGAGAGTCATCTTGACTAACTATTTACTGACCGTTACTCTCTGCTCCCTTTATCATTGAAAAGGGACTATTAATAAGTGATGCTTTATTCATACGAGTATCGAACTGGTCATCAGCAAAACTGATGTCGTACTTATTTCTTTAGCCAGTCTCTTTCTGCTTTTTTCCTTCGCTTTATAAATTATGGTTGTCAGTCAAGGCAGATCGCCTAGCGCTCAAGAAACTTTTTTGCAGATGGCCCAGGCCGCAGGGCTACGTAGTCGTTTGCTAGTCACAGTTGGCCTTTTGATTTTAGTGAGATTGGGCATTTACATCCCAGTTCCTGGCATCGACAGGGCGGCATTCTCTGAGTTTGTTCAGAGCGGTGGTGCCGGGGGTGTGCTTGGCTTTCTAGATATTATTGGCGGTGGTGGCCTATCGCTGGTCGGGATCTTTGCGCTGGGCATTTTGCCTTTTATCAACGCATCGATCATTATGCAGCTGCTGACGGCGGCGATTCCGGCGCTAGAAGATTTACAGAAAAACGAAGGTGAAGCGGGTCGTAGAAAAATCTCTCAGGTAACTCGCTACGTGGCCTTTGGCTGGACCATTGTGCAGAGCACGATGCTTTCTTGCTTTATCCTTAGAGACTTTGCTTTTGACTTTGGTGTGCCGTATGTCATAGAGACAGTGCTGGCACTGACGGCGGGCTCTATGTTCGTGATGTGGGTCGGCGAGCTGATTACTGAGCGGGGCTTAGGCAATGGTGCGTCGTTACTGATCTTCTTGAACATTGTGTCTTCGCTGCCTCGGGTCTTGGGCGAGACGGTTGACTTGGCTCAGACGGGCGATCGCAGCACCATCGGCGGCATCGTCATTCTATTTCTAGTATTCATCGCAACCATCATCGGCATCGTCTTCGTTCAAGAAGGCACTCGGCGTATTCCAATCGTGTCAGCCAGACGTCAGGTGGGTCGAAAACTCTACCTAGAGAAGAGCAACTACTTGCCACTACGCCTAAATCAGGGCGGTGTGATGCCGATCATTTTCGCGTCTTCAATGCTGATCATTCCAATTTCGCTAGTGCAATACATTCCTAGTGAAGCGTTTACTAGATTTATGAACGCGAACTTTAGAGCGTCGTCGCCGCTGTACATCCTGGTCTACCTAGTGATGATTGTGTTCTTCAGCTATTTCTATGCGTCTTTGGTAGTGAACCCAGAGGACATGTCACGGAACCTGAAGAAGATGGGTGCGAGTATTCCTGGCATCCGTCCGGGTAGAGCGACAACTGACTACATCAGCAAAGTACTGAACCGATTGACTTTCTTGGGTGCAATCTTTCTAGGGCTGGTAGCGGTTGTGCCCAGTCTGGTCGAAAGTGCGACTAGGGTTCAGACGTTTCAGGGCTTTGGTGCGACTTCTCTGCTGATTCTAGTGGGTGTGGCTATCGACACCGCAAAGCAGATTCAGACCTATGTAATCTCCCAGCGCTACGAAGGAATGGTGAAGCAATAATGACACGTTTAATTTTTTTAGGACCGCCCGGCGCTGGAAAAGGCACTCAGGCCCAGATGCTCTGCCAAAGCTATGACGTTCCGCATATTTCAACCGGTGATATCTTACGAGCTGCGGTAAAAGAAAAAACCGAGCTAGGGCTGAGGGCTGAGGAGTTCATGCTAGCAGGCGAGCTTGTCCCAGATGCTTTGGTCCTAGATCTGATTCGAGAGCGTTTGAGCAAGGAAGATACGGCTAAGGGCTGGCTGCTGGACGGGTTTCCGCGCAATGTAGAACAGGCAGAATTTTTGAATGTGCTGCTAGAAGAAATTAGTCAAAGCTGCGATGCGGTGATCAATTTAGAGGTACCAGATGATGTACTAGTAGAGCGCTTACTGGACCGGGGGCGGATCGATGATAAGGAAGATGTAATCCGCAATCGATTGGAGGTGTACCGGGAGCAGACTGAGCCTTTGATTGCACTGTATGCGAAAGACGAGCGGCTGAAATCAGTCGATGGCAATCAAGAACCAGATATGGTGGCTGACGAGCTGAAGAAAATTGTAGCGAGTTGAGACAGCGCATCTGGGCGCTTGGTCTTTGAAAATTGACTCTTTGAAAATTGCCCAACTTTAGCGTTTGGCCTCTGGATGTGGCTGCGTAAATAGTATTGTATGAAGGCTTCGGGTTGCGCCCGAAGTTTTTGCTGTGATTTGCTACGCTTATAGAGAAAATGTGACCAGTTTTTACTGGAATCAATTTAACTGAGGAATTGTTGGTTTGTCTAAACAAGATTTAATTGAAATGGAAGGGACGATTACTGAATCGTTACCTAATGCAATGTTCCGGGTTGACCTAGACAATGGATTTAATGTCTTAGCTCATATTTCGGGCAAGATTCGCCGGAACTACATCAAGATTCTGCCGGGCGATCGCGTCAAAGTAGAGCTCACTCCCTACGACCTGACAAAAGGCCGCATCACCTATCGATTGAAAAAACCTAGATAGTAGCGACAGATATTGAAGGCGGCTACTGCCAGATATGTAGTTTGAGTGGGACTCGGCTAAGCGCATTTCCAACCTGAAGAAGCATGGAATTGATTTTCTAGACGTTCCAGAAGTCTTTGAGGGCACATCCGTGACTGTCGAAGACAAACGATTCGACTACGGAGAAGAACGATTTGTTACGTTTGGATTATTGCGTGGGAGAGTAGTTGCTGTAGTTCACACAGAGCGAGAAGACTGTATTCGTGTTCTTTCTGTAAGAAAGGCGACTAGATATGAACGAGCAAACTACTTCGAACAAATCTGAGACAGATTGGGAAAGGATAGATGCTATACCGGATGAGGATATAGACCTATCTGAATGTCCAGAAGTTACACAGGATATGTTTGCGAGCGCGGTCGTTCGGCGAAGATTAGAACCTTTCGAAACGCAAGCGCCATCGATCCAAATTGATAGTGATGTCTTTGAGTGGTTTAAGAAGACAGAAAAAGCCTATCAATCAAAGATAAACAGCCTACTAAGAACGTATATGGAATCTCAAGATAAAAGTGGTGGCGTAGTTTGAACAGTATCGAGCGTAAGCTAGTCGCGGCCCAAAGCTTGCTCCAGTAGAGAACTGCCGCCGAACCGAACTACGTCGCTACAGGGTAGTTCGGTTTCTTCGGTTACTCTTGCGATCGCACCCAAAGCATCCTCTTCACTGAGTCCAAAAGTATTCAGCGCGACTCCAGCCACTGGCGTATTTGCGAATGTGCCGCCTGCACAGACTGCCGTTTCATAGAAAGAGACAACTTTCGAAAGCGTGGGAATTTCAAAGTCTGGGAAGTGCTGAAGGTGAGTCATTCCGGCTTTGTGCACCAGAATCAAATGAGTGGGCTGCGAACCTCTCATCAACGGTAGGGTTGCTGTAGAACCAGGATTTAACAGCGAACCTTGGCCTTCGATGAAGAGAACGTCCTGGTTTGGCGCGTTGCGGACGACGGCTTGTTCGACGGCTCCAGAAGCGTAGTCTACTCGGATAGCGTCTAGGGCGATGCCGTCTGCGCCGAGCATTAGCCCAGTTTGACCAGTCGCAATTATTTTGGCGCGTAACCCTCTAGCTTTGGCGGCGCGGGTGAGTTCGATGCTGGTAGACATTTTGCCGATGGACATATCGGTGCCGACGGTGAGGATGCGATCGCACTCCAACAATCTCGCTTTCCCACTCCCTACCTCCAATCCTTCCGGCTCCTGGCGAATATCCCACACCCACCGACCGGGCTGAATCTGCGAGGAGATCTCGGGATCTGCATTCATCCGAGTATGCAGACCATTCATCACTGAAAGTCCAGCACTCACTGCTTGCTTGACCTCTGCGTACCAGGGATCGGGCAATCTACCGCCAGAAGGCGCTAGCCCAATCGCCAGCACAGTGGGGTTGAATGCCAGAGCGTCTTGGACTGATGCCACTACCGGAACCTGTCGAGCTACCCCTGTCAATTCCTGCACTGACGCACCGACAGCCGTTTCGTCTATGACCGCAACAATTTCGTTCTGGCTGTAGCGCAGCAAAGAAATGCCAGTTTTACCCTTGCTGCCTTCGAGGCCGTTGTGCAGCAAGATAGCAATGCGATCATCAGGGGTGAGCATGGTGAGAGAGTCCTAGTCCAGGTCGCGAGTTTGGCATCAAAAGGCCGTTGTCTAGCTGTGCACCGGAAAACGGGTCGTCTTTAAGATTAAAGTGACTGTCGAGATCGAGGTGGTCGGCGAGGGGGGAGAGGTGAGAAAGGGCCGTGTTGGCGATCGCACTATCCGAATAGCAGCCAAACATCACCTGCAGCCCGCAGGCTCTGGCAGTATGAATCATCCGCCGCGCCTCGCTGAGACCACCGGACTTCATTAGCTTAATATTGATGCCGTCAATGCAGTGCGCCAGGCGATGAATATCTGCGCTGTTGAAGCAGCTTTCGTCGATGAAGACAGGGAGGGAGGATTGCGATCGCAAATCAAAGAGCAAGCCATCTTGCTCAACAGCAAGCGGCTGTTCTAAATAGGTCACGCCCCGATCAGCTAGCCAATGTGACATTGCTATGGCATCGGTCAAGCCCCAACCACCGTTAGCATCAATGCTGACCTTTGCGCCTTTGGGCACTTCAGGCAAAAGCGCCTCGAACATCGATTGATCGGCAACGATACCAGCGGGACTGCCTAACTTGACTTTGACAGAAGCCACTATCTGCTGATCGCACCACTGGCGCAGACGTTCGACGGCTTTTTCTGGAGAGCTGATGCCCACAGTGACGGCGGTAGGTGTGATGAGATCCAGGTTCAATCCCCATAGCTGCCACAGCGGTAAACCGACCTTTTTCCCCAGCCAGTCGTGCAGCGCGACATCTACCGCCGCCCTTGCCGCTGAGCAAACTGCTAATTCATCACAGACTGACTTGACCTGCTGCTGCTGTAGAGGATGAAGCCCTGTCAACTTGGCCGCTAGTTTCTGTAGGTCTCGGGTAATCGCTTCGGTCGTCTGAGGCTCTCCACCGATCGAAAAGGGAGAGGCTTCACCCCAACCTTCTATGCCTTCGGCGCTGACTTTGACCCAGACATTGGTCGAGCCTGCGTTTGTTCCTCTGCTGATAGTGAGCGGCACCCGCTTGTGAACAGAGAAGGGCTCGATCTGAATCTGCATTTCTAAAGTGAGGTAAGGAGCGCTATTCTATGGCGTTTGCAATCTCGATAAGGTTGCCATCAGGATCGCGAATGTATACAGATAGGATAGGGCCAAGCGTTCCCGTTCGCTGAACGGGGCCTTCGACGATAGGAATTGAATAAGCCTGTAGATGTTCTAGCACCTGGGACACTGGCGTCTCCGTCAGGAAGCACAGGTCGGCAGAGCCTGGCTTAGGAAAACGCGCGGCAGGCTGAAGTGGATTCGCCGCCGCATGTAGATTGATCTTTTGGGAATTGCCGATGCTGAGCGCTCGTCGGTGACTGCCATCGGTTGCCTCGAAATGAAAGACTTCACAGCCGAGTACCGTTCGATAAAACTGACAGGTGACGTCAATATCGGCGACGGTCAAAACCAGATGATCTAGCTGCTGTAGTGAAATCATTCGCCAAACCTACGGCTGACTATTGAAGCTGAGTTTTGGAAGCGATGCGGGTTTT
>JBCCOH010000002.1:0-111402 GCA_039111275.1 Cyanobacteria bacterium P01_D01_bin.1 | reverse complement strand
TATCACCGGACAGCAGGCTGTTGATCCCGACTACGTTCGAGACATTCTGAGCGTGATGTACACCTGTGGTATGTACAACCGGGCAGGAGAATGGGCTTATCGAGTAGGTATCCCAGCCAAAAGCGGCGTTTCTGGCGGAATTTTGGCGGTGGTCCCGGGCAAAGCCGGTATCGCTACTTTTTCTCCCAAAATTGATAAAAACGGCAATAGCGTTAGAGGGCTTCGCGTTTTTGAAGAGCTTTCACGTAGATATGGCCTTCATCTGTTCGATCTTTCTATGGGACGCTGCGTATTTTCAGAAGCGACTCGCGCTATTACTTGAAAGCATAGCCAGTGAGGAAACTAGCGCCGAATGTTGGTGTTGTTCTTTTTTAGCTGAGATAGCACCCTGGCAATTACGAACACCACAATCGAAACCAGCACAATCTTACTGATCGGCGCTAGAAACTCTCCTACTTTTTCGTAGCTTGCGCCTAGCCAAAAGCCCGCTACCGTCAGCAGAGCGATCCAGACTAAAGAGCCAATTGTGGAATATACCAGAAATTGAAACATCGGCATGTCGGCGATCCCTGCCGGGACAGAAATATATGTGCGAATGCCAGGAACCAGACGGCCCAGCCCAATAGCCCAATAGCCCCGCTTGGAAAACCACTTTTGAGTTGCCATCACCTCTTTGCTAGAGATGCCTAGCCACTTTCCGTATCTATCAGCAAGCTGGCGTATTCTCTCTAGTCCCAAAAACTTGCCAACGTAGTACCATGCTAGCCCGCCTAGAACAGAGCCAACAGTTCCCGCCGTAATCGCGATCGCCATATTCATTTCGCCTCTAGCCACCGCAAACCCAGCCAGCGGCATAATCAGCTCAGAAGGAATCGGCGGTATTATATTCTCCAGCAGCATCAGAAAAGCGATGCCCCAGTAGCCAAAAAGCGAAATAATATCAACAACCCGTTCTAGAACGTCCAAAGCTCAATAAGTTCCAAGTAAAAGTTCCAAGTAATCTTTTGTGCAGTTCACTGCAACATTGTGCAATTTACTTGCAATACATATTGCGCTGTATTTTTGCTCAAAGTCATCTAACTAGAAGCACATTTCTCGACCAGGCGCGAGGTTTTCTTGATTAGGTATTTATACGCCGATTGGTCACACGTTTCAAAATCACATCAAAACGAACCTAGACCCGGTAGTATTACTTAATGAGATTTGGGAACCTGTCTTGAGAACTGCTGTACAAGTCTTTTTTAAAACGGCTACCTTGGCGATCGCACTCGCGCTTACGGGTGCTATTTGTTACGCAGACAGCCCTTTGCCAAATGAAACTAGTAATGAAGCCAGTGAAGAGAGCCTGACTACAGACGCCTCAGTTCCACTCGTGCAGCTGCGCGGCTACGCAAAGCAGCAGGCCGCCGAGCTAATCAAGAAAGACATCGCTCTACTAGCAGCTGATCGCGCTGCTCTTCTAGCCGCAGTTGATAATAGCTTGGCCTACATGCATACACCCAGCGCTGTTACTGCCTACCGCAACTACGCTGTGACTGACATTACCTATAGCCGAGTTCGTCGCAGCCTTCAGCGCTTTCGCACTCTAGTTGCCTTCAGTGACTCCATTACAGAATTACAGGCAGCCGTCGCTGCCGAGTTCGATTTTTACCAGGCGGTTGGCCAAGACAAAGCGGGTACAGTCGCCTTTACTGGCTACTTTGAGCCTACTTATCAGGCTAGCTTCACACCCGATGAAACCTATCGCTATCCTATCTACAGACGCCCACCCGACCTAGATCAGTGGCCCGAGCCCCACCCGACCCGCGCAGATCTAGAGGGCGTTGATGGCCTACAGTCACAGCTAGGCCCACTCGAAGACTTAGGGATAGCCTGGCTACCCACTCGTCTAGAAGCCTTTTTGATTCAGGTACAGGGCTCTGCTCGGTTGGAGATGACAGACGGTAACACGCTTTCGGTGGGCTATGACGACCGAACGAATTATCCTTACACCAGCATTGGACGGGCCCTGATTGATGACGGCATCATTGCTGCAGACGCGCTGACGCTGCCAGTACTAATGGCCTACTTTGAACAGAACCCAGCGGCGCTAGATAGCTACATCCCACGGAACAATCGCTTCGTTTTCTTTAGAGAAACTAATGGTGCGCCTGCTACCGGTAGTCTCGGCTATCCGGTAACGGCGGGGCGCTCTATCGCCACAGACAAGACATTGATGCCGCCAGGTGCTTTGGCCCTGATTAGTCTTCCGTTTCCTCAGACTGGCTCGAACGAAGCAGAGCAAGGCGCAGTTCAGGTAGAAACTCCGTCAAGTAGTAGGACGACTAGCAGGATAGTGCTCGACCAAGACACCGGGGGGGCAATCAAAGGGGCTGGTCGCGTGGATCTTTTTACAGGAACTGGAACAGATGCAGGAGAGCTAGCTGGCCTAATCAACCATGAAGGTAGTCTGTATTATTTGCTACTAAAAGAAGAGTAATGTACTTAGACGATACGGGTGTCCCTCGTTCAGTAATGCCTAATAGGAACACCACAGAGGAACACCGCAGGCAGTAGATTGATTTCACACAACCGATCAATGGACTTCATACAGCGTTTACAAAACTTCCGGGGATACATAAATATACGAGTATATCTAGCTGTGTCTATGCGTAGCTCCGTACGCTACAAGCTGTTTTAAAGTTCTTTTTCAAACATCTCTTTTTCGGCCTCTTTTTTAATCATATAGACCTTGGCATTGAAAGAAAAACTGTTAGAGATGCACAGTTGAGGAAAGATTTTGTGCCCAAACCTTGCAAAAAGCCGCTGACACCCAACCCGTTTGAAAGCTACCGAGATCCTGCGACTGGGCAGTGGCGAGTAAAGTACATAAAAGATGCAATACCGAGGGCGTCTCTCTCAAAAGAGGTACTGCCTCCACCGCCTACAGAAGAGTCTGCTTCACAGATCATTCCATCGTTGCAGCATCGTATGGAAAAGAGCGCTCGTAATCGGGGTACAGCTCGACAGGCTACGGCGTGAGGCTTGTAAGCTGGGCTCAAATTCTAGTCAAACGCTGCTGTATAGCAGTAGCCACACACCGCCAAGGGTGATCGCAACCCCCAAGACCGCGCGCTGAGTAATCTTTTCACCTAGCATT
Organism: Cyanobacteria bacterium P01_D01_bin.1; assembly: GCA_039111275.1. Lineage (GTDB taxonomy): Bacteria > Cyanobacteriota > Cyanobacteriia > Phormidesmidales > Phormidesmidaceae > Phormidesmis. Next base: position 108,263 of record JBCCOH010000002.1, on the reverse strand, counting down.
GCTGCGATCGGCAATACAAAAAGCGGGCTGGTTGCTAGCAATGCTTGAGCAATTCCTGTGGCTGTGTATTTCAGTGCAGTCTGCTGTAGCCAGATGCCTAAATAGGTCGCAAAAAAAGACGCGATCGCCACCCCGACAAGCAGCTGAGGCGACTTTAGCAGTACCATCACCGCTCGCCATCTGTTTGAGGAAGGTCCATTTGACGAATACTCCTCTGACGAAGGCTCAGAAACCAAAGGTCCAGAAACCGAAGGCTTAGAAACCGAAGGTCTAGAAGCCTTTACTTCTAGATATTGTGGTCTAGCTATGACTAGTCCAGCCATAAAGACTAATCCAGCCGATAGCCGAATCAGACTGCTCCATAGAGGAGAGACTGCTGTTTCAGCGAGTGCCGCTCTAGAGAGGACTGCACCTGCCGCCTGGCAAAACGTTGCTAACAGAGAGATTCGCAGCCCTGCTTTAGTCGCTGGTAGCGGGTCGCCTGCTACCCGTTCGCTAATTACCCAGGCAATCCCCAAAAGGGTGATCAAAATGCCTGCGATCGCACTAAGCGGCAGACGCTCCGCCAAGAAAACCCAGGCTAGAACTGTACTCATAGGCGGAGCCAGTGTTTCTAGCAACAGCGCTTTCCTGGCACCCAAAGTGTTGATAGCCGAAAAGTAGGCCGTATCCCCTAGCCCAATTCCCAGTCCACCGCTCAGCACCAACAAGGTCACAGCAACCAGCGGCAGATCAGGCGCCTCCGAAATCCCTGTCTGAATCAAAATTGTCAGCATTAGCATAGCCAGCGCAAAGACACCTTTAACCAGGTTCAGCACAAGAGGCGCGATCTGTCGGCCCATTCGGCCAAACATCAAAGACGCTGCCGCCCACAAAAAAGCCGCTAGCAGCGCCGCCGCTTCACCGACCAATACACCGCTATTACCCAACGGATTCATCTCTCACCCTTTGCGATCACCAAACTTATAGAATAAGACTCTAGAACCTACCCTTTCGCATGAATACCGTCGCCCCTTCAGCAGACCTCGAATCGACGCAAGAGCTGAGACTGCGATTGCGCGCTCCCCTGCAGATTGGTGATGTCACTGTTCATAGCCGCGTTCTACAATCACCGCTCTCTGGCGTGACGGACAAAGTCTTTCGCCGCTTGGTCCGCCGCTACGCCCCACAGTCGATGATGTACACGGAGATGGTCAGCGCCGCCGAGCTGCACCAGCTCCGCCGCTTACCTATACTGATGGACATCGACCCAGATGAGCGACCAATCAGCATTCAGCTCTTTGACTGTCGTCCCCATTTTCTAGCCGAAGCCGCTCGCAAGGCAGTCGATCAAGGCGCAGACACTATCGATATCAACATGGGCTGTCCTGTCAACAAAATTACTAAGAATGGCGGCGGTTCCTCTCTGTTGCGCGACCCAGACACCGCCGCGCAGATTGTTGAAGCTGTCTGTAGAGCAGTCTCTGTTCCGGTGACTATCAAAACTCGAATTGGGTGGTCAGATGAGGATATTAATGCCGTGGAATTTGCTCGGCGGATGGAATCTGCGGGCGCGCGAATGCTGACACTGCACGGTCGAACCCGCGCTCAGGGCTATACAGGCAGCGCTCGATGGGACTGGATCGCTAAGGTCAAAGCGGCCCTAACGATTCCTGTGATTGCCAACGGTGATATCTTTTCGGTTGAGTCGGCGCTACGCTGCTTGGTAGAAACTAAAGCAGACGGAATCATGTGCTCTCGCGGAACATTAGGCTATCCCTTTCTAGTCGGCGAGATTGATCACTTCATCAAAACTGGAGAAGTTCGATCTGCGCCTAGTGCTGTAGAAAGGTTGACCTGTGCCAGGGGGCATTTAATCATGCTTTGGGAATACAAAGGAATCCGAGGAATTCGCCAAGCCCGGAAGCATATGGCCTGGTATGCCAAGGATTTTCCAGGTGCCGCCGACTTACGCGATCGCCTCTGTCGAATAGAATCAGTCGAAGCGGGATGTAACCTATTAGATGAAGCCATTGTTCAGCTCAGCTCAGCTAATTAAGAAGCTAGAATATGGCAGCCATAGACTGTAAAGATATAGAATGGGCGGCTTTACCCCAAGGCTGCCGAGGGTGCAAGCGTGCTATAACCAGTATTTAAGTGCCGAATACCGTTGAAAACCTATGACCTCCTACGCAAGCTATAGTTCGCCTCGTGCAGACATTGGTGAATTGCGTCGTTTGAGGAGTTTGCTACCGCCTGAGCTGCAGAGCTGGGTCACAGTAGAGCCTGCTACCGACGTTGCCCCACCGATGATTACCTGCGAAGAACTCGGACGTGACCAAGTAGAAATTCAGATTGATCTGACAAAGTGGGAGCAGCTTGCGATCGATCAGCGCAACCTATTGTTCTGGCACGAAGTTGCTCGCGTACAGAGCGATACGATCCCCCGTGATGGCTGGGAAATGGCAGCGTTAGCAATCGGACTTGGTGGCGCAGTTGGCGAGCTGTGGGTGCAAGATGGTTTGCTGCTGCTACTAGCCTTAGGGCTTTGTGGTGTCTCTGGATGGCGACTGTACAAGCGCAACAACGGCCAGAAGACCCTGCAAGAGGCAATCATCGCAGATGAGAAGGCTATCTCGATTGCTACTCGATTTGGCTATACGCTACCGAATGCCTACAAGAGCTTGGGCAGTGCGCTAAAGACACTCATTGAGCAGACGCCAAAGAAAAAGCAGCGCGATCGCTTCATTCGCAGACTAGAAGCCCTAAAGAAAAGCGCCAACCGGGCTAAACAGCAGGTTCAGGGCAGCAGAGAGCCTCGTCCAACTTACTAACGAAGCTGTAAATAAACAACCCAACCATCCCATCGGGGCGTAGCATGCTACGCCCCTTTTTACTTCTATAGTCTGACAGTGGCGTCGCCTTGCTGCGCTCGATATACGCCTATCCGTTTGACAGCCAGCCTAAACGGTCCGGCAGTGAAACTAGGATTGAGCTGCTTGTCGTATTCAAACTTACTGAGCATCAGCTGAAACGAAACAGTATTAGCCGGGTCGTATGGACTGGCATCAGGAACCGATCTAGCTCTGAAAGTTGGTACTAGTTCAGCAAAAAGAACATCGACATTGATCCACTCATCTGCTGTGGTATCGAAGCTGTAGATATAGGCCGGACTATCCCAGCCGTCGCTATTACGCAAAATAAACTTATAGCGCTGGCCATCTCCCTTCACCTCCAGTCGCAACCCCAACCAGCCAGAGAAATTGAAAGGCGGTTCAAAGTTTTGCGTTCTAACCGAAGAAAATCCACCTGAGTTCTCGGTTGAGACAACGCCTGCAAAAATCGCTCTTTGATCTGCTTGACCTCGATTTTCTAAGAACAGTTGCCCTTGGCTGACGCCGCCCATCACCACATCATCAAGCGCGCCCCAAGCCGATAGATCGCAATCCAGCTCAGAAAAATCAAACACTGGCTCCACAACTTGTCCTCTTTTCCTTTTCTCTAACTGTGCAAGCACTGCTGAAATGTCAGCAGTTTCATCTTGGAGCGTTGCTTCAAACGCCACTGTATCTGCTGACATCAGCATAGAGAATAACCGACTGCTCTCTCTAGAACTAGTTTCTAGCCCAGATAGCGCAGCCTGAAGGTCTTTTGCTGGGCACGTTTGTATCTGTGTAATCGAAGACATCTGCTGGCGTAGTGCACTGAGCTTCTTGGGTGGCAAGTTGCCTAATACAACAACTTTTCTGTGGGTAGGGTCGAACGCTTTCCCAGAGAAAGTTTTGACCTGCCCTAATAGCTGCTGTAGCCAGCGAAAGCTTCCAATAAAGGGAATTTCGCCGAAATGGTTCAGCGTCTGAAGAAACCTAGTCGCGTCCCACTGGGCTTTGTTTTTAGATGGGGTCTGTGTCATAGATCTGCACTTTTATCGCTGGTTTTGGGAACTGATAAGAAAGAGGTGGTGTAACAAATTTTACTTGATATGTACTTAGCTTTCTCCGTCTCGATATGAGTACTTGCGTCTGCTAACGCGATCGCACCGCATCTGCTAACTACACCACCATGCGCCGTCTCACTGCAAGCATCGCTTGCTCCAAGAGCTATCAATATGCGTATTCTCGTTTATTCTTACAATTACTACCCAGAGCCGATTGGTATCGCCCCTCTTATGACAGAGCTTGCAGAAGGGCTCGTCGCTAGAGGGCATCAGGTGCGAGTAGTCACAGCCATGCCCAACTATCCAGAGAGAAAGATCTATCCTGGCTACGAAGGCAAACTCTACAAGAGTGAGTACCGCAACGGTGTCGAGATTGAACGCTGCTTTGTTGCTATTCGGCCCAAGCCTGGTCTGCTTTGCCGGGCGCTACTAGAGAGTAGCTTTTCAATACTCAGTCTAATCAAAGCCATTGGCGGCTGGCGACCAGACGTTATTCTCTCAACGAGTCCTTCTCTGACAGCTTGTCTGCCAGTCGCTGTTGCCAAAGCGTTTCACCGCTGTCCTAGCGTTCTTAGCCTGCAAGATATCCTACCCGAAGCCGCCGTTCAGACTGGCCTTTTGACTAATCCGCTAGCAATCAAGATCTTCGAGAAGCTAGAAAAATTCGCATACGCCAGCGCTACTAGAATTGGCGTTATCAGTCCTTCATTCACCGCGAATCTAATAGACAAAGCGGTTCCTACCCAGAAGATTGAATGCATCTCTAACTGGGTAAACACCAACTTCATCACGCCAAGACGTAAAGAGGACAACGCCTTCCGCCAAGCGTACGGACTACATGGCAAGTTTGTGGTCCTATACTCTGGCAACATTGCCAGGACTCAGGGTGTGCGCACAATTATTCGAGCGGCGGCGCAGATGCAGTCGAACTCCAGCGTGCAGTTCGTTATCGTTGGCGAAAAAAGTCAGCTACAGGAGCTAGATCAGCTACGAGTGGAGTTAGGCGTTCGCAATCTACTGCTGCTGCCATTTGTCAGCAGACAGGATTTACCAGAGATGCTAGCAGCAGCTGATGTATCACTTGTGATGCAAAAGCAAAATGTAGTGGGCTTTAATATGCCATCGAAAATTCAGGTGATTATGGCCAGCGGTCGACCAATCATCGCGTCCGTTCCAGACCATAGCGCTGCCGCAGAGGCAGTGACCCAGAGCCAATGCGGCATAGTCACCCGCTCTGAATGCCCTACCGCACTAGCGGAGGCGATTCAAGCCCTCTACAAAGATCCCCAGACAACCGCAGCTTTTGGCAGAAAGGCTAGACAGTTCGCTCTCAAAAACTATTCGTTTGACCAGGCTCTTAGCGCCTATGAAGCTTTGCTTAGAAGTGTGGTTACGGGGCATGCGAACGATGTTCTACCACAACCTGCTAACGCTAGGGTAACTCCAAATCTTGTTCGCCCTAATCTCAATCGATAGCGACTTCAACTGGTGGCGACTGTTGTATCAATTCGCTAGTGCATCGGCAGATTGCTATGTGGCCAGCACTATAGCGTTGGTTACTTGGCCTGTTGTTTGGACTCGCTCGGTTGCTTGGCCACGCTCAGAAACGTGCGTCTAAATGATACGCTGCCGATGTATCGATACGCCGTAGGGGCATTGCATGCAGTGCCCCTACAGAATGGTGAATTATTTATCAGCGTCTTTCTTAGTGAAACGTCAGCGCTTTAGAACGGCCACTTGTCTCTGTTGGTAGATCCTCGACTGCCTGCCTGTGTACATAGGCGCTAACAGATGAGGTTTCTTTCTTCTCGGGGTACAAAATGCTGCTTTCTCTTAATATCTCGTCAGCAATGGGTAGATAGCTAGTCTCGGCACTCATCAAAGAGACCGCTTCATTTAGCTGATCCTGTAGCAACTGGAAGCTCGCTGCTCGCTGACGGAGCTCTTGAACCAACGCTACCATCGGCACTGCTTGAATGCGATCACACTGGGTTTCCCACTGGTGGCAGCATACATAATAGATCAGCTGCTTGATGCGAGTACTCTCTTTGGACGTCTCTAATCGACTAGAGACATCCCTGTACAGAGCAGTCATGTCGAGGTGCTGGTGCCTTAGCGTACTGTCCAACAGAGAGGGTCTGCTCACACTTATGCTTGCGCTACTGCTTTCGGCATAGAAATCACTTAGATTTTCAACAATAATCTCGGCGATTGGGACATAGCGCTCCGACCGATTCAAACTAATCACAGTTGTATCCAAGCTGGTTTGACACTCACTCAGATTCGCATTGCGACTAATCAGTGACTCTAACAGCAGTTTGAGCGAAACACCCTCTAGTATCTTGGTGTCGTTTTCCCACCTAGCATGACATGTCGCATAGAGTAATTTCTTGATCCGGTGGCTTTGGGGATGAGCCGAAAGCGTCTTCAGCGTAGTATTCAGAGGGGTAGCCAGTGGGAAAACGGCTTCGCCAAACTGTGCTGCGCTCTTCTGTGGCTGTACATCTGGGGGCCACACGTGGTAGGCCGCCACGCACTCTTCTATATTCTTCAAAGACAGTTCGCCGGCATAGATAACATCTAGCTTAAGTCTGTACTTGACAACCTCATAGACAACTTGAGACATACAAACCGCACCGGGTTTGGCCTCCGACTCTAATCTGGCAGCAATATTGACACCAGTGCCCATCATGTCATCCTGATTGAAAAAGATGTCGCCTAGATGAACACCCACACGATGGGTGAAATGCCGATTAGACTGTCCGTTTTGTCCAAAAGCAGCAAACTGTCTCTGGATCTCTATCGCGCAAGAGGCTGCTTTGACCGCGCTGATAAAATACATCAGAACACCATCCCCAGTCGTCTTTAGGATCCTTCCTTCGAAGGAGTCACAGAGCTTCTTGATTAGATGAAGGTCTCTGTTGATGATGGCTAGGGCTTCATCCTCGTCCTGCGACATTCGCTTACTAAAACCGACCGCATCTGTTATGACGATGGCGGCCAAGGAGCGCTGTGCTTGTGGATGTGCGGGAGTATTCATACGTACAACTGCGCTGACCTTTTAGAACAAAACTAGACTACGAGATTAGAGCCTACAGGCAACAAAGCTGGTAGAGCCGTTATCAGAATTCTTCGTATCTCTGATTCTCCGTTCTTCATAGATGCATAAGCGGCTTTATTGCATGGAGTGTACAAAATTAAGAGACCCGCAGATCTGAAGTGACAGAAGACCGCAAGATCTGCTAACAAACAGTAGTTCGGCACTAATCCTTTGGCTATCTGTCTTTGGCCGTCTCTTTAAACAAAGTAATTAGGCTCATCATACCCAGGCAGACTTCCCTTACTCTCTATAGAATCGATTATATTCATAGCAAACATATGAGATCGCTTGTTTCTTTTATTGAAGTAATCTCATAGCTAAATTCAACCAAAATTTGCTTGATATAGGACACAAGTAAAGTTCATAATCCAGTGATTATGACTATAGAAGATACACATAAAATGCCGCTTCTAGAACTCTGAAAATCCGTCGAACGGCTTATGCATTCATTTCTATGTAATAAACCGTCTATTTTAGGCTTCTTTGCCTATTTTTTATAAATCCGGAACATTAGAAAGAATGACTGCTTGTAAAAGCAGTGAGTTGGGAATAATTTTGAAGGATTGAACCTTTGAAGAATCAGCTGCCTTTGCTAGTTTCAAAGGCAGCGCGTGGAGGGCGTGTAAGAACTAGAGACCGTCTAAGAACAGAAGCTGTAAAAGATAACGTAGCAAGATAAAACATGCCAAGAAACAGGGTCCCAGCCAAGCTAACCGAGAAAATACGCAGTTGCTACGAACAGCAGTTCACTGGTTTTCTCAAGATCACTGAACATACAGGCAAGCCCTGGTACGTCTATCTTCTGCTTGGGCGAATTGTCTGGGCTCAGTCGAGTAAGCACCCATTGCGGCGATGGAAAAGGCACCTACACGTTCATAGTCCCGTCCTTTCTGAGCAGATCAACGAGCCAGTAAGCCTATACTATGAATACTGGCATTATGCTGCGCTTGCCCGCCTAGTGAAATTAAAACAGTTTCCTAGAGAGCAGTTCTCTAAGGTGGTTGAGGGATGCATAGCAGAAGTTCTCTTCGATATCCTGCAAGCGGGTATATGGCAATTCAATACAGCCGGTGAGCTGCTGATTGAGGAACAAAGCAGAGAAGCTGCCAATATGCCTTTTATCATGCTTGAGAACCTACAGCCTTGGAAAAAAGCGCAACACGACTGGCACAGATGGGATCAAGCAGGTCTGATTAAAGTATCTCCCAACTGGGCTCCCACCATCAAGCGGTCTAAGGAACTCAAATCTCAAACGCCGCTGCAAACATTCCAAACCTTGAGTAGTTTTGCGAATGGGGAGAACACACTTAGAGATCTAGCGATCAGATTCAAGCAACCCATCATCCCCATTGCGAAGTCTATCCGGCCCTACGTTGATAGGAAACTACTGGAATTCATTGAAATTTCAGATATTGTAGACAGTGCCCATCACGGCTTTCACCCTGAGCTGCTAGATGTTCATCAGACTCCGAGCAGTACCGACAGCGACAGCAATAGCGAAGTTGCGACTGACAGCCAGGTTCAGCTCGAGCCGCCTGTGTCAGATCTGTTGATTGACGAGCTGCATAATCAAGAACTAACCGATCAAGAACAAACAATCAGTAAAAAGACTACTACGCGAGTAGCAGAAGGAGCTGTTGATACGGGCTCAGCGACCGATACCCTACGGATAGATAAAACCGAGGTCAAAGAGATAACCGATCAGGAATTACAAGGTAGAGAGTTATCAGCAGAAACAACAGGCGAAGAATCAGTTGGTAAGGCGTCAGCTAGTAGAGAAACTAGCGATAAAGAAGCTGCTAGCAAAGAGCGAGTTAACCAAGAGCCGACTGATCAAGAAGTCGCTAGCAAAGAGGCTGCTAGCAAGGAAACGGCTAGAAAAGAAAGAGCTGTTACGAAAACACCTACAAAAGAGCCACTGGCCACAGATCAGTCAAGCGAGCTTCAAGACAGCATGGTCTATCAGAAACCGCTCAGGCAAACACAGGTCATAGAGCAACCGACAGCCAAGACAGTCGAGAAACCTACGGAGGAACTCGCCGAAGAAACTACCGAAAAATCCGTAGAGAAGAAGTCTCAGACAGCCGAACACCTTCAGTCAAAAACTAATAACAACAGGGTTGATAAGTCTAAAGAAAAGAAGAAAGCAAGAAAAAACCTGCCAAAAGTTATTTACATTGACGATAGTCCGGCTGATAGCCGCGCAATGGGTTCTATCGTAGAAAAGCTAGGCTATCAGTACACCAACATTCCGGATCCGCTTCAGGCTTTGCCTATGCTACTTGAACTAAAGCCTAGACTAATTTTTCTAGACTTGGTCATGCCTATTGCGAACGGGTACGAAGTATGTGCTCAGATCCGACGAATTACTGCGTTTAAGAAAACTCCAGTTATTATCGTAACTAGCAATGATGGTATCGCAGATAGAGTACGTGCAAAAATCGTTGGGGCTTCCGGCTTTATGGGAAAGCCTATCCAAGAAAAGAAAATCTTGAAAGTGTTTAAGAAGCATCTACCCATCGAGACCAGCAGGCAAGGAATTACTTGAATGTTCGCCTGAGTACTCGGTTGAGTATAGACGGATTGATAAAACGACCCAACTTGATCAAACAAAAAGCCAAACTATTTACGAGTCGAACAAACTATGACAACTGCTCTTATCGTAGAAGATAGTCTCACCGACCTGAATCTTCTAACAGCTTATCTACAAAAAGCTGGAATGACTGTCAAAACCGCACAAAGTTGCGAAGAGGCGATCGCAATTATCGAACAAATATCTTTAGATGTCGTGTTCCTAGACGTTGTGTTGCCGGGCCAAAGCGGTTTTGAATTTTGCCGCGACCTCAAAACAAACGAAAACACTCAAAACATTCCCATTGTTATCTGTTCTACAAAAGATACCGATGCTGACAAGCTCTGGGGGTCGATGCTAGGAGCCAATGCTTATCTAACTAAGCCAGTCGATCAGCAGTTGCTGAATAAAACAGTCGAACAGCTTATCTCTTAGGAACAGTTAGTAGAAAGGTGTGCACTATGCTATCAGTCAAGAATGGGCCTGAACTTGAGCCTTCAAGCCCCGCAAATGCGCTCTACGATCCTCTAGGACTAGCGCCTCTTCCGGTAGACAATCGAAAGCGTTTTTTGAAGTTTTTCCTTTCCCAAGAGCAACAGGTGTTGCTGCCACTGAGTCAAGTCCTAGAAGTGATGCAGATTTTACCTGAAAATATTTTATCTGTTCCCAACATGTCCAATTGTATTCTGGGTGTATGCATTTGGAAAGGCGAAACGCTTTGGCTAATAGATCTAAATGTCCTCGTCGGCTATGAGGCACTCTACCAACAGTCGAGACTGTTGGAAACAGCCAGCGTGATTATCGTTCAAGAGCGAGGACAAACGTTGGGCTTAGTAGTGGAACGAGTCGAAGATATCGATCTGTTTGACGAGGGGCAAATCCATTCTGGGGCTGGGCTATGTCCACCAGGATTAGAGCCTTTTGTTCTGGGCCACTTCCCGCATGGCGGAGGCACCGTGCTAGAAACTACTTCTATCTTCAGTGCCTCGGAGCTCCATACCTACCGTCAGATGCAGCGGTAGAAGCATCCTTTTGCTACAACAATCTTTCTAATCAACTCTAGTAGAGACTAACAATGACTACAGCCAGCGCTTCTCGTAACGGTTCTCACGACATTGAGACTAACGGTTCATCCCCAGCGGAAAACGAATCCCTTCATGCATCTAGTCAAGAAGGAACAGTAGATATCATCTTGTCTTCTGAAGATATTGCATCCGAACCAGAGATGAATGCTGCTGATCTGTCCTCTCTAGAGGGCTCTTTGGAACATTCTACTATCGCTTTATCTTCTCAATCCAGTCGTCATCTTTCGAAGAATGCAGGTAAGCGAGCCTTTTCGATTGCTAATCGGATGGCCGAAGCGACCAATATTGAAAACCTTTATCAAATTGCTGTTACTGAGCTTCGCAAACGCTTTCAGGTAGAAAGAGCCGTTATCTACCAGTTTCAGTCGGAGACTCAAGGGACTGTGATTGCTGAATCGCTTAGTTCTGGGCATAGCCCAATGCTGGGTATGGGATTACCGGCGATCGCATTTGGAGCCGCTGATGCCAAGAGCTACAAACAGCGACCATCGGTGGCGATCACAGATGCTGCCGAAACGGCCATTACCCCCTACCAGATGCAACTGTTCAATCAGTTTCAGATACAATCAAGTCTAACGCTGCCAATCTTTTTGGAAGAGCGGCTTTGGGGCCTGCTCTCTATTCAGCAGTGCAGCGAGGCTAAAGTTTGGAGCGAGAACGAGATTAGCTTTCTCTATTTAGTTGCAAGCGAGCTACAGGTCAATCTACAGCCGCTGAGCTTTGAGGCTGAGCGACAGCTGCTGACCAAGCTGAGCGATAAGCTGCGCCAGGCGTCGGACCGAGAAACTATCTTCCGCAGCACAACCCGTGATATGAAGAAGTTCTTGAATGTTGATCGCGTTGCTATCTGCCAGTTTCGCCAAGACCACAGCCTTGAGTTTGTCTTTGAATCAAAAGCCGGGGCAGTCGCTCCAATGCTTGATGTTGTCCTAGAAGACAGTCATCTTCAGAGCCAAGCAGGTGGAATCTTTCGACAAAATCAACCGTTTGTTGTTCATGATGCTGAGAAAGACCCAGCCCTAACGCCTTGCCATGCAGAAAATTTAGCTGACTACGACATCAAGGCTTGTGTGATTGTTGCCATCTATCAAGGTGAAAAGCTTTGGGGATTATTGGGTGCTTATCAACACAACGGTGCTAGGGTTTGGGAGGATAATGAAGTCAGACTGCTGCGTCAGGTAGGTGATCTTGTGGGCGTTAGCCTGCATCAATCCGAGCTGCTAGCAGAGATGGCCAGAGCTGCTGAGAACCAAGAAGCCCTACCAGAGATTATCAGCAAAATCAGCAGCACTGCCTATACCGAAAAGATCTATCAGACGGCTGTAGAAGAAGTTCGTCGACTTTTGAATGTAGAGCACGCCTGCATTTATAAGTTCCGCCCAGACTACTTTGGCGATTTTATCTACGAATCTCATTCAGGGGGCTGGCCCAATCTGGTTGGAAGCGCTTGGGAAGACACCTATGTGCAAAAACACCAGGGCGGCAGATTTCAAAACACCGAGCAGCCCTTTCTTGCTGATGATATCTATACCGCTGGGCTGAGTGAGTGCCATATTCAAACTCTAGAGTACTTCAAGGTTAGGTCTTTCCTAATTGTTGCTATTCGGCAAGGTGGAAAACTGTGGGGCCTATTGAGTACGTTTCAGCACAGCGGTCCTAGGCACTGGCTAGAGAGCGATGTCAAGGTTTTACAAGAGATCAGCCGTCAAATGGAGGCTAGTCTCAAAGGAGCTGACTACATTGCTAAATTGCAGGCACAGTCTGCTGAAATGGCCAAAACGGCTGAGATGGGTCGTTCGGTTTCTGAACTAGTGCCTCAGATTTTGCAGGCTAGAGACACTGAGCAGATTTTTCATACGGTGCGAAGAGGGCTACGGCAGATTCTGAAGTGCGATCACATTGCCATCTATCGTTTCAACGCTGACTGGAGCCAGCAGCTACTGTATCCATCGACTGGCGACAGCGAATTTAGCCAAGCGCTATTAGCCATCTGGCCCAAAACCGACCTGCAAGAAAGTCGGGGCGGACCGTATCGCAACAAAGAGAGCTTGGTCGTCAACAACATCTACGCAGCAAACCACGCCCCGGCGGAGATTGAAATACTCGAAGCCTGCGAAATCAATGCCTACATGACAGTGCCTGTCTTCAAAGAAGAGCAGCTCTGGGGCCTGCTGGGAATTTATCAAAAGGGTGAGCCTCGCTCCTGGGCAGAAAGTGAGATCAATGCGCTTAACCAGGTGGGGTTACAGCTTGGCATCTCTATGCAGCAGGTTGACTATCTCGAACAGCTAAACCAAACCACCCAACGAGAACAGCTGCTGAGCAAAATTACTGAGCGGCTTCGACAGGTTGCCGATTTGCCAAAAGCATTAAAAGCGACAGCTAGAGACATCCGAGAGATGCTGCAGGCAGATCGAGTTGGCCTGTATCAGTTCGATCCAGAGACAAACTACTTGGTGGGCGAGTTTGTAGTCGAAGATATCGCTGACGGCGTACGCTCCGCTATGAACAACAAAATACAGGACCACTGTTTTGCAGAAGACCAGGCAGAGAACTACCAAAAGGGCCGCTACTGGGTCGTCAATGATGTGCAGACCCTCGAGTTGCCTGACTGCCTAATGGAGCTGCTGGCTGAACTACAGGTCAGAGCTAGCCTGGTTGTACCGCTACTTAAAGGTGATCTGCTCTGGGGTCTGTTCGCTATTCACCAGTGCCAGGGACCGCGCGAATGGAAAGAGGCGGACGTGCAGTTTGCCCATCGTATCGGTGCGCAGCTCAACCTCGCGCTGCAACAGGCGGATTATCTCAGCCAGGTAGAGGCACAGACTGCCAAGCTCACTGCAACGGCTGAGCGTGAAAAGGCGTCTAAAGAATTGCTTCAGCAGCAGGTCATTCAACTGCTACAGGCAGTCGGCCCAGCATTGCAGGGCGATCTAACCGTACGTGCGCAGGTGACCGAGACCCAGGTAGGTACGGTTGCGAGTGCCTACAACAGCACGCTGCAAAGCCTGCAAAAGATCGTCTTGCAGGTGCAAGCAGCAGCCGATGAGGTAAGTGAGACATCCAAGCTGAGTGAGACGTCTGCTGGCGCCGTGAAACAGCAGGCACGGCAGCAGGCCAGCTCACTAGAGCAGGCGCTCAGCCGCGTTCAAAAGATGATGGACTCTACTGAGGCAGTTGCTAAAGACGCTCAGCAGGTCGAAGCGGCTACCCAGCAAGCCAATCAAATTGTGCAGCGTGGCGATAGCGCAATGAACCGGACCGTAGACGGCATTATGGCGATTCGTTCTACAGTCGCCGAAACGAACCAGCGAATCAAGCGACTGAGCGAATCTTCTCAAAAGGTCTCTAAGATTGTCAGCTTGATCAGTGACTTTACCACTCAGACTCAGCTGCTGGCGCTGAATGCCTCGATTGAGGCGACTCGCGCTGGCGAATACGGTAGGGGGTTCGTAGTGGTGGCAGATGAAGTGCGATCACTCGCTCGTCAATCCGCCGCCGCCGCCACCGAAATTGAGCAGTTTGTTCAAGACATTCAGGTGGGTACAGCCGAAGTTTCAACAGCGATGGAGACCGGTATCCAACAGGTCGCGCAGGGAACTGACATGGTCAGCGATGCGCGCCAAAATCTCACTGCCATTGTCGAAGCCACTGACCAGATTAGCCAGCTAATCGCAGAGATTACGCAGACAACTCATAAGCAGGCAGATGAATTCAAAGTCGTTACCCAAACGATGAGCGCGGCAACAGAGATTGCCAATCAGACTTCTGAAAGCTCGAACGATCTGGCTCAATCCATTCAGCAGGTATTAGAGACAGCCGCAGCACTACAGTCTAGCGCTGGTAAATTCAAAGTTGAGTAGGTCACTAGCACCGCTAGGCACGACTATTCCTAGCGGTGCTGATAGACACAAAGTTGATTCAAGTCTTCTCTATTTTATAGCTCCCTGAACTTGGGCTCTCTCATGACGACAGATAACTCGGTTTCTGATCAAACCTATCAGTACTTTTTGCAAGAAGCTAGCGAACTTCTGCAAACCATAGATGATGAACTGCAAGACATCAGGAGCGGGTTCAGCGTTCAAAAAGTTCACAACTTGATGCGCGCAGCTCATACGCTAAAAGGTGCGTCGGCTAGTGTTGGCCTCGATGCTATTAAGAAAACAACTCACTCGCTAGAAGATGTCTTCAAAGCACTTTGCTACCAAGACACCGTAATTAGCGTGGAGATGGAAAGCCTTATCTTTCGAGGCTACGACTGTCTAAAGCTGCTAATGTCTGCGCAGCTAGCGGACGCGCAGGTTGACGAGGCTGACATTCTAGATCGGATGGCGGCAATTGTTACCCAGATGCAAGAGATGCTGGGCGATCGCTTTGGGCAGGGTGGTCATCTACCGACTTCCAGCGAGCTGGGGTTCGATATGACCCAGTCCATTTTTGAAGTGGGTGTGGCCCAGCGGATAGAAACGCTAGAAGAAGCCCTAGAAGAGCCGGATGAAGAAGAACTCTTAGAACTGTTAGAAACTCAAGCAGAGGTTTTTCTAGGGCTTTCGGAATCACTAGATCTACCTGGATTTGGTGCGATCGCAACTGCTACGCTGAGCGCGCTAAAAAGTTGCCCAAACCGGATTTTGGAGATTGCGCCCGTTGCTTTGGCTAACTATAAGGCCGCTCATAGCGTTGTGCTGGCGGGCGATCGCGAGCAAGGCGGCGAACCGTCAGCAGCGCTGCAGCAGTTCTGCGAGCCCGCCAGAAGTAGCCTCAAGCAGCAAGTGTTCGCTCCAGCGAATAGCGAGATTGAAACGAACGAAGCTCAAAAGAACAACTCGAACGTACTCTATAAAGTTTGGACAGCACTTACACAGACCATCAGAAAAACGCTCTTTGGTCAAAAGTTAGTAGACGCAGACCCCACGCGTGGTGCGGTAGAGAAATCTCAGACGCTCCCTGAAGCTTCTCTCGACAGTGATATCTCTGACTACGAGGCAGAGGTAGACCTGTTAGAAGAAAACGATGAATCAGTAAAAGCAGAAGAAGTAGAGGACATAGACAGCTTAGAAGAATCGAGTGATTTGGACAATGAAGAGGATGAATTTGAAGACCTAGACATCGTCGATCTATTCTCATCTGAGAGCGAACTCTCGCCGTCTGATGCCACCTTAGCTAAAGAACCTCTATCAGCAGCAGAGTCTGCTAGAGCATCTCTCGCCGCTACCGATTCCAACAATGCGACAATCCGCACAGCTATCAAAGATCTTGACCAGTTGAGTCAGGCGATGGGAGAGCTGCTTACTCATCATAACCGTCAAGCGCTATATAACGAGCAGCTAACATCGCTCATCAAAGCCCTTTTGAAGCGAATCTCTGAGCAGCGAACTCATCTAAATCGCCCCGTAAGCCGCTACCGCTTGGGAAGCGTTCCCGCAGGGGGCGGTGAGTCTGCTCTGCCTATTCTGGCCAAGTCCCCGGAGAGTTCTTTTACACAGTTCGATACTCTAGAACTAGATCAGTACAGCGATATTCAGCTGCTGACTCAATCTTTTTTAGAAGAAACGGTTCAGCAATCTGAGATTGTCGAGGCGATTGAGCTCTTTATCTCGCAAGCGGGTCAAGAGCTGACTAAACAAAAGCAGCTATTAGCTAGCGCCCGCGAGACTCTGGTTGGGACTAGAATGCTACCGCTCGGCAAGATCTTTCAGCGTTTTCCCTCTGCGCTAGAGCGTTTGCAGGTGCAATACAACAAACAAGTCAACCTGGATATCGTCGGTAGCAACGTACTGGTTGACAAAGTAATTGCCGACAAACTCTACGATCCGTTGCTGCACCTCTTTCGGAATGCCTTTGATCACGGTATAGAATCGCCCGAACTTAGAGAACAGTGCAATAAGTCCGCTGTCGGCAATATCACTATCGAAGCACTGCAGCAGGGCCGCCACCTGATAATCAGCATAAAAGACGATGGTCAGGGGTTAGATATCGAAAAGATCCGCAACAAAGCGGTAGATACTCAAATAATCACCGCAGCAGCGGCGGCCAACCTCACAGCGGAGCAGACCATAGATTTGCTGTTTGAAGCGGGATTTTCTACAGCAAGTGAAGTGAGCGATTTGTCTGGGCGCGGTGTGGGACTAGATGCGGTGCAGGCTCAGGTGCGATCGCTCCAGGGCTGGATCACCGTCGATAACAATCCCGGATTGGGCTCTTGCTTCAGTCTGCATATCCCGTCCAGTTTGACCATTGCTAAGCTATTACTCTGTCAGGCAAAGGGACATGTTTACGCGCTGATTGCCGATGCCATTGAGCATATTCTACTGCCTACTGCTAACCAAGTACGAGTGTGGGAGAGCGGCAAAACGCTAACTTGGCAGGTGGACAACGAAGAATATCTAATTCCTGTTTATTCCTTTGTAAATGTGTTGAACTACACTGCCTTTGTGCCTAACCATCGACTGACTGATGTAGGGGAAGATATGCCATCTGCCCCGGTCATTCTACTGCGCTACCAGGACATGCTAGTTGGGCTAGAGGTAGACCATCTCTTGGGTGAGCAGGAGCTGGTTATCACTGCTCTAGAAAAAACGATTCTACCGCCAGCTTATGTGTACGGTAGTAGCATCTTGCCAGACGGTCAGCTTACCCTCGTGCTAGACGGGATGATACTGGCCAAAACTGTTGTAGATCGCCACCTTAGACACAACCTTGGCAGTAATTTTGAGCATATAACTCAGACCAGCTTAGGCAACCAAGACAAGAACAGTTTTGATATCAATCCTAGTAAAGCGCCTGCTCAGACAAAATCTGTAAGAAATGAACCTGTTCTTACTAAAAGGCTGATCTTAACAGTCGATGATTCGATCACAGTTCGCAACACTTTGACAGAAGCACTGCAGAAATCGGGGTATCAAGTCATTCATGCCAAAGACGGATCAGAAGCTCTAAGCCAACTTGAGAGATATCCCGAAGTTGCGGCAATTCTGTGTGATATAGAAATGCCAGGAATGAATGGATTCGAGTTTTTAAAATTCCGCCAGCAAAAGCCAGTGATCGCAGCGATTCCGACCATCATGTTGACATCGCGCAGGGGCAGTAAACACCGACAGCTAACCAAGGAGCTAGGCGCGACAGGATACCTGACCAAACCCTATCTAACGCCTCAGCTCCTGCAAACTGTCGCTGAAGCGATTGAGAGTCGTATGCCTGCGGTCGCAGAATCCACAAGCTCACCAACTTCAACAAATTCAATGCTTGATGCTGTAGGAGGATCCTTATGAATGTCTTGAATCAGACCGCCTTTACTCTCCCAACTCTTTCAGAGAGTGCCGACAGCGATAGTAAAGCCTACAAGTACATTACGTTTAGGCTCTCGGACTATCTGTTTGCGCTACCTAGTGAAGATATCTTAAAGATTGTTGCAACGCCACCGCCTAGCCAAGGCGGTATGGTCAGCATGGGTCTAGTACAGCTAGGGCAATACAGCATTCAAATCTTGGATTTGTCAAAGATACTTAGCTTAGAGAGTGTCGATGCTCCAAAAGATAACGAAAGTAAGTCACTTCTCTACTCAAGCGAGTCTGTAGACGTAGATTCTATTCAAAATCCGCCTTTTCTAATGGTCTTACGAAGCGCCGACGAGACACTCTGGGGCATTGCGGTACATGAGCCGCCGGACTTGGTTGAGATTTCTCCTCAGGCGCTTAGCCCAGTGCCACCCGAGCAAAGAGCGTTTGGAACGCTACAGGGCGTTTCGTATGTGGCTACGTCTGATTTGGAGGGCGATCGCCACACCCTACTCATCCTCGATATGGCTACTCTGTTGACTCAGCGGCAAATCAACATCCCTACTTCCTCTTTGTTCACAGCAATTGAGCCATCAGTAGAAGCTAAGTCGTCATTAGAGATTGAGTCTCTAGAAATAGAGCCTCCGATGGAGACCGAGTCATCAGCGGAGACCGACGCTCTGTCGGGGCTCGTTCATGTGAATGGAAACGATGAATACATAGAAGATTTACTTCCTCAAACCCTATAAGCGCGCTTTCATGACTTCTGATGCCTCTAAACAGATCAGTGATAGAAACCAGGCAACCTCTGCCAGCCAAGAGTTCTATATCAGAACCATCGCCGCTTGGCTGCTTTTGCTGATTCCTGGACTAATTGGCGCTTTAGTTTCTAGGCAGTGGCTGATCTTTTTGGCGATTGGCCCAGCGCTCGCGGCTCCGCTTATGGTTGGCGCTTACGACCTGTGTCTACTCATCAGAAAATCAAGGAACAGAATCGTAAAGCTAGGGCTGTTTTTTCTGTTTGGGACTGCGATCGCACTACTTCTATCCCCGATCGGTGCTCGAATCTACACAGCCCCACTGACTCTCTTTCGCAGCCAAACGGAAGCAGTGGATGGTCGCAACACCGTAGAGCCACCATTCGAGCAAAAACTTCAACAAACGGAAGAATCCCAACAGCCAGCAGGAGTCGTCGCTCTAGAGCAAGCAAAAGATCTTGGCCGACAGGCAGCAGAGATGGTACAAAACCCGCCTCATCCGCTTCCCATCTGGGAATCGGCTGAGCAAATGTGGGAACGAGCGTTACAACAACTAGAGTCTGTTCCATCTGACAGCACAGTCTACGAAGAAGCCAGATCCAAGCTAGTGGACTATCAGGAGTACCGGGATACGATTGCTCAACGAGTCGAATTAGAAAAAAACGCAGCCAACAGCTATGAAACAGGTATCAGTCTGATCAGTGAACTCGTCGAAATGACCGCACCCATGGAGCCTATCCAACAGCAGGACTTGACAACACTGAAGCAAATCAAAGTGAAATTAGATGCTGTAGTTAAAGCATTTGAAGACATTCCTTCAGGAACTGCTGTCTCTGTGCCAGCACAAGAACGATTGGAGAATCATAGGAAGAACTATCAAGGCTTACAGACAATCATAGATCAGTTAGAAACCTGTAATTCACTAGGGGTTGTGGACTGTAGCATTGACGAATCAGTCGAGATCAACAGCATGAGTCGATAGACCGAAATCAACAGCGTGAAACGCTACAAATATAGGCCCGACAGACTTATGGCTCTGCGTTTTCACCGTTCAGCTCTCGTAACAGAGTACCTAAACGCTTTTGCGACTGACCATAAGCAGCCCAATCGCCTTTTTGTATTGCTTCTTGACCTTGTTCATAGGCTTCGATAGCGGCCTCGACCTGTTCGCGCTGCGAGGCAGGGACAGTAGCAGTGGTAGGGCTTGTAGCTGGCGTCGTTCCAGAAGTTTCTGAAGCAGGTTCGATCGGTTCGGCAGCAGCAGCAGTCTGGGTGCCAAAGATGGCGTCTAACGCTTCTGGTAGGGTTTGACGCATAACGATGGTGTTCTTGAAAGCAACGATGACCCGCTTGAGTTCGGGCAGCGCGCCCTTATCGGCTTGCAAATAAACAGGCTCGAAGTAGAGAAGAGACTGATCGATGGGAATGACGAGCAGATTGCCGCGAATCACGCTAGAGCCCTGCTGGTTCCAAAGGGTGAGCTGTTCTGAGATGTCCGGCGTCTGGTCGATACGGGCTTCTATCTGCTGGGGACCATAGACCAGCACCTGCTTGGGGAACTTGTAGAGCACGAGCTGACCGTAGCTGTCGCCATCACAGCGAGCGGCCATCCAGGAGACCATGTTGTCTTTACGCGAGGGGGTGAAAGGGAGAATTTGCAAGAATTCTTCGCCCTCGGCGTTGGGCAGCCGCATGATCACGTAGTAGGGCTGCATCTGCTCAGAATTGTTGTTGTTGCCAATCTGCTGCGGCAGCTGCCACAGGTCTTCTTGGTTGTAGAAGACTTCGGTATCTTCCATGTGATAGGCGCGGTACATCTGTGACTGAATTTGGAAGAAGTTGAGCGGATAGCGGAAGTGGCTACGCAGCTCTGCGGACGCTTCACTAAGCGGCGTAAACAGAGTAGGAAAGATCTTCTCGTAGGTGGCTAGGACCGGATCGGTTTCGTCGATGGCATAGACCGTGAGCGTACCGTCGTAAGCGTCGATGACGACTTTGGCGGCGTCGCGAATGTAATTGGCATTGCTAAGGGCAATGTCTCGCAGTTCATCGGCGCTACCAAGGAATTCGCCTGCGTTCGGCGAAAGGATGAGCGGTTCGGAATAGGGGTAGCGATCGCTCGTCGTATAGCCATCTAGAATCCACTGAAAGCGACCGTCAATCAGCGCCAGATAAGGATCGCTATCTAGCTGTAAAAAAGGCACAATCCGCTGCGCCCTGTCGGCAATATCGCGGTGATAGTGAATTTTAGAGTCAGCAGTAAAGTAGTTGGAAATCAGCGGCTTTAGCGAACCGATTTCGAGCGCGTAGGTCAGCTTTCTGAACATCGACCCCATACTGACGCCGCCCGCACCGTCGTACAGGTTAGTCGCATTGTCGTTTCCTAGCGGATAGTCGAATTCTTCGGTGCTAGTGCCTGTATAAACATAGTGATCGGTTTCTTCGCCGTAGTAGATACGGGGCTGGTCGATGGTCAGATCCACAGACGATTGAGGGGGAATATCTTTGACAAAAAAGTCAGGCAGCCCCTCAATGGTGACTTGGTTGACCGGACTCATGGCAACGCCATAGCCGTGGGTGTACTTGAGCCTTTGGTTCACCCAATTTTGAGCTTTTTCGGGAACAGCCTCATAGTCAAGCTCGCGAGCAGAAAGCATCACCTGACGATAGTCGCCATTGAGGGTGTAGCGATCGATATCAACGTCATTGAAGCGGTAGTAGAGACGCAGACTTTGCAATTCTTGGTAGGTGCTCAGCAGGGTTTGATAGCCCCAGAGGCGAATATTGTCCAAAGTGGCGGTGTTTTGCTCGAGCGCAGGTGCGGCCAAGTCGTCTTCTACCGCAAAATCCTCTCTTTGTACATCTGTGAGTCCGTAGGCTTGACGGGTAAATTCGAGGTTGTGGGCGATAAAGGGGGCTTCTTTGTCGAGTTCGTTGGGTTCGACGGTGAGGCTTTGCTGAAGGGCAGGGTAAATCAGGCCGACGACTAGCAGAACGGTGAGATAGATGCCAAGGCTAGTGAGGGGGAGGGAAAAGCCGGAGCGCCACAGAGAAACGATGAACAGCGCCGCCATCACCAGGGTGATGAACCCCATGACGGTGTAGGCATTGAGGCGAGCGTTTACGTCTGTGTAGCCCGCGCCGAAGACGACGCCGCTAGCAGAGTAGAGCAAATCGTAGCGGGCCAGCCAGTAGCCCAGCGCCGCAACTAGGGCGATCACACTCAAAATCGCGCACAGGTGTGTCTTTACCGGTCCGGTGAGCAAATACTTCCAGCCGCGCTCTATCCGAATCTCTCCTCTCAGCGCATAGACCGCCAGCGTGATGATCAAGGCCCAGATCAAAAGCTCTAGCCCTTGTCGCTGCAGCCCTTGATAGACTGGCATTCTGAAAATATAGAAGCCGATGTCCTGCTGATAGATCGGATCGACAATATTAAAGTCGGTGGGATTCAGGAACTTGAGCAGGGTTTCCCAAGCCTGAGCTCCTCTTTGGGCTGCGCCTAGAGAAAGCAGCACAATCAAGGACATGCCGCCGTATTTGATCAGGCCGGGGATGAGCGGTGCCCACTCAGGGTTTTTGGGTGAGTAGAAGGGGCGATCGCGCGTCAGCCGTAGGGCCAGCCAAAAGTTCGCACCTAGTAGCACGCCACAGGCAAGGAAAGAGAGGGCCGCACACAGAAGGCTCCAGCCCAGCCGCAGCTGAAATACATCAGCAAATCCAGTCGCACTGAACCACCAATACTCTGTCAGCAGATGAATAATGGTGGTGGCACTAGCAACTGTCAGCAGTAGAATGCCAGCTAGCCACCATAGCCATATGTAAGAGCGACCGGATTTAGCGAGGCTGGGGCGAGGTGAATTCACGATAAGGCTTTAGATTGGAGCTTTGGATTGGAGCTTTAGGCTGACGCTTCAGGTTGGCGCTTTTTAGGTGAGCTGCCGAAATGGGACAATATACTGATCATGAACCCTGAAATAGTCGACGAACCGGAATCGCCCAAATATTTAACTTTCGGTTTCATTTCTTCTGGGTGCCTATGTTGAAAGATTCTACGTTCGAGCCGAATCGTATCCTTCAGGTAGATACGCTTAGGGTAGAGATCTATCAGTCGGCTGAAGCGGTAGCGCTAGCAGCTAGTGCGCAGGCAGCGAGGATTTTGCGCGCAGCGGTTGAGGAAAGGCAGCGGGCGATCGCAGTTTTTGCCACGGGGCGATCGCAAAAGCAGTGTCTGCGCCATCTCACTAGCCGCACAGATATAGACTGGTCGAAAATTACTGGCTTTCATCTAGACGAATATCTCGGCATCGCGGCTGAGCATCCGGCCAGCTTTCGGCAATATCTAAAAATGCATCTGACTAGCCAGGTAGCAATGCAGGCGTTTCACAGTATTGAAGGCGATGGACTGCTGCCAATAGCAATCTGCGAGCAGTATGAGAAGAAATTGCGATCGCACCCACCCGACCTCTGCTTTCTCGGCATTGGCGACAATGGCCACCTCGCCTTTAACGATCCAGCCGTAGCCAACTTTAACGACCCGCGCTGGGTCAAGCTTGTGCGACTAGACGAAAAGAACCGACAGCAGCAACTAAACTCTACGGACCTTGAGACAATAGACGCTGTTCCTAATTACGCCTTCACCCTGACGCTAAGCGCGATTGGCGCAGTCAAACACCGTCTTTGTTTGGCTTTTGGTAAGGAAAAAGCAGCAGTCGTGCAGCGGCTGTTAACGGGTCCGATTAGTCCCGACTGTCCAGCCGCTATCCTACGAAAACTATCGCAAACAACCTTGCTATTGGACCAAGCGGCAGCTTCAAACTACGTTTCAAATCTTTCAATTGACTGAGCTTTCACCCAGTCCCTGATTGCTTGTCGAATCGCGCGTCTACCAGCGCTGCGATTCGACTCAATCAGCTTAGGAATCTCCTTGATAGGTAGAGAAGGCAGTGCCAAGTATAAGGCAACCCGGTCTGCGCGAGTCGTTCTAGATGGTGCAACAACCACTACCTGGTTCCCTTTTCTCTACTGCCTCGCTCTCTTGCATGGCGAATCAAATTCCACTGCGGATGCGAAGCGCCTTGCTCATGAATTCTATCTAACTGAGCGCTGAGACGCGATCGCTCTTCTGCCGACATCCCCCACAAAATCTGTCGACTCTCGCTCACCAGCAGCGCAAACGTCAAGCCGACACAGAGCGCAATTCCCATCCCCGCCAAGCGGCTGTACAGAAAAATTGAGCGCACCGCTGCCCAGGTAAAATACTCGCTAATTTCAATCAGGTCGTCTCTTACCCACCATAGAGAAACTAGCCCAACTGTTAACCACAAGCTTAGGCAAGTTCGCCACCAGGTGCGCATCATCGCTTGGCGCAGCGCCTCTAGTTCTTTTGCTCGTTCATCAGACATTGGCCCTATCAGTTCTGGGCATTAGGACGAGACCGGAGCTGTATCGATTGGCTCTTCAAAGTCATCACCATCAACACCATCGCCTTCTGAACGGCTGCGCCACCAGGCCAGCAGCGTACTGGCGATAAAAATACTAGAGTAGGCGCCAGCTAGAAATCCTGTAATCAGCGCCAGTGCGAAGAACTTCAGCGTACCGCCGCCAAAGATAACGATGCTCAATAGGGTGAGGACCGTTGTTAGGGTGGTGTTAATGGAGCGGCCTAGCGTGTCGTTGACTGAAGCATCAACAATGTCATTAATGGAGCGTTCGGGGGTGAGCTTGAGCGTCTCGCGGATGCGATCGTAGATAACAACGGTGTCATTAACTGAGAATCCGACGATTGTCAGCAGTGCCACGATAAATAAGCTGTCGGCTTCGTAGCCAGTGACCAGACTCAGAACAGAGAATAGTCCCAGTGTGATTAGGATGTCGTGCAGTAGAGCGACGATCGCTAGAATCGCGTAGTCAAACTTGAATCGCAGACTTAGGTAGGCAGCAATGAGCGCAAAGGCGACTATCAGCGAGGTTAAACCCGAGGTTAGTAGCTGTCTACCTAAGACCGGGCCGACGGTATCGTTCTTGGTTGAGGTGGGGTCGATGGTGCCGATGGTTTCACCGAGGGCGGATTGGAGGCGATCGCGCTCATCCACATCTAAATTGCGAGTGCGCACTACCACCGTTTGCTGATCTTCACCCAGTAGCTGAATGCTGCTTCCGGTTAGGTCTTGCTCGTCTAGAATCTCTCTGACATCAGAGATCTCAATCGGATCGGTGCAGTTATCGGCCACAGTGCAGTCGCGAGCAAGCTGTAGGCGAGTCCCCCCAACAAAATCGAGGCTAGGCTTGATCGGTGCGCCATACTGCTGCCATGAAAAAGCCATCGACGCAATGCCGACTAGGATTAGAACGCTGGAGAGAGTCCACCACAGAGTTCTTTGCTTGATGACGTTAATTTTCATAGATTCAAAGCAACATTAGGGTGAGAGAGACGGTCTATTAAACGGTCTACTGAACGGCTGAGGATGTGCCTCTAGTCGGAAACGCTTCAATATCAGGACAAAAGAGACGAGGCTTGCGGAACTGAGGAAAGCCAATTGCAAAAAATAGCAGCGTACGGCTACAGCTAACGGCTGTAAACATGCTCACGAGCACCCCAATTGCCAATGTCAGCGCAAACCCTCGCACCAAGCCTGTGCCTAAGAAGAACAGCGCGCCACAGGCGATCAGCGTTGTGACATTGCTGTCCAAGATGCTAGAGAATGCCCGGTAAAAGCCGGATTCGACCGACCGATAGAGCGTTTTTCCTGATCGCATCTCTTCACGGGTACGCTCAAAGATCAAGACATTCGCGTCAACGGCCATACCGATACTGAGAATGAACCCAGCAATTCCCGGCAGGGTCAGCGTGACGCCGAGCAGGTTGTAGGCAGCGAAAGTCAAAATCGCGTAAACGACTAGCGCGATATCGGCTAACACGCCCGGCAGGCGATAGTAGACAGCCATAAAGACGAGGACTAGCGCTAGGCCAAACAAAGCCGCATACAGACTGCGCTCTACGCTATCTCGGCCTAGGGTTGCGCCGACGGTACGGTTCTCGACAATTTCTACAGGCAGCGGCAGAGAGCCGCCGCGCAGCTGAATTTCTAGGTCGCGAGCGGACTCTGCATCAAAGCGGCCAGAGATAGTCGCGTTGCCCCCAACGATGCCGCTTTCGGCATACTGCACGTTGACGCCGGGAGCGCTGATGAGCTGATTGTCTAGAAAGATGCCAAGACCGCGACCCGTGCCAGCAATGTCACGCGTGAGCTCGGCGAAAAGATCTGCGCCTTCTGAGTCGAAGGCAATATCCACTTGCCATGAACCGGCACCGTTGGGGGTGGGTCCGGCGATCGCATCTCTGAGCTTGTCGCCTGTTAGCTGAGACTCTTGAAACAGGTTCAAGATATCTTCCTGGGTTTCGGCAATGGCCGCCTGGTTAGCTGCGATCGCTTCCTCATCCGCCCCCCCAGACAACAGTGCCTGCTGCGCTATCTGCTGCTGCTGCGCAATCCTTTGAAACTCTGCCAAAGCCCCTTCTGTTCCTGGCTTCTGGTTACGAAACTCTAGCTGCGCCGTCCCCCCTAGCACCCGCTCAGCCTGCTCAGGATCGCTCACCCCCGGTAGCTGAATCGAAAGCTGGTCTTGCCCGACGCTTTGCACTACCGCTTCTGAAACGCCAAGGCCATTTACCCGGTTTTCGATTACTCGCTGCACCGCCGCCAGCTCTGCTTCACCAATATCGGGTATTTCCTCTGTTGGGCTGACCTGCATCGTCAGCTGAGTTCCACCGCGCAGATCTAGCCCTAGCTGAGTGGGGACCTGCACAATCAGCACAATTGCCGCAATTACTAGCCCCAGCAGCGAAGCCAAAATCAAGCGTTGCTTACCCATAGAATCCATTGGTTTGATTAGAGCCGCTTTTTCAGCCCAGTGCAGTTAAGTATCCTAATACCAAAATGCCTCAATCGTGGCGACTGAGGCATAAAAGGTTGAGGAATTGTGATGCCGGATCTCGACTGCGCTCGACCCTCGGTAGTCCTTTTTCCCCGGTGAACTAGAGGCGGCCTTGCATGATTTTTTCGACGGCTTCTTCGATTTGGGCGGGCTGCACGATGGTTAGATCTTCTAGCCCCTTGTTGTAAGGCGTGGGGATGTCTTGCGAGGAAAGCCGGATGACTGGGCCGTCTAGCTCGTCAAAAAAACGGTCATTGATGGAGGCGATGATCTCTGCGCCAATGCCGCCCGTGCGCATGCACTCTTCGACAATCACAACCCGGTGTGTCTTTTTGATGGAAGCTCCAATCGTGTCGTAGTCGATGGGCTTTAGCGAGATTAGGTCAATGACTTCTGGGTCGTAGCCTTTTTGCTCCAAGCCTTCTACCGCTTTCATGACGTGATAGCGCATCCGTGAGTAGGTCAAGATGGTCACGTCTTTACCGGTGCGTACGGTCTCGGCCTTATCTAACGGCAGGATGTACTCGTCGTCGGGCAGATCTTCTTTGTTGAAGTAGAGCAGTACGTGCTCGAAGAATAGGACGGGGTTATCGTCGCGAATCGCCGCTTTCAGCAGTCCTTTGGCATTGCGGGGCGTGGAGCAGGCAACAATTTTTAGTCCGGGAACGGCTTGGAAATAGGCTTCTAGCCTTTGGGAGTGCTCTGCGCCGAGCTGAGAGCCAACGCCGCCAGGACCGCGAATAACGACAGGAATCTTGAAGTTGCCGCCGGAGGTGTAGCGCAGCATGCCGGCGTTATTAGAGATTTGGTTGAAGGCGAGGAGCAAAAAACCCATGTTCATGCCTTCGATGATCGGCCGCAAGCCCGTCATCGCTGCGCCAATCCCCATGCCCGTGAAGCTGTTTTCGGCGATGGGGGTGTCGAGGACGCGCAACTCGCCGTATTTTTCGTAGAGGTCTTTAGTGACTTTGTAGGAACCGCCGTACTGACCGACGTCTTCGCCCATAACCATGACGGTCTGGTCGCGGGACATTTCTTCGTCGATAGCTTCACGCAGGGCGTCGAATAGGAAAGTTTGGGCCATTTAACTTGAGATGATGGATGTGTTGGAGCTACTCGATGAGAAGGCTATCGCCTACGACTACGCTCAGCCCACGGGGGTGATCGGCAACCGAGCCCTGAGCGTAGTCGTAGGGCGGCTGATTAGATGCGACTAGTCTTCAGCAAAGATGTATTTGCGTAGGTCGGCGGGGTTGGGGTTGGGGCTCTCTTCGGCGAAAGTTAGGCTATCTTCGACGACTTCGGTGATTTTGTCTTTGACGGCTTTGAGTTCGGCCTCGCTGACTAGGGACTGCTCTAGCAGGTAGGCTTCGAAGCGTTTGATCGGATCGCGATCGCGCCAAAACTGCTTCTCTTCTGGATCGCGCAGCTCATCCGGGTCGGCAACGGAATGGCCGCGATACCGATAGGTCAGACACTCTAATAGGGTGGGGCCTTCGCCAGCCCTAGCTCGCTCGATCGCCGTTTGCGCCGCCGAACGCACGGCTAACACATCCATGCCGTCGACTTCGTAACCGGGCATGCCGAACACGCTAGCCTTCTTATAGATCTCGGTTTGGCTAGAGGCTCTTTCATGCGCCATGCCAATTGCCCACTTATTGTTCTCTACCACAAAGATGATCGGTAACTTCCACAGCGCTGCCATATTTAGGCACTCGAAGAACTGACCATTGTTAGTCGTGCCATCACCAAAGAAGGCGGCGGTGACCTGATCAGCGTTGGCATCGCCCATAGCCTCTTTGCGGTAGCGGCTCTGAAACGCTGCGCCTAACGCTACCGGAATGCCTTCACCGATAAAAGCAAAGCCACCTAGAACGTTGTGCTCTTGCGAAAACATGTGCATGGAGCCGCCTCGGCCCTTGCTACAGCCCGTTTCCTTGCCAAACAGCTCAGCCATCACTTCTCTAGCAGGCACACCAGCGCTAAGAGAGTGGACGTGATCGCGGTAGGTACTACAGACATAGTCATCAGAGCGCATTGCCTTGATCACACCAGAGGCAACAG
Source organism: Cyanobacteria bacterium P01_D01_bin.1 (assembly GCA_039111275.1). Lineage (GTDB taxonomy): Bacteria > Cyanobacteriota > Cyanobacteriia > Phormidesmidales > Phormidesmidaceae > Phormidesmis. The sequence continues at coordinate 79,553 of JBCCOH010000002.1, read as the reverse complement.
CCTCTTGTCCATTATATAAGTGAACAAATCCTTTGACCTTGCCGCGCTGATACAGCTCAGCGCACTTGTCTTCAAAGTAGCGACCCAGCACCATATCTTCGTAGACAGTGAGCCCTTCTTCCTTAGTGACCTGGGAAGTGGTGGCTGTAAATGTTGGCAGTGGTCTTTCTTGAACCATAGGTTGTGTCCGTATTCTTAGCTGCGCTGTACTTTTGGCTGCGCTGTGTGCTTAACAGTCTTGTTACAATATGGGTTTTATCATACTTGCTCTGATGCAAAATACGGAAATCATTCGAGGATTGCCCTTTCTCTAGAGTTTTTCTAGAAACAATGTTATTGTGACGCTCAAAATCGCCCGCTGAGTAACGCGAACGAATGGTGGCGTAATACGAAACGAATAGCGGTGAGAATATACGGCTGCGAAGCATAGAATGAGCAATATGGCGGTAGTGTATGCGTAGCGTGAGTGGCTTCTGACGCAGTGAGTGACGGATTAGTTTGAGTGGCAAGATGACGATGCAATGGCTGGGGATACAAAAGTGCGAATTCCGCTAGATTACTATCGAATTTTGGGACTGCCGATTCAGGCTACGGCTGAACAGCTCAAGCAGTCGCATCGCGATCGCACGCTTCAAGACCCTAGACGCGAATATTCAGAGCTTGCCATTGACGCCCGCCGCCAGCTGATCGACACCGCCTATAACGTGCTAGGCAACAGCGCTCAAAGAGCCGAATACGACCAGGAATTTCTAGCAAAATCAAAAGCCGCTGTCGGTCCATCTGATGATGCGCTCAACCCTGATGCTAGCGTGCCTACGATTGAAATCGAAAACCATCTGCTAGTGGGTGCGCTGCTGATCTTGCTAGAGCTAGGCGAGTATGAGCTAGTGCTACGTCTAGGTCGTCCGTATCTAAAGCGAGATGCCAATACGGTAGAAGGGCAGCAGCTAAAAGCTCAGCCAGAACTGCCCGATATTATTTTGACGTTGGCAGTTGCCTGCTTGGAACTCGGCCGCGAAGAATGGCAGCAGAATAACTACGAACATGCTGCTGAGTCTTTAGAAACTGGTCGCGAACTGCTCCTGAAAGAAGAGCTATTTCCAGTTCTACGCGCTGAGATTCAATCGGATCTATACAAGCTGCGGCCATACCGAGCCCTAGAGCTAATCGCTCGGCCTCTAGATCAAAAGCAGTCTAGAAAAGAAGGTATCAACTTACTGCGTGGCATGCTTCAAGACCGAGGCGGCATTGATGGCGCGGATGACGATCTCTCCGGGCTAGGTGTTGACGATTTTCTACGGTTTGTTCAACAGCTGCGGGGCTATCTAACTGCGGCTGAGCAGCAGGAAGTCTTTGAGGCTGAGGCGCAAAGGCCCTCGGCAGTGGGAACGTATCTAGCGGTCTATGCACTGTTAGCTAGAGGCTTTGCGCAGCATCAGCCGTCACTGATTCGCCGCGCCAAGCAAATGCTGCTGCGGCTAAGCGGTCGTCAGGATGTCCATCTAGAGCAGGCAGTTTGTGCGGTGCTGCTCGGCCAGACAGAAGAAGCTAGCCGTGCCCTAGAGCTATCGCAAGAGTACGAGCCGCTAGCCTTTATTCGACAGCATTCACAAGGGTCGCCCGATCTGCTGCCAGGGCTGTGTCTGTATGCTGAGAACTGGCTACAGCAGGAAGTGTTTCCGTTTTTTCGTGACTTAGATCAAGCGACTGCCACGCTCAAGGACTATTTTTCTGATAGTGCTGTGCAGTCGTATCTAGAGAACCTGCCGCTAGATAACGAACGCAGCAACCGACAGACGGCAATTAGCAATCAGGTGAAGGCGCTAGGCGCTGGGGCGGCGATTGGCAACCAGGGGGCACTGGCGACAGCAGCACCTGTGGGGCAGTCGGCCTATGCGTCGCCAGCACAAGATAAGTCAGTCTTAACGGGTCGTATAGGCTCTAGTGACCAGGCCAATGTGGCTGGCGCGGCTGGGTTCGCGGGGACAGCGAGTCTAGTTGATAAGATCTCGAAGATGTCGCCGATGGGGCAGCTTAGCAGGGAGGGTTCTAGGGGCGAACCTAATGATCTGGCCGCGTTGCGCGATCGCCGCAGCCGCCGAGCAACGCCGAAATGGGATCGGGTCGCACTGCTGATCTTGGTAGGCGCGCTATGTTTAGGCATTTCCCTATTCGTGCTATCGCGCGTAGTTAGCTTTATAACGGGCGGAGACAGTAGCTCGTCAGTAACTGGAGACCCGCTAGATATCGGCATCAATGAGCCTATTTTTGACATCGAAGACCCCGGCTCAAGCGCTAGCGTATCCGCAGATGACGCGGTAGGTATCGCCGAAGCGACAGTGACTAGATGGCTAGAAGCCAAGAGAGCGGCCTATGCTGAAAATAAGGATACTAGTGACTTAGAGACTGTTTTGACGGGAGAAACGCTCAGAGGTACCGTCAATGATGTGGAAGCCTCGAAAGTAGAAAACTGGTACATAGACTATGAACACGGTCCGGTCGAAATCCTCTCAGTAGATCCAGAAGATGCCACCAATGCCGAGTCGCTAAGTGTCGTTGCTAGAGTGATTGAATCGCGCGATGTCTATGACAACAATACTTTGAGCGAACAGTTCTCTTATACCGACGATTCAGTGACCGTGAACTATGAGCTAGTCCGACAGGGCGATCGCTGGTTGATTGAATCGGCGAGAGTAGTGTCCTAGGCGAACTAGCTTTACCGGCGAACTGGCCATAGCGAACTGTTGCCGCAAGCGAACTGGTATCAGTTGACGTTATCGGCAAAAGTAAAGCTATAGATTTGCTACTTCTGTTCCTGATATTTAGTAGAAACCCTGAAAGATGTGTTTTTAGGCGTTGGTTCCGATAGCGGTTATGGTCAACATCAATAATAATTGTTGTGTTGATGGAGGATTCGGGGCAACTTCTAAAAGAGGATCTTGAGAGGCTCTGACTTCTTTGGTTAGGGATTTTCCTTTTTACGTTCTGCTTCCTTAACGTTGTGCCCAATAGATAGACGGTTACCTCTAGACTGAATAGCCTTAACTGCTAAATATCTTTAAACTGATTTTGATAGATAGTTTTCTATAGATAGTGTTTTAAGTTTTTGTATATGTGCTTTGATAAAATCTCTGAGTGAATAGTCGCCATCGTATGCAAGTACAGAGTCCTCCCACCGCCGCAGAGCAAAGCCCAAAGCTAATCGACCAGCTAAGTGTCCCGGCGGGAATTCATAGCGAGTGCTCTAGACGTGCTAAGACACAAATCGACTTGCTGCTGTTAGCCATAGAAGCCCTAGATTTGGGGGGCGCTGAGGCAATGCTGGCATCGGCTAGAGAGCTGGGACTAGAGGAAGTGGTCAGAGGACGGGTCAACCTTTGGCTGTTGCGTAGCAGCAATCCGCTGCGTCGGTTTAGTCAGCGGCAGCCGATGGCTATAGAAGAAGGCAAAGCGCTAGTCCTGATTACCTGTTTTTTGGCAAAGCGACTGACAGTGCTAATACGCCAGCTGCTGCTGGGCTATCAGCAGCTAGCCGATCAAGAGTTGTCGTTTGACCATCATTTTCGGCTATCGGACTATTTAGCCCGCTTCCGTTCGCACTTTCGCGCCCGGATGAATGCTAGCCGGGCGGGGGTCATTGCCTACAGTACTGATGAAAAGTTAAACGAGCTAGCGATCGAGCTACTGACGAAGCTGTTGTTTTGCACGGGTACGGATGGTGCGGATCGACTTTGGATCAGTTTGTTTGATGGAGAAGTGTCATGACGATTCGACGACAGTATCAGCTGCCCAACTGTAGCCTCGTCTTAGACGGATTGAGCATCGATCCCACGCCAGGCAACGAAGAAGTCATGTCTCTGCTAGTCAATGCAGAGTGCCGAATTAGCGGGCTTAGTCGATCGCTAAACGGCGGGTATAACTTTTTTGCGGCGCTGGTGCGAGCAGTCAGCCAGTATGGGCAAGAGGTGCTTAGCGGCTATGCCCATCCCCAGGTGGCGGAAGGCGAACCGCTGTTAGTTCACATTAATCCAGGTGATGGCCCTTACCATCATCTGGTAGTACAGCCGGAGATTGCTGATCTAGGAGAGGCAGGCGATGGAAGAGCGATTGATATTAAGCTCTCTTCTGTACAGCTGTTTGATTTGACCGAGGCAGTCGATCAGTTTTTTGACGATACGCAGACGCTGCCCGAGCTAGAGCAGTCGCTTTCACCGCTGGCTCGTCGGTTTGTACGCTCTGAACAGCCTTTGAGCGATCGCGCTCTACCCGCCGCTTTAGGCATTGGTAGCCTAGTGGCCGCAACGATGGCTATAGGACTGCTGTCGATTCCTGAGGTTAGAGATCCCGCTATTGATTCGCGTCGCCCAGAGCAAACTGAGGTCGCTACGACGCCAGGTGCTAGCGGCACGGACGACGATGATGATACGACAGCTCTGCCTGTTGAAGAGCCTGTTGAAGAGCCTGTTGAAGAGCCTGAAGTCATCGATGAATCATCCGACGACACAGCTGAGGAAATAGGCGAAGAGCTCTCAGCTACAGCGGCTGAAACAACTGATGTCGAAACAGTCGATACCGAAACAGCCGAAGCAGATGCAGACACAGTCGCCACGTCGCTTACCTTTGATAATAGGCTGCCAGCAACCACTCTGTCCTTTTCTGAAGTAGAGGCGCTGAACCGACAGCTGAAGAGAGCCATTGTCGACAATCGAGAACAGCCTAGGTTTGGTGAGTCCATTAGCTATCGCGTTCGCGTGGATGAAAGCGGGAATATCCTGGGCTATCAGCCAGCGGACGAAAAGGCCAGCTCCTCTATAGATGAGACGCCGCTGCCAGAGCTAGTAGAGGCTGCATCGGCGGATGAGGAATCGACAGTGGACTACCGGGTTGTGTTTACTGAGCGGGGCGTTGTGGAAGTAAGCCCTTGGTGGGGTTGGAGCTACTATAATTAACGGCGTAGGCTAGCGGCCCGAGTTGTGTGGGCGATCGCGAAGGGGATAGATTGGTGGCAGAGGAACCGAAACCAGATCGTATTCCCGATCGAGGATCAGCCAGTCGAGAATCAGCCAGTCAAGGATCAGCCAGTCGATGGCCGGACTTCACTCATCCATCTTCCAACACCGCGCCGCCTACGCCGCTCACAGTAGACCCGCCAGATGGTGCTCAAAATCGTGAATTTGTCCGCGAGACCAGGCACGGCCGTCGCCCGCCGCCGAGCCCCGCTTTTGACCCTCGCTTCGGTTATCCTCATTCTTCTCTAGATAGTTCTCCAAACGCTTCCGATAGCGCTGCTCCAGACGCCACTTTTGAGTATCCATCGGCTCCTCTTGCTAAGCCAGCGCCCAGGTTTTGGCAAAAGCAGCCTTATGCGGCGATCACATACCTTCTAGCTATCGCGGGCACCCTCACTGCTGGCTGGTTCTTCGGTATCCTCGCAGCGCAAATTCTACCGGGCAACATTCAAACGCCCCCCCTGCAAGAAAGCCTGCTGAGAAAAACCAGCCGCTTGTCGAGTCGGCTGTGGCACTTTAATCGGCTCTGGCAACCTGCTACAGCAGAAGTGCGCATTGAAGCGGTGCCTATTCCTAGTACTGCGCCAGTCACCACACCTGTAGCGCTTACGCCAATCGAAAGGCAGCCGCTAATCGATGAACTCAATTCGATAGAAACTGAGATCCTGACGCTTGATCGTCGCATCGAAACGCTAGAGCAGCGACTGGGTAGTCCGCCCTATGAAGGCGCTGATATCGATACTCGGCTAAACACGCTAAGAACCGCTATCGACCCGCCGATTCGCCCAGAGATAGAACCCGCCTACGAGCCTACCCCTGTCGATCCAGCCGACACTCTGCTAGCAGTGGCACGGCTGAAGATGTCAGTCCCTAGCGATGCGCTGTTTGCGCCAGGGCAAAGCAGTCTCCAAGACGATACTTTGCTTGCTCAGGTGCTAGATCAGCTAGTAAATTATCCCGAGTCTACGGTAATCGTTCGCAGCTACAGCGATAATCAGGCAGATGCGATCGCCACTCGCGACTATACGCTGGCTCAGGCAAATGCGATCGCCACCTATCTACAATCCGCCCTTCCCACCACTCACCGCTGGGTCACTATCGGCAATGGACAGGCTCAGCCTATCGCGCCCAACGACACCCCTACCGATCGTCAGCGCAACCGCCGGATTGAGTTTTTGGTAGACACTCGATAAAAGCCCAGTCGAAAGCCCAGTCAAAAGCCCAGTCAAAAGCCCAGTCAAAAGCCCAGTCAAAAGCCCACTTAAAGAAAACTGCATGAAAATAGCCTTCTTCGGCACCCCCCAGTTCGCCGTTCCTAGCCTGACCCGTCTGCTCGACCATTCAGATTTTGAAGTGGTTGCCGTCATCACTCAGCCCGACAAGCGCAGGGGACGAGGCGGCAAGGTCACACCATCGCCAGTCAAAGCGGCGGCGCTAGAATCAGGCTGCCCAGTCTGGCAGCCAACTCGTATCAAAAAAGATGCTGAAACGCTAGCTCGTCTAGATGAATTAGGCGCAGATGCCTTCGTCGTCATTGCCTACGGTCAAATCCTGTCCCAGGCGATTCTTGATATGCCGCGCATGGGTTGTATCAATGCGCATGGTTCTATTCTGCCAGCGTATCGAGGGGCCGCGCCCATCCAATGGTGCCTACATAATGGCGAAACCGAGACAGGCGTGACCACGATGCTGATGGACGCAGGCATGGACACTGGTCCGATGCTGTTAAAAGAAACCATTCCTATCGGTCTGACCGACAACGCCTGGCAGCTTGCCCAAAAGCTATCAGAACTCAGCGCCGATTTACTCGCCTCCACCCTACAAAAACTAAACCAGCAGCTAATCCGCCCTGTCCCTCAAGATGACAGCCGCGCCACCTATGCGCCACTAATTCAAAAAGTAGACTACCGCCTAGACTGGTCTATTAGCGCCAAAGCAATCCACGACAAAGTTCGAGGCTTTTATCCAAACTGCGCCACACAGTTTCGAGACAGCGATCTCAAAATTATTGAGACAATTCCTTTGGGAATTTCTTTGGGACAGGACTACTGGTCTCAGATGCCAGATGAACTATCCAAGGTTCAGTCTCTGTACGACGCCGCTGAGATTGAACCAGACGTACACCCTGGAACCGTTGTTGCTGTTCTCAAAAACTATGGTCCGGTTATCCAAACCGGAACAGGACATCTGCTGCTGCTAGAAGTAAAGCCTGCGGGGAAAAAGGCACTACCTGGCTGGGACTTTGCCAACGGTAGTCGAATTGAAGCAGGGGCAGTTCTGGGTACGTAAGACAATACAACGAGCTAGAACCGCTACGTCTTTCAGTTGGGCAGTTGGGCAGTTGGGCAGTTGGGCAGTTGGGCAGTTGGGCAGACTAAGACCGTAGGCGTATCGTGGATTAGATGGTTAATGCCCAACGGTAGAGACGGTGAAGGTCAATCCAATGACAAGGAACGCTTTGCCTATGAAGACTTGCTGGCCAACTGTTGCCACTATGAAGGTGTGCTGTCAATCTTGACCCAGCACAGGCCGTACTTCGAGGCGCTGCCTAGCATTCGGCGACTACAAGAGAGTATGGTGATTATCCCACTGCCGAATGTTCGTAGCAAGGAAGTCTCGGAAGTGGGTGGACAGATCGATACGCGTAACTACGTTCGACCTATCCCTTGTGATGTCGCGTTGATGATCTGCGATCCAGAATGGAAGATCAAGACTGGCATCGAGATTGTTCTATTTATTCAGCGACCCAAAGAAGAGTTCTCTCATCTGCTGCGGCGGTGGCGACAAACCCAGGTTGAACTCGGTCAGGGTGTGGAATGGCAGATGCCTAGAAAATACAGGCATCTGCTAGCAGAAGGCGCAATGGATCCGCACCCGCTATTTGTTGTATCTATGCCTGCTGAGGACGAAGGCTGCGATCGCGCAGTAAGGACAATCCACGGACTCACTGGAGCAGGGCTACCTGTAGCTATTCATCAGACAACAGATGATTAGCACACAGCGTTTCTTCTGTTCCAATATACTCTTTTGGTCGCCTGCGTTTGATCATCCCTTTTGAACATGCTGGGCGTTAGCAATTGGAGTTCGCGTGTCTACAACTGGCATTGCCATAGATTCGCCCACACGTGAACGGTGACGCTCTGAAACGACTTGCTCTGGATCGATGCCATCAAAGGTAGGCGGAATCCAAACCCGGACAATCAGTAGAGCTCCCAACACCAACAGAAAAACACAAGCGACTAAAACCTGAGACCATGGAGTCTCTAGAACCCCCCGCACAATAATTTCTCTAAGCACAGAAACGATCGAGACCTCGACGGCCACGCCGATAGAGACTCGATGCTCTTGGAGATAAATAATCAACAGTCGAAATAGCTCTACTAAAATCAGCAAGAACAAGATATCTGACGTAACTGGCTGAAAGTCTAGCGGCGGCAGTAGCGATAGCGCCATCTCTCTAAGCTGAAGCACCATGAAGCTAAACAGCCCAATACATAAGCAAATAACAATAAAGTCTTGGACTGTCTCTAATAGTCGGATAACGAGATCGCTATTAAGTAAGCGATTCCAGCGAAAAGGAGTGGGCTGATGGGAGTCCATAATGATTAAAACGCATTCATTACAGACATCTTAATCATAAATTTCGCAAATAATTTTTTGTAAAATATATAAATTCCATTTATGAATCATAGCGTCTTCTTAACTAAGGAAAATTCCATAGGTCTAACGTGGGTGGACTGCGTCTATATCTTCAACAACAGATTCGGTGGCGAACTTGTCGCTTGATATCTAATAGCCGCTCAACACAAACTGTAGAGAACTCATAAAGATCGACTATAAAAGAAATCTATGAGTATAGTCGGAATCGTTATGCCTAAAAAAGCAAATAACACACTATCTGTAAGTAGATATACAAATCTTGAATGACACTGTGGATTAAATGAGGCAATTCACAAGGAGTTGCCTAGCGATGAAGCTGAACCATACTTGGCTAAAGAGACTTTCTGTCACCTGCGCATTGACCCTTTCTGCCACATTTGTTGCTGCTTGCTCTGCCCCTTCCGACACAGCGACGACAGTGGAAGAAAAGACTGAAAGCGCAAGTAGCGAATCCTACGATGGCGAGACAATTCGAATCTCTATTGGGACGCAAGATCAGGTTATCAATACAGCCGTTGGCGGTGCCACAGTTAGAGAATTGGGTCTTTTGGAAAAGTACCTGCCCACCACAGGAAAATATGAAGGGGTAGAGTACGAGATTGAATGGTCCAGCTATACGTCCGGACCACCTATCACCAATAAAATGCTTGCTGGCCAAATTGACATCGGCCTAATGGGTGATTTCCCCGCCGTTATCAACCTCATCAAGTTTCAAGAGGAGCTAGAAGGCGTTACCTCGACCTTTATTGGGACGTTGGCCTATAGCCCAAATGGGGCAGGCAATGCGGTCGTTGTCCCCAAAGATAGCGACGTGACTTCATTGACAGATCTCAAAGGCGGTTCAGTATCTGTGCCTTTTGGCTCAGCTGCCCATGGCATGGTGCTAAAGGCGCTTAGCGATGCAGGTGTCGATCCAGAATCAGATATAAAATTGATCAGTCAAGCCCCTGAAGTCGGTGGCACTAGCTTGCGAACGGGCCAAATTGATGCCCATGCAGACTTTGTTCCATTTGGGGAGCTGTTTCCCTATCGAGGCTTTGCCAAAAAGATTTTCGACGGTGCGCAAACAGGTGTGCCCACACTGCACGGCATTGTTGTTCGTTCTGACTTTTCTGAAGAACATCCAGAAATTGTCGAGGCTTACCTGCAGGCGATGCTGGAAGCCAACCAGACATTCCGAGAAAAGCCAGAAGAGGTTTCTGCGCAGATTGAAGAATGGTCTGGAATTGAGAAAGAAGTCGTCTACATGTTCTTGGGTCCATCAGGTCTACAGCCAATCAACCCCAGTATTGGCGAGGTGCAGCTAGAGGCGCTGAAGAACAGTATTGCTACGCTGATTAGTCTCGGGAAGATTGAATCTCCTGTAGAACCTGAAGATGTCACAGGCTGGGTAGATGAAAGCTTTTTGAGAGGGGCGATGGAGAAGGCCGGACTGGACTATGACGAGGTGATTGCAGAGGGCGAAAGCTACGTTATCTCTGGCAAAGATGCCTTGACAGATGAGGAAATCACAGAGCCGAAGATGGCCGCTCAGCTCTGGGTCCAAGAAGAGGAAATGGTGACTAACTTCGCATCAATTCCAAACATGATAAAACAGCTCAATACCCTGCAAGGAGAAGGCAAAGCAGCGGATGTGATCTTTGTACACGATCGCAATCAGGGTTGGAAGCTGTTTGGTGAGAATGCTCACTACGTGACGAATGGCGGTGAGGTGTCCGCCTTTTTGTTGGCGGCCGATGCCGAGGCGTTTGCGGCGGAATCTGGCGGACAGGTAGCCAGTTTTAAGGACTTGCTGCAGACTTATTCTGCTAGTGGACCGCAGCCTGTACAGATAAGTCGGTTGACGCAGGACCGATTGCTATTGGCACTAGAGCGGGTGTTGCCTTTGCTAGCGGCGGGGTAATAAAGGCGGCGGTATCGATATCCCGTAGGGGCACGGCATGTATGACACGCTGTAAGGTTGTGCCCCTACAGAACGGTACGTTATCTAGCAGCGCTTCTTTAGATTGCATCTTAGACTTTTCTCAATCTACGACTTCCTATCATGGCTAGCACCCTTCCTCAAGCTCGCGTCCGAACGGACAGCACTTCTTCCGCCGCGCGGATCTCTCGCACTTGGCAAAGAAGATTGTTTGCCAATCGCTCTGCAACTCGCTGTTTGTCTCTAATTCTGTTCTTCAGCATCTGGCAGATGCTGTGCATAATTGGTTTTGATTTCTTCATTAACTTTGAGCTAGTACCTTCGCCGGTAGAAGTATTTGAAGCAACGGTAGCGTTCTTCACAAGTGAACCGGGCGTTCACATTCGCTCTAGCATCTATCGGGTGCTCGTGGGCTTTTGTGTGGCATCCGTGCTAGGGATTGTTTTGGGATTGTTTATCGGTTGGTTTCAAGTCATTGAAGACTTGATGATGCCCTGGCTAGAGCTACTGAGACCGATTCCAGCGGTGGCCTGGATTCCGCTGGCAATTTTGATGTTTCCGACGGCAGAAACGGGGATGATTTACATCACGTTTATCGGTGCGTTTTTTCCTGTGTTGATCAGTACGATTCGAGCGGTAGAAAATATTCTGCACGATATTGTACTGATCCGGGTAGGGCAGTGTCTGGGTGCTAACAGGTGGTTTATTTTCAAAGATATTGTGCTGCCAGGAGCGCTGCCAGGAATTGCGGGCGGGCTGACGATTGGCATGGGCAATGCCTGGTTTTGCTTAGTAACTGCTGAGATTTTGGCGGGTCGATATGGTGTGGGATACATTACTTGGGAGTCTTATGTGACGTCGAACTACCCGCCGATTGTGATGGGGATGCTGCTAATCGGGCTGATGGGGGCGATGAGCTCATGGGCCGTGGGACGCGGAATGCAGGCGTTGATGCCCTGGCGGGTGATTAAGAAGCAGAATGGTTAGGGAGGCGCTGACTAATTACCCAACCTGCGCTCGGGGCGTACCATGCAACGGTATCTGTTTAGTATGTACGCCAGGAGCACCCCGCCCTGCCGGGCACCCCCGTCTTAGAAGGCGTTCTCTGTCTGGGTAGGTATTCCATAGCACCGCAAAGCGACGCGGGTCCATACCCGCTCCCAGGAGAGGTGGCGCGCAGCGACGGGGTGGGTTCGGTAACCTACGCTAAACAGGTACATGCTACACCCCTGCTAGAAGCCGCAACTAGCTCGTAAGGATGTAAGAAAGTAGAGACGTAAGGTAGAAATTGGAATCAGCAATGGTAACAGTAGCAAAGACAGCAGCAACCTCAGAACCAGGTTCAGCGACTGTAGGTTCGGTGAATGTGGAAGGAGTGTCAATGATTTTTGGCAGTCGTGGCCAAACCAATCAGGTTCTAGATTCAGTCAACTTTCAGATTCAACCTGGAGAGTTTGCTTGTCTACTCGGACCCTCAGGCTGTGGTAAGTCAACGCTGTTGAACATTATTGCGGGGTTCATTCGGCCTACGGTGGGCTATGTAACGGTCGATCAAAAACAGGTGACCAAACCAGGCGCAGATCGAGGATTTGTGTTTCAACAGTATTCTTTGCTGCCGTGGAAAACGACTTTTCAGAATGTGGAGTTAGGGCTGAAGATAAAGGGTGTTCCCAAGGCCGAGCGGCAGGATATGGTGGGGGAGTACCTAAACCTAGTGGGATTAGCAAAGTACCGGAATGCTTATCCTAGTCAGCTTTCTGGTGGAATGAAACAGCGGGCGAGTATTATCAGAGCTTTGGTAAATTCGCCGTCGGTGCTGCTAATGGATGAGCCGTTTGCGGCGCTAGATGCGCAGACGCGGCACATGATGCAAGAGTTGCTGTTGAATGTGTGGCAGACGTTAAAAACAACCATCGTGTTTGTCACTCACGATATCGAAGAGGCGGTGTTCTTGGCCGATCGCATCTTTGTGATGGGTGTACAGCCAGGACGTATCAAGGCTGAATTAGGCATCTCTTTGCCCAGACCGCGCCACCTAGACAACATTATGACGCCAGAGTTTACGCAGACTAGTCGCCAGGTGTTTGATTTGATTAGAGAAGAGACTCTAAAAAGTATGGAAAGCTAGCTGCCTCAAAGAAACGATGATTTCTCAGAAGACTGTAGTTACACTGGCCATACCTAAATGGCCGTGCTTAAATGGCCATGTCTAAATAGAGGCCAGCGCAGCCTCTAGCAGCTGCGGCTGAATCCAGTCAGAAAGGTTGATATCACCTAGCGCCTCATTCCCAGAAATCTCGGACAGCTGTCGGACGTGTTCTTCTACCCAGTCTGTTCTGATCTGGGTATCAGGGAAAAACAAACCAGCGGCATCTGAGCTGTAGTCAGCCAGGGTCTTTGATACAATTTCGGCGTCTAGCCCGACCCATTTACTCACCAGAGAAAGTGCGTTCGGCGTAGTCTCATACCAATACTGCGCCGCAGTCAGCGCCTTTAGGTAAGCAACCACAATATCGGGATGTTCGTCGGCAAAAGACTCTCTGACAACAACGCCATGAAACGTTGGCAATTGTTCTATATCGCCTGCTAGCAGACGGCGAAACTTCCCTTTGTGGCTAGCAATATCGTGCAGTGGCGCAAAGTAGGCATAGCCGTCTGCCTGATTATTTCTGGGGGTTAGCCGATGGATGTTGAGATTGTCGATCGATGTGAGCGTGACGTCTGGTAGCAGACCCTCATGGGAGAGCGATCGCATGATCATGCCATGTGCAGCTGAGGCAAACGGCACCGCAATTACCCGATGGCGCAAATCATCCAAGCTCGTCAGCGGAGAACGATTCGGCACAATCACCGTATTGCCTGCGCCATCTGGATTGCTCGCTACAAAGCTGACTAGCCGGGTCTTGGCTAGCCGGGTCTTGGCCAGCCGGGTCTTGGCTAGAGAGTCCGTTCTAGATCCAGGCGCGTTGTTATCGACTGAAGATGCTCCGCTCAGCAGCAAAGGATAGTCTCCTAAAATGCCAATATCTAGCTTGTTGGATTGCAGCTGGGCGACAATCGGAGCCCCCGAGGTGAAATCACGCCAGTGAATTTGATACTCCGAATTTCGGTAGTGGCCGTCGCGAGGAAGAAAGTGCTCCAACAGTCCTAACTGCTGAATGATAATGCCTGCGGTTACAGTTTGAATCGTCTTGTTTTGGGTGCCGATAGAGATAATCTTCTTCTTTGTATTCCTTTCTATACCTCTCTCTACCGTACTGGGCAAGTGAGTGGATGCTCTCAAAGACTGTAGATAGACATGCGTCGAAGGCTGTGAGGCGGCGGCAGAGCGTAAAGGTACAGAGGGCACAGAGGGCACAGATCCATAGCTCACTCTTTTCTTCACTAACTGAACCAGCTTTTGAACAGGCCGTTTTGATCGCGTCTTTTGAGATAGCAGCTTTCTAGACTGGCTGTGCGCTGTGGGCTGCGTTAGCTGTAGCATAAACAACTTGAGATCTAGCGGAAATTCCTGTAGTGGAATTGCTGTCAACACCTTTGCTTTACGCTCCGTCTGAAACTGTAAGCTAGAAGCAAACCCTAGATAGTGTCCCTGACTCAAGAACGGATGCATCAGACTGGAAGAGTGGACAATCTCATGGTTGCGAAAATCTGAGAGCTGCAGGCCCAATTCGTCTAGCCTGGCATCGAGGGCAAGGCGTTCTGGCGTTGGCAGCGCCGGAAATACCCAGGCCGCTTCGGTAAGATTTCTCAGGCTGAGCCATTCAGCCTTTGCCAGTCTGTGGTCCGCAGCTACCATTAGACAGTACTGAAAGCTATCAACAGGAACAGACTCGACTGCTTCGAGCCCCTGTAAATCTGTTTCAGAAAAGCCGATATCAATCTCTCCTAACGTCATCGCTTTGTGCATTTGCCGCGCCGAGCCAAACGACAAACACTCCACATCAATTTCTGGATATTTCTGACGGTATTCAAACAGTATCGTCGGTAGCCAGCCGCTAGCCACACTTGCCGTGCAGCCGACGCTTAGATAGCTACACTTACCCTGTTTGATCTCTTCTATTTCTTTGACTAGTCGGCTTTCTACCGTCAGCAGGTTCGGCCCCATCGCTAACAAATAGTCGCCTGCTGCTGTCAATTCAATCTTGCGACCCAATCGATAAAACAGTTCGGTGCCTAGACTAGCCTCCAATGATTTTATTTTGGCACTGACCGCAGGCTGCGTCAGGTTCAGCGCGACAGCAGCTTCGGTAAAGCTGAGGCAGCGAGCAACTTCTAGAAAGACTTTAATCTGGTAGATTTCCACGGCGCAATTCCACGATGCAATTCCTGAATGCAGTTTAGGTGCCCCCTTGCAGCGTTCTGTCACAACAGCGCCCTCAGCAGTCCTTATTACTGATTTCTATTAGTGTATAAAAGAAATCAATCGGTAAACAGTACGTTTCGCTACTAACCTGATTGAGAGACTCTCGTACCCCTTCTAAAATGGGGACAGAAGCCTGAGGAACTTGTGTGAATATTCAGAATCTGCAAACAGATTTTTTGGTGATCGGTGGCGGTACGGCTGGCACAATGGCTGGGATCAAGGCTAAGCAAACCAACCCCGACGCTGATGTGTTGATTTTGGAGAAAGCGAACATTCGCCGCAGTGGTGCGATCGCCATGGGTATGGACGGCGTCAACACCGCAGTCATCCCTGGCAATTCCACCCCCGAGCAGTACGTCAGAGAAATCACCATCGCTAATGACGGTGTCCTAAACCAGAAATCGGTCTACCAGACGGGGCGATGGGGCTATGAAGTCATTCAAGAACTTGAAAGCTGGGGGGTCAAATTTCAAAAAGATCACGAAGGCAACTACGATCTTAAGCAGGTTCACCGCGTCGGTAAATACGTGCTGCCTATGCCAGAAGGCAAAGATCTCAAAAAGATTCTCACCCGACAGGTAAAACGCCACAAAGTACGTGTGACTAACCGCGTTATGGCCACTCGCGTCATGGTAAAAGATGGCCGCGTGATCGGAGCGGTTGGCTTCGATGTGCGAAAAGGAGACTTTGTGGTAATTCAGGCGAAAGCTGTTGTACTTTGCACTGGTGCCTGTGGACGTCTGGGTCTGCCTGCCTCTGGCTATCTCTACGGCACCTACGAGAATCCTACCAACGCAGGCGACGGCTATTCCATGGCCTACCATGCCGGAGCCGAACTCACCAATATCGAATGCTTTCAAATTAATCCGCTAATCAAAGACTACAACGGACCGGCCTGCGCCTATGTCGCCAGTCCGTTTGGTGCCTACACCGCCAACGCAGAAGGCAACCGCTTTATCAACTGTGACTACTGGAGCGGTCAAATGATGCTTGAAACCTGGAAGGAACTAAACTCTGGAAAAGGGCCAGTCCACCTAAAAATGTATCATCTAGATGACGATACTATCTCAGAAATTGAACAGGTGCTGTGGGCAAACGAGCGACCGAGCCGAGAGCGCTTTCACGCTGGCCGAAAAGAGAACTACCGCACGCATGGGGTAGAAATGAACATTTCTGAAATTGGTCTGTGCAGTGGGCACAGCGCCTCTGGAGTCTGGGTAAATGAGAAAGCAGAAACTACCGTTCCTGGGCTCTACGCAGCTGGAGACATGGCCAGTGTGCCGCATAACTATATGATTGGAGCCTTTGTCTCTGGGCGCATTTCTGGCATCAATGCGATGGAATACGTGCGAGATTTAGAGCATGCGGAGCCCGACGCAGGCTTTTTAGAAGCGGAAAAAGCTCGCATTTACGCGCCGTTAGGCCGCCCAGACGGGGTGCCTCATACGCAAGTGGAATACAAGCTACGGCGATATGTGAATGACTATCTTCAGCCGCCCAAATCTCCAACAAATATGGATATTGGCCTGGCCGCTTTTGAGCGCTATCACACTACGTTGGATATGATGGGCGCACGCGATCCGCACGAGCTGATGCGCTGTATGGAGGTACACTTTATTCGCGACTGTGCGGAGATGGCCGCTAGAGCCTCGCTATACAGAAAAGAGAGTCGCTGGGGACTGTATCACTATCGGCTGGACTATCCTGAGAAGAACGATGAAGAGTGGTTCTGCCATGCGAACTTGAAGAAAGGAGAAAGCGGCGAAATGGAAATGTTTAAGCGGGCGGTAGATCCCTACATTGTAAATGTAAATCTAGAGCAGGAGGTATACGACGTGGCGGTGCGGTAGACCAATCCTGATTTGTTTCACAGAGACGCTAAGGCACCCCGTCGCTACGCGCCACCCCTTCTGGAGAGATGCCCGCAGGGCGGGGTGAACCCGACAAACATGCTCCTAACTAATGGTCTTCTTTCTTATTTTCCTATCTCAAATCTACCTCAAATAATTACTCATGGCTCTAACCACCCAACGTGTTGATGTTCCTGTTATTGTCGATGAATCCAAATGTCTCGAAAAGTGTAGTGCCTGCATTGAGGTTTGCCCCTTGGATGTGCTGGTCAAGAATCCAGAAACGGGCAAAGCCTATATGAAATATGACGAGTGTTGGTTCTGCCTTCCGTGTGAAAAGGAGTGCCCTACTAACGCCATCACTGTTCAAATCCCATTTTTGCTGCGCTAAGAAGACTTTTGAACCATGTCCAAAACAAATATCCAAGCGGACCTCGATCCTGACGTAGTGCAGTGGGTGGAGATGCTGCGATCACCTGATCTGAACGACCGCCTAGTGGCCGCCAAAACGCTCCAGCACTTAGGCGACGAAGACACCATTGATAGCCTAATTGCTGCGCTTAAAGACGACAGCCCCAAAGTACAAGAGATCGCGGTCATGGCCCTTTGGGAAATGGCTAATCCAGTAGCTATTCCACCGCTGTTGGCATGCCTGAGTGCGAACTATGCAGACTCTGTTCGCGTAGAAGCGCTTTCTGCCCTAAAGGAGATGGTGTCGCCAGAAGATCTACTGACGCTGTTGGATGCGGTCCAAATAGAAGACGAAACCGTACAGCTAAATGTGCTGATTCTATTGCGAAAAATCCACGATGCGCAGGCGCTACCCTATATCGCCCCTTTCTTTGACTCAAAAAGTCCAGCGCTGCGAGAAGCCGCCGTGGTAACACTACGCTACCTCAATCAGGTAGTGCGGTTTGAGCCTGCGTTAGCTTTGGCTAGTGACGAGAGTGAAGAGGTTCGGCGCTCAGCAATTCTGACGCTGGGGCACCTCAGCGATGAAGCTGTTGTGCCCACGCTTTGCGACGCGCTGGCCGATGATGCGGACTGGCAGGTAAGGCGCAATGCGGCCCAGGCACTGGATCTACATGCAACAAAGGAGTCGATTCCGATGCTGACAAACGCTTTGAATGACGAACACTGGCAGGTGCGTAAGTTTGCAGCGCGGGCGCTCCAAAGGCTAGCTGATAATACGGCAATTCCCAACCTGGTCAAAGCGCTGTCTGATGAGTATTCGGACGTACGGCGGGATGCGGCGATCGCACTTGGCAACCTTGGCAATCCAGACGTCCTCTCAGCGCTAAAGCAAACCCTCGACGACCCCGACCGCGATGTCCAGATCTTCTCTGGGCGGGCCATCCAGAAAATACAAGACAATCTGGCAGAAACCACCAATGCCTAACCACGAATCTCCTTTCATTCGCCAATCTTATCATCAGTCCGATAGCTCCTCCCCGGTCAGTCTTGCCGCCGCTGCTCGAAAGCAAGCGGCAATCGTCTGCCTGAAGCAGGTGATAGACCCTGTACTCAACAGCAATATTGTCGATCTAGGCATGGTGCGGAATTTACGCATTGTTGATAACTATGTCTACTTTCGGCTATACATTGGCGCTCATCAGCAAGCGCTGAAAGAGCAGGCACAGCTATCGCTGTGTGATCTGGGCTGGTGCAAGAAAGCCTACATTCAGCTCTGTATGATTCCTGGCGTGCGGACAACGCTAGCTGTGTCCAGTGGAAAAGGTGGTGTAGGAAAATCGACCACCGCAGTGAACCTGGCCGCTGCGCTGACTAAATCTGGGGCAAAAGTAGGTATCCTAGATGCTGATATTTATGGCCCAAACGTGCCGCAGATGCTAGGACTGGGCCATGCTGAAGTGGAGGTTGTCAAAACTACCGAGGGCGATCGGTTCAAGCCGCTAGAGGCGCATGGAATCAAGGTGATGTCGGTCGGACTGCTAGCAGAACCAGAGCATCCACTGGCTTGGCGAGGCCCGGTTCTGCATAAGATCATCACTCAGTTTATCCAAGAGGTGGACTGGGGCGAGCTGGACTATTTACTAGTCGACCTGCCGCCGGGGACAGGAGACGCGCAGATTACGATAATTCAGGAAAGTCCCATCTGCGGAGTGGTGATGGTGACGACGCCTCAGCAGGTCGCGGTTTCGGACGTACGGCGCAGTATTCATATGTTTCGGCAGGTGGGCGTGCCAGTGCTGGGGCTAGTGGAAAACATGAGCTATCTGATCTGTGGGTGCTGTGGCGATCGCACGTCCATTTTTGGCACGGGTGGCGGCGAACAGATGGCTGCAGAGCTCTCTGTGCCATTGCTGGGCCAAGTACCGATCGATCCGAAGATCTGTGCGGGGGGTGATGCGGGTCAGCCTTTACCTCTAGCGGATGAGGAAGCACCGCTGTCAAAAGTATTTGAGGCGATCGCGCTTGGACTAAACAACACTTTTGCACCCAGCCTCAAGTCAGCTACGACTGCACTGAGATAATCAAAATAATGCTAAGCAATCTAGGCATTTCTCTAACTATCGCCAGCTTGCACCAGCAATACATGACTAGCCAGCTTTCTCCTAAAGATGTTGTCGAGGCAATTATCGCTGAATTAGCCGCTCGCGGGGATGATGGCATTTGGATATACAAGCTGCCAAAAGCAGAGTTGCGATTGCGCGCCCTTTCACTAGAGAAAAGCGCCGACAAAACCCTGCCACTTTGGGGAATTCCCTTCAGTGTCAAAGACTGTATAGACGTTGCCGGACTTCCCACTTCAGCAGGCTGTCCGGAATTCGTTTATACCGCTACTTATACCAATCCAACCGTTCAAAATCTGCTGGATGCAGGTGCCGTCTTAATTGGTAAAACCAATCTTGATCAGTTTGCTACAGGGCTCGTCGGCATTCGCACTGGCTACACCGTACCCCACAACGCCTTTTCAAAAGATCACATTCCTGGCGGATCTAGCTCGGGTTCGGCTTTGTCCGTGGCAGTGGGTCTGGTTTCCTTTTCTGTAGGCACCGACACAGGCGGCTCGGGCCGGGTGCCTGCTGGGTTCAATAACATTGTTGGACTCAAGCCTTCAAAAGGGCTCTTGAGCACTGCTCACACAGTAGAAGCCTGTAAGACACTGGACTGTCTTTCTATCTTTTCTCTAACTGCCGAAGATGCTCGAACGGTCTTTGAAACAGCACAGAGCTACGATCCGGCTCACTCTTTTTCTCGCCCGATCGGTGAGTCACCGCTACGGCTAAGTGCCTATGAATCTAATCAACCGTTTCGGTTTGGCGTCCCTCTGCCAGCGCAGCGAGAATTCTTTGGGAATGCTGATGTAGAGCGGCTTTATGAACGTGCGATCGCCACTCTGATCGAAATGGGCGGCATTTGCCAAGAAATTGATTACGGCCCATTCCTAGAGGCTAACGAACTATTGTTCAATGGGCCCTGGGTCGCAGAGCGCTATGCCTCTGTCGGCAGCTTTGTAGAAACTATGCCAGAAGCTGTTTTCCCAGCGACTCGTGAGATTCTCTCAAAAGCTGAAAAAATCACTGCGGTAGAGGCGTTTGAAGGGCTCTATGCGGTAGAAGCGCTAAAGCGAAAGAGTCAGCCGCTTTGGGATGAGATTGATTTCTTGGTAGTGCCCACGGCAGGGACGATTTATCGAATTAATCAGGTGGAAGCAGAGCCACTAAAGCTGAATACGAATTTGGGATATTATACGAACTTTGTAAATCTGTTGGACTTGTGTGCGATCGCCCTACCCAACGGCTTTCAAACTGATGGATTACCCACAGGCATCACGCTGATCTCACAGCCTTACAGCGAACCCTATCTTACTGGGCTGGGTACGGCTTTTTGCAGCATGTGCTAAAGTAGCGTGCCGCCAGAGAAAGCAACGCTATGGAAAGTCCGTCTGCTATCAAGACGTCATCATTAACTGGAATTACTCTAATTGCGTTCGCGGCTAATTCCTTGCTGACTCGTATGGCGCTAGAAGGGGAAGGCTCTATTGACGCCGCTAGCTTTGTCACTATTCGATTGGCGTCAGGGGCCGTGATGCTGCTGGCCATCACAGCACTGACCCGGAAAGAGAAATCTCTCAACGCAGCGAAGGTGTCTTGGATAACGGCGCTGATGTTGTTTTTGTACGCGATCACATTCTCATTCTCCTACCTACAGCTAGCCGCAGGCACGGGCGCACTGATTCTATTCGGCACGGTGCAAGTCACTATGATCATGACAGCCCTAAGCCAAGGAGAAAAGCCAAGCACCGCTGAATGGGTGGGACTAGCTGTTGCCTTACTCGGACTCATCTATCTGGTATCACCAGGGTTAGAAGCACCACCTGTAATCGGCTCTGTGCTGATGGTAATTGCGGGAATTGCTTGGGGAATTTATTCGCTGCTGGGTCGCGGTAGTGCGCAGCCTGTGACCAATACGATGAACAACTTTGTGCGGGCGGTGCCGCTGGCGCTGGGGGTGAGTCTGGCGACTATCTCGCGGCTACATTTGACGGGAATAGGGGTGCTGCTGGCGGTGCTTTCGGGTGCGATCGCCTCTGGGGTAGGATATGCCCTTTGGTACGCTGCGCTTAGAGGGCTCAGCGCAACGCGCGCAGCTACTGTACAGCTATCTGTTCCTGTGCTAGCCGCTATCGGCGGCGTCTTGTTTTTGCGAGAGACACTATCGCTGCGGCTGCTACTAGCGTCCCTGATGATCTTGGGTGGTGTCAGTTTAGCAATGTTAGGGCGAGAGCGTTCTGTTTAGATATGGATTCGAGAAGTCCTTTAGAGCTTATTACCCATCCGAAAATTGTCTCGGTCATTTCTACCGACACTCGATGAAACTCTGGGTTGAAGGACGCGCAGCAATCTTCTAGTAGCAAGCATTCATAGCCTAGATCATTAGCCGTGCGCAGTGTCGTGTGTACACAGCATTCTGTCGTCACTCCGGTCAGTATCAGCTGCTTAATCTGCCGCTGTCGCAAAATCAGATCTAAATCTGTCGCCACAAAAGCACCTTTCCCTGGTTTGTCCAGCACAATCTCATCCGGCAGCGGCTGTAAATCATCGACAAAGTCATGACTTTTTGATCCTCTTGTCAACAGCCGCCCCAGACTGCCCTCGCTACCAATTTCAGCATTCTGATGTTTCGATCGAGCCAGCTTGTGAGGTGGGCAATCACTTAGATCTGGGCGATGGCCTTCCCTAGTGTGGATAATCGTAATTGGCGTTTGTCGTAGCGCTTGCAACAATGCTTTCAGCGGTGCGATCGCCTTCTGCGTTTGACCTACATCAAATCCCTTTAGATCTGCCCAGCCGCCAGGCGTACAAAAATCATTCTGCATATCAATCACCATTAGCGCGGTGTGCTCCAGGCTGATGGTGATGGGATAAGGTCGTGAGGGCACTGTAATTTTCAAACAGGACATCCTTGCAAAGAAAATACCCTGACAGAGCCAGGGTATGTTTGTGCGTAGTTAGGAAGAATGAGCAAGATTGGCAGTAGGGTTATTAACCCTTTTCTACTTTGAAAAAGTCCAACAAAAACAGCGCATAGATTTTGGTCGCTGCAACCACTTTCTCGATGTCGATATATTCATTCACCGGAGCCCAGCCGTCTTCACCGGGGCCAAATGTAATCGAAGGAATGCCGCTGTGCGCGAATCGGAGCGTATCGCAATAGGCATTCTTGCGATAAAGTACTGGGTCTTTGCCTAACACTTGCTTGTAGGCTTTGGAGAGTGCCTGTACATGGGCGGCGTCTTTCGAGACTTCCACGTAGGCAGGCACAAAAGTCTCTCCTTCGACCTGGGTGATTGTTGCTGCCACTGTGGGATCAGCTGAGATCATCTCATCTATTACCTTCTGCATATCCGTCACGATCGACTCGTAGGTCATACCTGGGACTAGGCCAATCACCCATACTCTCGCTTTGCAAGAAGGCGGGATGAACTGACCTTCACCGATTTGTCCTGCCTCAATCCTGACAGGACAAATGCTCGGCTGAGTAGGCCCGTAAATTTCGGGCGGTTCGTGGGTGAAGGAAGTGCTCTTCAGGGTTTCGATGAGCTGGGCCATGTGCAGGATGGGGTTGACGCCTTCGTCGGGTCGCCAGATGTGCGATCGCACGCCCGTCATCTCAATATCCACCACGCATAGCCCCGAATGAGCCAGTGCAATCCCAATGCCCCACTCATCTTCGTTTGTCCAAGACGTTGGCTCAGCTGTCACCTCATAGTCTGCCGTCAGGCCATACTCATTTAGCAAGTGCATTGAGCCCGCTCTCCCGTGCCGCTCTTCATCTACGGTATAGGCGCAGATCAGCTCACCGTTGATTTTTACGCCAGCTTTGCGCAACAGTTCTACTGCAATCAGCTGGCAGGTCATATTGCCTCTAGTATCAGAGGTGCCGCGACCGTAGAGATGGTTGCCACGCAGCGTGGCATTGTAAGGGTTATGGCCAGACATGTGCCACTCTTGCGGATCGCACGAAGGGTAGGTGTCTAGATGATCGTTGAAAATAAGCGAGGGTCCAGGCAGCCCATCGTTCCAACGCCCAACAACATTAGGCCGTCCTTCAATTGCGGCGACCCATTCCACGTCTAGGCCGTAGGATTTCAACAATTCTCCTACTTGCTTGGAAATGTCTGCTTCATGAGGCATTGGAAATTCTGGATCGATAGAATTACCGCAGCCCGGCTGCCCAGTCGGGACCAAATCTTTAATCAGTTGAATACACTTTTTAGCTGTAATCTCAGAGAGAATTTGTTCTTCTAGGGTAACAGTTTTAGACGGGTTAGAGAGAGTTTGTACCATGAGGTCGATTCCAGTAATTTATCTATCTTTTTTTGAAGGGATTGTGAAAGCCCGTCAGCCTTTCCAGTGAACAACGCGAGCAGAAATCAGCCTGAGTAGGCAGTCTGACACCACACCAAAAAAAGCAATCATCAAAATACCGACAAACAGCGCCTCTACATTGAAAAAAGTGCTGGCATCTTGAATGATGTAGCCGATGCCCAGATCTCCAGCTAGCAGTTCGGCAGCGACCAATATGCCAAAATCGACTGATAAAGCCACTCGCATCCCGGTGAAAATATTCGGCAGGGCAGCAGGGAAAATGACAAAGGCAAAAATGGCCAGATCGGTCGCGCCGAGGGTGCGGGCGGCTAGTATCTTCTCCTTTGGACAGTCGCGCACCCCTTCCATCGTGTTGAGCATAACGATCAGCGCTCCGGCGTAGAGAATAATCAATACTTTGGAGGTTTCACCAATGCCGAACCAAAGAATGAACAGCGTGATAAAAGCCAGCGGTGGAATAGGACGCAGTATCTCTGTTGCAATGTAAAAGGCGGCGCGAATGTACTTGTAATAGCCCATGAGTAGACCTAGCAGAAGGCCGACGACAGTACCGATGCCAAAGGCTGTGAATACCCGGCGCAAGCTAGCAAGCACATGGGAGATGAGCGGCGTACCCGCGTAGCCTTTCTGGGCGATCGCAAAGAACTGAGAGACAATCCCTGAGATCCTCGGTAAAAACAGCTCATCAATCCACCCTTGCCGCGTGGTAATTTCCCAAAGAATGAGAATCAGTACGGGCATAGCAATACCCACACAAAACAACAGTCCCCTTTCCCTTAGCGCTTGAGTTCTCAGATCTCGCCCTTTGAAATCAGGCGTTTTAAGCTCGGATGTTTCAAGCTCGGGTATATTGGCAGAGATTTGTTTTGACGCTTTTAGCTGCATACGAGGCATTTTCTTCACTAGAGACTATGAACAGATCATCAACCGATAGCTTTCATCTTCAAATACAGGTCGGTTCGGTACTGATTGAAGTCATCAGAGACGCGATTCATCGGTGCATAGCGAGGTTGAGGTAGCTGCACAAGGGTTTCATCGTAGATGCCGCCTAAGCTGCGGTCGAGGATGATGATGCGATCGCTCAAAAACACCGCCTCCTCAATACTATGGGTCACAAACAAAATTGCTCCCGATACCTGCTCATGCAGCTTTAGCAGTTCCTCTTGCAATCCCTCACGAGTCTGCACATCCACCGCAGCAAACGGCTCGTCCATCAGCAGAATCTCCGGCTGCACCACCATCGAACGAGCCACCGCCACCCGCTGCCTCATTCCACCCGAAAGCTGATAGGGATACTTGCGTTCGCTGCCTCGCAATCCCACCAGCTCAATGATGGTTTTCACTCTTTGCCGCTTTTCACGTTTGGGCAAAGTCTGAAATCGAAACCCAAACGCAATATTCTGCTCTACTGTCATCCAGTCAAACAGCGCATTGCCTTGAAAGACAACGCCGCGTCGCTCACAAGGCCCCTTAACTGGCTCACCATCATGAGTGACCCAGCCTGCTAGGGGCTTGTAAAAACCCGCAATCAGATTCAAGATCGTAGACTTGCCACAGCCTGATGGCCCTAGCAAAGTCAAAAACTCTCCTTTCTGAATGCTGAGTGTCAAGTCGCGCAGCACTAGCTGTTTACGACTGTAGCCAAAGGTGACCCGATCTAGGCCGATAATCTCTGATTGAACAGCAGAGCGCACATCCGGGCCACGTGGAGAGCCAGAAGCACCCGTTAGAGAGCCAGCTGGCGAAGCAGTAGAGAGTGGTTGAGACATATCACTTCGTTTCAAGATAATCAGCGATATAGGCAGAATTGATCAAAGGTGAAAGGTCGTCTGGGACATTCTCTAATCGGCCTTGATCAACCAGGAAAGTCGCATACTCCTCGTAGGCTTTGTACAGATTCGTGGACTCGGGGTCACCCGGCTGACCAAGCCATTCATCCGAGAGCTGATCTTCTATCGGAATCACTGTTGAACCCTGGCGATCTACCATCGCGCCAAATTCTTCTGGGGTAAGATTCAGCCTTTCAGCCTCCCACTTTTGCCCGGATTTAGTATCAGCTAAGTAGTCTTTTTGAGCCATGTCCCAAGCTTCCATAAACTTCAGCATGACCTCAGGGTTCTCTTCAGCAAATTCTTTGCGGACTCCCCACAGCGCCACGGCATAGGCCCCGACTGATTTGGCCGTTGCAATATCTGTCCCACCCAGTTCATTTAGCTTGCCAGCAGCGGGCTCCCAGGTCCAGGCCGCATCGATCTGCTTGGCGGAGAAAGCCGCCGCCATTTCCGAAGGCTTTAAGTTCACTAGGGTGACATCTTCTTGAGAGAGTCCGGTTTGATCAAGCGCTGCTAAAAGTGAATGGTGGCCCGAAGTCCCGATAGTCACGCCTAGCGTTTTGCCCTTGAGATCTGCCATATCCGAGACTGATTCGCTGGCAATCAGTCGCTCTGCGGTCAGAGGCGCATGGTCTAGCAAGACTACTTCTAGATCGACCCCTGTAGCGAATGCCGTCAGCGAGGGGAAAGGAAAGAACCAAGTGATATCGACCTCCCCAGCGGCGAGCGCCGGAACCATTGCGCCGCCAGAAGAATAGGGACTCATCTCTACATCTAATCCGACCTGCTCGAAGTAGCCCTCTTCAGCAGCGACCATCGTTATATTATTGATATCCCCGGTCTGAAAACCCACTCTCACTTTTGGCAAATCGCCCGCAGGGGCAGCGGCAACCTCACTAGCCGCTGCGGACTCAGCCTCGATAGGCGCGTCTGCATTTTGAGAGCAGCTCACTGCCAATGCCATTGAACAGCTCGCTAGTCCCACAACCGTAAGAAACTTACGCCGACCCAAAAACCGCCTGACCTGTTGCATAGTCAACTCCTAAATACTTCACGAAACAAACACCCTGGTTCCTGTTTGTATGCCAGCATTCTGATAATACTGGCAAAATCATTTTGTGCTGAAGGGCACAAACGCTGTCATAGATAGGGTCCTATTCAGAATAAAATCTGATGAGTTGATAGATTCTCTTTATGTGAGATATCGGTTTTACAAAGAAGTTTTTACGCGAATTCTTTCAAAATCCCTTCAAAGGAGATTAGGTGCCTTCGCGATCGCGCAATGCCCTGGGCAGATGGTTGCGATCACCTAGTCGCTGAAGCATGGGTCCGTGAGTGTCGAACTTGACGACGCTGACAGTGGCAACAGGCATATCAATGCGATCGCGATACCGCCCCAGATCGATTCCCAACAGATTGCATAAGATAATCCGAATAGTCGCCTTGTGAGAAACCACCAAAACGTTCCCGCTTGTGTACTTTTCTTCTATCTCCGCAATTACTAGAGAAGCTCTGCTGGCAATCTGAACTGTTGTTTCTCCTTGCGTCGGTGGATTCCACGCAGGCTCCCTTTGCCAGCGCATGTACGCTTCAGCATCTTTTTCTTGTACTTCTGCCTGCGTCCGATCTTCCCACTGACCGTAGTTGATCTCTTTTAAGCCCTCTCTTAGCTGCGGCTCTATACCCACTGCTTCACAGAGTGGCTGCGCAGTTGCAATCGTTCGCTTCATCGGGCTACAGAAGATAGCCTGCCATGGTTGTTGTTTGTAAGTGTCGGCAAATGCTTGAGCCATCTGCTTTCCAGAGGCTGTCAGCTCCGGGTCTAGAAATCCGCAGAAACCACCCGTTTGGCTGTGAGTAGTTTCCCCGTGACGCAGAAAATAAAGATGTAAGCTCATGAAAAGAAATCTCGTACTAATAGATAGACAGCCTCTATCGTAGTCAGGAATGAACTTACTAGATGAGAATTTCCCTGTAAGAACCAATCTGTATGGAGATGCTGAGGGTGGCTCTATAACTTTTTCTGTAACCTTAGGAAGGCATGGATTGCAATGTACTCCTCCTTTTGGTCTAGATATTTCCTACAGACAAGACTCACAGATATTTTTCTCGCAGAAGTTGCTACGCTTGAGTATTGGTTCTTTCTAGGTTATTTCTCATGTCAGACAGTTCAGAAAAAGCTAATTCAGAAAAAGCGGCATATCAGGAAGCAGTTGAAGCTAAAGCTCAGGAGCTAGCTGCGCAGATTGAAGCACTCAAGGCCAAAGCAAACGTGGCAAAGGCCGACGCAAAAGTAAAGTATGAAGAGCAGCTAAAGACGCTGCAAGCAAAGCAAACAGAGCTCAATGTCAAGTTAGAGTCGATCAAAGGCTCGGCAGAAAACGCCTGGGAAGAAATAAAGACTGGGGTAGAATCCGCGTGGAGTGAGCTTCAGGTGGCATTCGATAAGGCCAAATCTGAAATTGACAAGGCGTAGATAGCCTGTGGTATCTCTCTCATCTTGCCGAGATCATCTTGGCTGACTGAGGCGTTACAGTTCTCTCTCTTTTTTCTACATGATTGCAAGCGTAGAAGCTGCTGATTTCTTACTCAGCGCTTGTCATTCTACCTGTCATAGAATTCTAAGCAATCGCTCATTTATAGGTATAAGCAGACGCCCTATCGTTACATAAGTACCAGCAGAACCTTGCTGGGGTTGAGCTTATGGGCTATGGCGATATGTTGAGAGAGATCAAGGCGCGAATAATTTATCAGTACTCTGCAATAACAGATTTGATCGCGCCTGGTGCGCTCATCATTGGTATTGTTTGTCTGATGCGGCTGGTCGGTTTGTTGCAGACACAGGAGTGGATGGCACTAGACTCGTTTTCTCGCTACTGCCCTAGTGCAACGGCAGCCTCTAGGGTCACGCTAGTCACAATTGATGAAGAAGACTATCAAACGACGGGTCTGCCTATCTCAGCTGCTATTCTAACTCAAACGCTCGAACAGCTTCAAACCTATCGACCCAGCGTTGTCGGCTTAGATATTTCTAGAGACCTTCCCAGAGGAGAAGAGTACTCTCTACTCAGTAGCGTACTGGCGACAATGCCAAACGTAATTGTGGCAGAGATCGCGCTCAACGAAGAAGCCAATATGAATATCGCCCCACCAGCAGGTGTGCCACCAGAACAGATAGGGTTTGCTGATGTAGCAATCGACGCAGATGGTAAGCTGCGGCGAGTAGTACTGTCAGCAGAAGAGGAGACTAACGCGCCAAAGTATTCTTTGGCATCCCGGCTCGCGCGCTACTACTTACTTGAAAGTATTGAAGGAGAAGGCGGCCAAAGAACGGAAACACAGAGAACGGAAACAAAAAGTGAAGACATCACCGATCCGCTTCGATTTGGGTCTGTAACAGTGCCTAGATTTTGGCCTAACTCGGGTGGATATGTTCGCGCGGATGCTAGCGGCACCCAAATGCTGTTGAATTTTTGTATGCTGCAACAGTCCTATGAGACAGTCTCGCTACGCGACCTTTTGGCTGGTGAAGTGAATGCGCAACTGCTACGCGATCGCATCATAATCGTCGGCAGATCAGCGGTCATCACCAAGAATAGCTTTATTACCTCTGCTGCCCGAACTACCCTTCATTCTGGGCAGTCATCTGCTCAACCTCGTCCTACCAAAATCATCTACGGAATTGAAATTCACGCGCATGTGGTTCAACAGATTGTTAGATCGGTGCTGGATGAAGACTGCGCCCTGTGGACCTGGGCAGACCCAGTTGAATATTTCTGCATTGTTTGCTGGGGTTTAGCTGGGGTGGTGATCAGTGTGATACTGCGATCGCCCTGGAAGAGTGTTTTCGCATTGGGAATTACAACAGTGCTGCTAACGCTGATTAGCTATGGGCTTCTGGCTGAAAACATATGGACACCGTTTGTTCCCGCTGCGCTAGCCCTCTGTGGTGCGGGGTTGACAACGGCCTTTTTTGATCGAGAGATGCGCTTTGAGCTAGCTCAGCGTCGTACCATCATCGAGCGCACATACGAAGCTGTGCACAACGGCCCCCTACAGCATTTGAGTGCGCTGTCTCGGCAGCTGAGTACAGCAGATCTGTCAGCAGAGCAGCTAGGACAGCAGCTGCGATCGCTCAACACAGAGATGCGCAACATCTTTGAGACTATGCACCAAGACACATTCAACCATCGCGAGAGCTTCTATGTAGACGACAGCACATTCTTCGATTTGCAGCAGCCGATCAGCGATTTGCTCTATCGAATCTACGAACACACCCTCAGCCAGTCACTCCCAGGCTTTGACCGCATTCAAGTATTTGTGACGCCCTCTTTCGAGACTTTCTCAGAAGGTCGCTTCACACTAGAACAAAAAAGGGGACTCTGCCTTTTCCTACAAGAATCTCTTCTAAACGTGGGAAATCACGCTATGAATGCGACTCGCCTGGATGTGATTTGTCTTGCCGAAGAGAATATCTACAGACTACAAGTTATCGATAACGGTGTAGGGCTAGAGAACTCTGGACCTGCAAGGCAGGGGACCAGGCAGGCGATCGCGATTGCACAGCGGCTAAACGGAGAGTTTCAGCGCCGTCCCCATTCGCCAAGAGGCACGCTCTGTGAACTGAGCTGGCCAAAAAGACGCTAAATTCCATAGCAGTTGTGTATCGACAAACGCAATGTTATGTGAACAGCATTGTTGTAAAAATTCAGGAAATATTAAGGTTCCTTCTACGCTATGACACAGACAGTTTTTTTGGAAAAAGTGTAGAGAAATTCTACCCTCGCTTTCCAAAATTGGAAAGCGGCTTGCCAACCTTCTTCTTGTCTTTTCTAATATGCTGAGAGAGAATAATGGCCAATAAAAATGACATAAGTCCTTCCTGCAACTCCCTCATATAAGCTCATAAGAGACCAGGTCTAATAAAAATGTTTCAAGCCATTCAGCTATGTTCTACCCCGCAGCGTGTTCAGCATCGGCTACCCCAGCTCCAACACATCATGATCATCACCGACCATGCGGAACTAGCAGAGTCTCTGCAAATGGAGCTCAACCGTAAGGGTTTTCAGGTTAGCGTAATTAGCGATGGCATCCGTGGGCTATTGGCAATCCAGCGGGTGGCGACTGATCTAGTGGTGGTGGACTGGTCTCCCCCCAGAATATCTGGCATAGAGATTTGCCAAAGACTTCGCGCCAGTCAGAGAAATGCTTCAAAAAGTGGAACAAATCGGAGCATAGGCGAAGCCCCAATCATACTGCTTACACAGAACGACGATGTTGGCGAGAGAATTGCGGGTCTAGAAGCAGGTGCAAACGACTGTCTAGCACTACGGTGTGACCGCGAAGAGCTACTCGCTAGAATCCACGCTAATCTAGCGAGAAATCAGCCACTGCGCGCAGAGTCTGCTGTCTTGCGCTGCGCAGATATTCAGCTCAACCGCAGAACTAGAGAAGTCTTTCGCGGCGATCGTTTTATTCGACTGACGGCGAAGGAATTTGATCTGTTGGAGTATTTGATGCGCCACTATTTTCAGGTGTTGACGCGATCACAAATTCTAGAAAACGTCTGGGGCTACGAATATATGGGCAGCTCCAACGTCATTGAAGTCTATATTCGCTATCTGCGTCGAAAGCTAGAGTCAGAAAAGGAAATCCGTCTAATTCACACCGTTCGTAGCGTTGGCTATATTTTTAGAGAAGAGGGCGCATTCAACTGATAAAACCCGCTTTGCGAGCGGCCATTTGAATTTGAATACGCAGATCTCGATCGGGGTCGTCATAGACTTGCAAGGCATCTTGAATACGGGTCCAATAGTTTCGCACGGTGCGATCGCTAATCTCCATCTTTTGTGCGATCGCCCGATCGGATAGTCCATCCTGATACTTTAGTTTCAGTACCTGTAGCCACTTTCTGTCAAACTCTACTCTTGCTCTAACTTCTGGTGGTAGGTGAATCGAACCGCGCAGCGAAATTTCCACAGACTCTAGCATCGACTGAATAGGCGCAGCCTTATCCATTGCAACAAATCCACCTTCATACGAATTAATCAGCGATCGCAGCCGAATCAACGGCTTCACATTGGTACTAAGCACCATCAAATTAGGCGCAACCTCACTTTTCATTAGCCGACTCAGTAGCTGAATGCCGACCTCAGAGGTCGCAGGCATCTTTGGCTCTAGCGGCAAACTCAAATCGACGATCACCAGATCTAGGCTCGACGTATCAATTTGCTGCTCCGCCGTTCGCGCACACTGAGCAGTCAGAACCTCAGCCCCTGGGTACTGCTGTAGCAGCGCTGGAACTGTTCCTTCTAATATGGCCTCGTGATCATCAATCACCAAAAATCGTTTGCTGGCCCTCTCTTGCATGTGCTGTTTCCTATCCAAATTGTTAACAAGCGCTTCCCTCGAACGCTTGTTTTGCTTAAATATTTATTTTTACTGTGCTACTGTCGTTACTCTACAGAGCCTATCTTCGCCAAGGTTAACCGTTGATTAGAATTTAGAGATAACCATATTTAGATCGTATGCGTTTAAAGAACAGCGTTTAAAGAATAAAAGTGCTCTTCTGCCAAGGCTATGACAAAAAAGCACTTCTGCGTTTAGGATTCAATTTTTCGATTAGAGGCAATTGATGGCACTGTCGTTCATCGACAGTGCCATCAATCCCGAAAGCGTCAATCTATTTAGTCTGACTATCCAAGTGCTCTAGACGAGTCTCTTGTATATCATCAACACTCTTGGTTTGGTTATCCAGATGCTCTAGGCGAGTCTTTTGGATGTCCTTACCGCCAGCAACTTCCTTTAGTTGATCTTCAGAAAGCTCTGCATCTTGTGTGACGTTCTTGTTTTCTTCTGCCATGGTAATCACCTTGTAGTTACAATACAGCTTGACTTATGCAAACCAAGTGTCGGCTCGATCGCTGCAACCTCATGTTCTGAATCTAACGTAGAACATTTGATTCTCAGTAAATCGAACAACTCCTAGCTCACAAGAAGAACAATACAGAGGGTTTATGAGAAAGGCATGAGAGCACAGTTAAAGTTCGAGGAAGATATCCAAAAGTCCTATGAGATATATTAAATAGAAGAATTTGTTCTAACTTTTGTATTTATGTGAAGAACAACTGCTGCAATAGCCGCTATGCTGACTCTAGTCTTTAGTATTGTTCACCCTTTTGCTACTCAGTAGCGATATTCTTCTATGTCAGATATTTTGCTTCGCGAGATGAGTAACGCTGATATCGACTGGGTAGTCACCACGGGCGAGCGTCAACAGCTAGTAGACAGCGACGTACTAATTGCTCCTGGCGGCGCTCATTCAAATGACGGGCCAAATGATGAGCTGGGCTCCAGCGATAAATTGGAGTCGCTGTATCTAGTCCTGGAAGGCGAGCTGGCGATGAGTGCGCCCTGTAGCGGTGAGGTATTCGCCACGCTTTCTAGAGGGGATTTTATTGGAGCGAGCTGGTTGTTTGATGCTCAGCCAGTCAGCGTTACCACGGCAAAAGGAGATGCGCTGGTGCTGGCGATTCCAGGAGAATTGTTGCGGCAGAAGCTGCTGGCGGACGTCAGTTTTGCCGCGCACCTCTATAGAACGCTGGCGCTGCTCGCGGCTGAGCGTATTCGCACCCAGTTCGAGGCAGCTAGCAATGCTGAACTGCTGCGCTACCAGTCAGGGCAGATGGTAAAAGAAGCACTGTTCGTTTTCGGAGAGCTAAAGGACAGTGATATTGACTGGATGATGGGCATCGGGCAGGTCAGCAGAATCGCAGCTGATAAAGTTTTGCTAAACCTGGGCCGTCCTGTAGATGCTCTCTACGTCGTATTGGATGGTCGGCTGTCAATTTCGACGACTGATACGCCCTACGACCCTCTTTCTACCTGCTCTCATGGATTACAAGAACAGTGTCACGCTTTTACTCCGATAGCCTATCTTTCTAAAGGCGGACTGCCCGGAATTATCTCTTTCCTAGATCTAAAGCCGCTACCCGTGAGGATCGATGCCGTCAAAGAGTCAAAAGTTCTAGCGATTCCCCGTCAGCAGGTGCTGGTCAGACTTCAAGAAGATCTGGGATTTGCTGCCCGATTCTACCGGGTGCTGGCAACTCAAACAGCTCAGCTGCTAGAGTCGGTCACGGCAATAGAATGTCGCACTTCGCCGGATAATAACGCTGCAAACGATTTCAGTAGCGAGAATGAATTAGATCTAGAGGAGCTACAGCAGGTTTCAGAAGGTGCTCAAAAGTTTGACTGGATGCTGAAGCGTCTCAGTGCTCCCGTCGCCTAAGGCCGTGTATACAAGGGCTATTCAAAAAAGAGAGGAAAAAGTGGACAACGACAGCATTTTTCGCAAAGAAGCCATAGAACGGCTGTCTTCTCCTGAGCAGCTAGATCAGCTAATGAGGATTGTTAGCCCTCGTAGCTGGCTACCTTTAGCAGCGTTGGGAGGGCTGTTGGCTTGCGGTTTAGTTTGGAGCTTTGTGGGCCGTATTCCGGTGACGACTACTGGACGCGGCGCTTTGGTTTATGCTGATGCGGCTGAGAACGCGCTGCCAGCTTCCTCGCTAGACGCACCGCCAAAGCAGCTAGTGGGTGTCGCCTACTTTAGCGCTGGCGAGATTGCCCAGATTATGCCGGGTATGGAAGTTTTGTTGATCCCAGATGTGGAAGGTGCGCAGGTGGCGGGCGGACTGATGGCAATCGTAGACTCTGTTTCAGAGCCTTCTATCACCACGATTGAGTCGGCTAGAGAAAATAGAACAGAACAAACCTACGTGGAAGTGGTCACAATTCCCAAGCAGAACGAGCTGGGTGAGTATGATTGGTC
This sequence comes from Cyanobacteria bacterium P01_D01_bin.1, assembly GCA_039111275.1. Taxonomy (GTDB): domain Bacteria; phylum Cyanobacteriota; class Cyanobacteriia; order Phormidesmidales; family Phormidesmidaceae; genus Phormidesmis. The sequence continues at coordinate 45,228 of JBCCOH010000002.1, read as the reverse complement.
GACCGGGGAAAGTGACATGCTGCCCATGGTGGGCATGCCTGCGATCGCCCGCGTCACCCTAAAAGAAAAAGCCCCCATCACATTTGTGTTCCCCTTCCTGGGCCAGTAGTATGACTAAAACCCCTACGACCCTACAGATGGAGGCGGTAGAGTGCGGAGCAGCGGCGCTAAGCATGGTGCTGGGCTACTACGGACGGTTCGTTCCACTAGCCGAGCTCAGATCCGCCTGTGGCGTTTCCCGTGATGGGGTTACCGCCGCCAATGTGCTCAAGGCCGCGCGCAACTATGGCCTAGTCAGCAAAGGGTTCAAAAAGAGTATTGATTCGCTCAAGCAGCTACCGCCCCCCTTCATTGTCTTTTGGAATTTCAATCACTTCTTGGTCGTTGATCAGATCACCGACACCAGCGTTCGTCTAAATGACCCAGCACTTGGTCCTCGCAAGATCACACCCGCTGACTTTGACGAGGGTTACACGGGTATCGTGCTCACCTTCACCCCCGGCGAAGACTTCCAGCGCGGCGGACGTCCACCAAGTGCAATCTCCGGCTTGAAGCGGCGACTGAGCAGCTCGATAGGCGCACTGAGTTTTTGCGTACTTACGGGCTTTTTACTGGTCCTACCCACGTTGGCGCTGCCTGCATTCAGCCGAATATTTATCGACAATGTGCTCTTGGCAAAACGGCTGGATTGGCTGCCCTATGTACTAGCGGGCATGGCAATCACTGTCTTTCTCCAAGCGGTACTAACCGGGCTACAGCTGCGGTATCTGCGAGCGCTAAAGGTGAAGCTGTCGGTGGGTATGACCAGTCGATTTGTGTGGCACGTGCTGAGGTTACCTGTAGGGTTCTATGCGCAGCGGTTTGCGGGGGAGATTAGCGATCGCATCGATCTAAACGACGGTGTGGCGGGTGTCTTGTCCGGCAGGCTGACGACGACCAGCATCAGCATGGTGATGATTGTTTTCTACGCGATCGCCATGTGGCAGTACGACATTCCGCTCACCATCATCGTCGTCACCTTCGCCGCGATCAACGTCCTGACCCTACAGTGGGTATCGCGCAGCCGCACAGACGCCAACCGCCGCCTCGCCCAGGAATACGGCAAAGCCGCTGGCGTCAGTATCGCCGGACTACAGAGCATCGAAACGCTCAAAGCCTCTGGCATAGAATCTGATTTCTTTGCTCGCTGGGCAGGCTACTACACCAAAGCCACCAACGCTCAGCAAGAGCTAGGGCTAACCAATCGTCTCCTGGGTTTGCTGCCAGCTCTACTGACAACACTGACTACGCTAGCGCTGCTGATAATTGGCGGCTGGCGAGTGATTCACGGCAGTCTCACAATCGGGATGCTAGTTGCCTTTCAACTGCTGATGCAAAGTTTTCAGGGACCCGTGAGGAGTCTGGTTGGTTTTGCAAATACGCTGCAAGTATTGCAAGGGAGTTTGGAGAGATTGGATGATGTTTTAGAGAATGATGTGGATGTTGTTTTTGCAGACATACCCAACTCCTTCGGAGACGCTTCGCGAACGACTCCGCTCGGGCACCGGGCTGGCTACGATGATGTGGCCTCGACTTCGCTCGGCCACCGGGTTGGTGATCAAAATGGGTTGAGCGGAGTCAATAACCGAGGGTTGAGCGGAGTCGTAGCGCCTAGCGCTTCTCTTGGAGTAACCCGCCTATCCGGTGCCATAGAGATCAACAATCTCTCTTTTGGCTACAGTCCCCTAGACGCGCCCTTAATCAAAGACTTCAATCTCTCTATTAAACCCGGTGAACGAATTGCCTTCGTCGGCGGTAGCGGCTCAGGAAAATCTACTCTAGTCAAAGTGATTTCTGGTCTCTATCAGCCAACGGCGGGAGAAATTCGCTTTGACAATAGATTGAAGCAAACAATTCCTCGTGAAGTGCTAACCAACTCGATCGCAATGGTAGAACAAGACATTCTGCTATTCGCAGGCTCGGTGAAAGATAATCTAACGCTGTGGGACAGTACAGTACCGGATGCGCAGCTTCAGCAGGCATGCCGAGATGCTGAAATCGAAGAGACAATTCTAGCGCTTCCCTATGGTTACGATGCGCAATTATTGGAGGGCGGCCAAAACCTCAGCGGTGGACAAAGACAACGTCTAGAAATTGCTCGGGCTCTAGTCAACAATCCTTCGATCTTGATTATGGATGAAGCCACAAGCGCGCTAGATTCTGAAACTGAAAAAACAATCGATCAAAACCTAAGAAGAAGAGGTTGCACTTGCCTAATCGTTGCCCATCGACTCAGCACTATCCGCGATGCAGACGAGATTATCGTGCTAGAGCGCGGACAGGTTGTACAGCGCGGCAATCACGAACAGCTTTGGCAGCAAGAAGGTCACTATGCGAACTTGATTAACCAGTCTGGCACAGCCCTTTAGAAAAGATTAAAGAAGAAGATCAACAGAGATAAAACAACATGGTTTCTACGCTCTCTCTTTCTCCTAAAGCACTCGCAGGCAGCGAGACTTTCCTACTTAAAAAACCCGACCACATCTGGCAAGTAACCTCCGGTTCGGTCGGCATCTTCGCCGTAACTTACCAAAAAGGCGAACCCGTCGGCCCCAGACATTATCTATTTTCGGTGCCAGCCGATGACTATCTGCTCGGATGCACGCCACAGGCATATGGACTAATTGCGATCGCCTTCCAACCCACTACTCTTACCCCCATTCTTTCCAGAGGGCTGAGCGGAGTCAAAGCCTCCACCTGGTTCAACCATTTCAGTACCATAGAACGCTTCCCCCAATCACCCGCCCCGATAGAACCCGACCCCTCAGAGCATGTCTCACTTGGGAGTGGCATTCGCTACGGCTCTAACCAAGCAGCGCTGTGGATAAAAATAAAGCAGGGAGACGCCGCTTGGCTAGATCATCCCGACGCGCCGCTAAACGCCAATGTCGGCCTGTTTCCCATAGCGGAAGGCACCTGGTTACAAGCTAGCAGCAGTCTAGATTTACAGGCTTACACCCCAGAATCAATCGCCGACTTTGCCGAAGTGGCAAAAGGAATTGAACTTTTCCATCGCTATGTTCTAAACGCTATCGAGAGAATCATCGTAGAAGAAGGTGAGATTGGTCTTCAGCAATTTCGCCAGCGCCAGCAGCTAAATCAGCAAACCACTGATACAGCCCTAAGAGGGCTAGCCTCTCTACTACAGCCAAAAGACAATAGCTTTTTATCCGCTAAGACGTCGCTGCTAGTAGCCGCTGGAGCCGTTGGGCATGCGCTAGGAGTACCTATTAGCGCACCGCAATCGTCGGAAAACTTCCAGCAGGTGAAAGAGCCCCTAGAGGCGATCGCTAGAGCCTCGCAGCTACGCCTTCGGCAAATACTACTGCGTGGATCCTGGTGGACTCAAGACAGTGGCCCCATGGTGGTATACACCCGCGCAGACCACTTACCAATGGCGCTACTACCTATCAAGGGCAATAGCTACGAGCTGTTGGACCCGGTAAGCCTAACGCGATCGCCCGTCACCGAATCTGTTGCAAATACATTGGACCCTAGGGCCTTTGTCTTCTATCGTCCGCTACCCGAAGGCAAACTCAACGCCCTCGCCCTACTCAAGTTTGCCTTTCAAGGGCACAAAAGAGACCTGTGGATGATTCTCCTAACAGGCGTAGTTATGAGCCTGCTAGGCATGGCAATTCCACAGGCGACAGCCGTTTTGATTGACGATGCGATTCCATATGGCAATGAACAAACTTTAATTGAGCTAGGATTACTGCTGCTGGCAGTGGCATTTGGCCGCAGCTGTTTTCGATTTGCGCAGGCGATCGCCGCAATGCGAATCGAAACTGACTCTGACGTGGTGCTTCAAGCTGCTGTCTGGGACAGACTCTTGAAACTACATCCTTCTTTCTTCCGTGACTACTCTAGTGGGGATCTTCAGTCGAGAGTCTCTAGTATCAATGCTATCCGTCGCAAGCTTAGTGGCACGGCCCTAGACGCAATTCTCTCTGGTGCTTTTTCTCTGCTAAATCTGGGTTTGTTGTTTTACTACAGTGCTAGCCTTGCAGTGCTAGCGCTATTTGTCGCTTTGATAGTCATGAGCGTGACGATTGTATCTGGCATATTCTTGTTGAAAAAACAGCGACCACTGTTGGAACTCGATGGCGAAATCTACGGCCTGATGGTACAGCTAATCAACGGCGTTTCTAAGCTGAGACTAGCAGGCGCTGAGCCGCGTGCTTTTGGTCAGTGGGCGCAGCGATATCGGCAGCAGCTCAAGCTAGATGTCAGCACCCAAAAGCTAGAGGATGGCGTCGATATTTTCAATACCATTATGCCAACGCTGACCTCGATTGGGATGTTTGCGATCGCCACTACCCTCGTCGGCCCATCTCAATCAGCCGGGCTCTCTAGCGGTACGTTTCTAGCCTTTATCGCGGCCTTCGCTATCTTCATCAGCGGCGCGACTAGCCTGAGTAGGACGGTGATTGAAGTGCTAGAAGTGATTCCCTTATGGATGCGATCGCAACCCATCCTAGCCGCCACCCCCGAAGTCAATATCCAAAAAGCCGACCCTGGCCGACTTACAGGCCGCATCTGCCTAGACCACGTCACCTTCCGCTATCGAGAAGATGGCCCCCTTATCCTAGACAATGTCACCGTTGAAGCCCATCCCGGTGAGTTCATTGCCTTAGTTGGCCCGTCTGGCTCTGGTAAATCCACCGTTCTCCGTTTGTTGCTCGGCTTTGAAGCACCGCAGTCGGGCACGGTCTACTACGACAGACAAGACGTTGCCGGACTAGACATTGCCGCCATTCGCCGCCAGCTCGGCGTTGTGCTGCAAAACGGCCGCATCAACGCGGGTTCTCTATTCGACAACATTTCTGGCGGTGCGCTGATCACGCTAGAAGACGCCTGGAGAGCCGCAGAGATGGCAGGCTTTGCCGACGACATCCGCAGCTTCCCAATGGAGATGCACACCGTCGTCAGCGAGGGCGGCGGCAATCTCTCCGGCGGCCAGAGACAGAGATTGATGATTGCCCGGGCGCTGGCCTTGAACCCGAAGATTCTGTTGTTAGACGAAGCCACCAGCGCTCTAGACAACAGAACCCAGGCTATCGTCAGCGAAAGCTTAGATCAGCTAAACGTGACTCGCATTGTCGTAGCCCACCGCCTCAGCACCATCCGCAACGCCGATCGCATCTACGTGATCAAATCCGGAAGAGTTGTACAGCAGGGCAGCTTCGACCAGCTCGCCGAACAAGACGGTACATTTAAACAGTTAATCAAAAGGCAAGTAGCTTGAAGCTTTCGTCCTAATAGAAATATGAACAAACTATCGATTCTGTTGCTGACGTTCGGCGTGGTCTTAGCGGGTTCTACGAGGCTACTAAGAGAGTCTGCTTTCGCCCAACAGACTTCTGAGCCACAACTGGAACTACTAAGGCTCGCTGACACCAGGGTTACCAACAACTGGCAGTACAGAGACGCCAACTATCTGTTCAATATCAGCATTCCACAGGATTCTATTGCTCCGATTCAAAAGATCGTCTTTCAGCAGATAGAAGGCGCGGACTATCCTAGCTATAGCACTCGCAAAAGCTATGTGTTTGAAGGGGGCGATCGCAATCAAAAAATAGCTTCTAGCTCAGTTGCCAACGACACCGACGCTAGAACCGTCACCGTCACCTTCGATCCACCGCTTCAGTCCGGGCGCGAAATCACCGTAGTGCTCAATGCTTTTCGCAACCCGCGTGATGGCATCTACATCTACCAAGTAGCAGGGTTGCCCATCGGTGAAGATAGCCAACTGAGAAGATTAGGCACTGCCCGCCTCAGCTTTTATCAGAGCTCTGGGCGCGATCGCCGCTACCACTAACGCCGAAAGTGTGACTGTAGGTACACAACAAAAGTCATTGTCGCAATCAGAAACTATCGCTACCCTAGTATCGTATTCCAAAAGGCAAAGCTGGTATGTTTCCATTCTTCTGCGCTCCTCACTCATACTCTCCCCAAGACTACAAAAAGTTCAAGCTTAAAAGGCTTAAAGCTATCCGTGATTTCCTAGAAGCTCGTCTAGCTGCCTACAACGCCGAAATTGAAACTGTTGAACGGCAGATGGCAACAGCAGATACCGTTGAAGCCAGCTGATATCAGCACTCATGGGAATAAGCTCAATCGATTGACCTTAGCTTGACTCGAAGATAATCTAAGGTCAGTAGTTTAATTCTATCTCTATGCTTGAAATTGCAAAGTCGGACATTGTATCCCGACTGCACTTTGATAATCCCTGGTGGGAAGAAGGCAGTAGAGAGAAGATAGCCTATGAAGAGACGCCTAGACGTACACACTTTGAGCGGTTCTCTCAAGATATTCTAGACACCAGCGTCCATAGAGCAATCGTCTTGATGGGGCCAAGAAGGGTTGGCAAGACCGTTATGGTCTATCACGGCATTCGGATGCTGTTAGACTCTGGCGTCAGTTCCAAGAGCATTCTCTATCTATCTCTCGAAACGCCAATCTATACCGGACTGTCACTAGAGCGTCTGCTCAGCTATTTCCAAGAACTGTTCGAGCACAAGCGAAGCTCAAATCTATTTGTATTCTTCGATGAGATCCAATACTTGCGTGACTGGGAAGTTCACCTGAAATCTCTGGTTGATTCGTTTCCTAGCTATCAGTTTACTGCTACAGGTTCTGCCGCCGCAGCGCTCAGACTAAAAAGTACTGAGTCTGGCGCAGGCCGCTTTAGTGACTATGTTCTGCCGCCGCTGACCTTTGCTGAGTACCTAAGATTTATCGGTAGGACAGATGAATTAGTAGAGGCGACAGTTCATGATTCTAAAGATTTCGGATATCTCTCTCGAAGGCAATCGTTTACGTCATCAGATATCGAAGAGTTAAATCGAGAATTTATCAACTATCTAAACTTTGGGGGTTATCCAGAAGCCGTTTTCTCGGAAACCATCCGAAACGAGCCGAGTCAATATATCAAAAGTGACATTATCGACAAAGTTCTGCTGCGAGATTTGCCTAGCCTCTACGGAATCAACGATATTCAAGAACTCAACAGGCTTTTCACGACCCTCGCGTATAACTCTGGTAACGAAGTTAGCCTAGAGGGGTTATCAAAAGCCTCTGGTGTAGCCAAAAACACCATCAAACGTTACTTAGAGTATCTAGAAGCAGCGTTCCTCATCCGTCGCGTAGAGCGAATCGATCAAAACGTAAAACGGTTCAAAAGAGCAGTTTGCTTCAAAGTCTATCTGACGAATCCATCAATGCGAGCCGCCCTATTCGGACAGATAGAAGCAAGTTCCCAGGCGATGGGAGCGATGACCGAAACTGCTATCTTCAGCCAGTGGCAATACAACGAAATGACCGAACTTTACTATGCTCGTTGGAAGCAAGGAGAGGTTGATATCGTCCATCTAGAACAAGCCCATCAGCTACCCACTTGGATAGTCGAGGTAAAATGGAGCGATCGCCCTCACCAGTCACCCGTCGAACTCGACAACTGTATAGAGTTTGTCAGCAAGAATCCAAGCGTCTCTCAGCCAATCTTGATCACTAGCAAAACCATTCGCGATCGCAGCTTCTTCTACAAAGATGTGCGATTCAGCTTCGAGCCAGCCAGCCTGTACGCCTATGCACTAGGTGCCAGCACTATAGCTTTTCGCCCTTAGCTCAAACCATTATCAAGAGCGGTAACCCTTGTTGTGTAAAGAGCTAAGGACATAGAAATCCGGCTCAGCTTTCACTAGCTAAATAAATCCGCAGCCACCAATGCAGTCCCTATCCCCAGGCAACATAGCATAGCGTAGAATACCTGTTGAGCATGGCCAGAGACTCTCTTAGTTAGCTCACCTTCGGTTTTGAGCGAAACAATAAACTGTTGCTTGTTGTCGCCAGGCTTGCGAATAGCGAGCTGAGAAGCTATATCGGTCGCCATTCCAATCACCAAAGCTTCATGACCTAGCGGCAAGATAGACTCTTCGTATTTATAGCCTAAGGTCCGTCCGTTACTACTGTGCTTGGTCGAAAACGAAAAGCCGCCGAAGCTGATATTACTAGAACGTTGCCTCTCTGGCCTGAACTCAGATAGAATTTCGATGGTTTCTATATCAGCATCTCTGGGATTAACCCTGATTCTTCCAGTAGCATCTGCTATCCAAAAAGCAGTGGAGTGAGAATCTTGGGAAACGACCTCAGACTCGCGTTTAGTCTCTCTAACTGTTTTGCCGTTGTCGTCTTTACGAGTAACAATCTCCTCGTATTCCCGAGTCACCTTGGTTTTGTAATAGACACAATCTGCGCCTTTTACTTGGGAGTGTATCGGCGCATCACAGGTGATTTTCCCATACACTTTCACATAGTCCTGCCAGCTGCCTGGTCCAATGTCTTTTGCAACAGCACTGGAAATTTGCTTAATATCATCAGCCGTAGACAGACGAGCTGAGCGAATGCAGGCGAGCCGCTTGAGCTTTCTCAGCCGTACGAAAAACAGAACCACGCCTACGATCAACAAAATGCCGCCAACAATTGCCATGATTTTTTTCCCTACGCATGCCGATGACTAAAGCGTACCCATCGGCATGATTAGACAAAATCCAAGTCATTATCTGGCTCAAACGTTCTGTAGAGCGCAGCAGGCTTATGGGTGCTGAGATTGTCTAGAACCACTTGAACTTCGCTGGCTTCGGGAAAGAGCACATCTACGAGATACTGCATACATAAGGCAAAGTCCTCACTCTTGCGATGCTCAGTAGGCTTCATATGCCGCTAGTTCTGCAACGGTTCAAAGAAGCCAAACAGAAAGAAGCCGAACAGGTTGTTGCAGGTGCCTTTGCGCTCATATTCGTATTCTTGCATACCCGGCAGCTCATACAGTCGATAGTCGCACAAGTCATAAGCTATTGGTCACCAGCAGGTTCTGGTGCGCTCAGTAGGCGAGTGGCGTTTTCGAGTGTGGGCAACAGGTCATCAGGCGCTGATCTTAGTTCGGAAGGGATAGACTGTAGTTCGTCGGCTGCGTTAGTCGGTTTGCTATCTACTTCTGGTTCTGCATTGATATCCTGTTGTTCAGCTGTAGCAGCGCTCGATTCAAAGCCAGTACAAAGCGCGCTAAGGTCATGCTCTTGGCCGTCTGCTCCGTGGAAATAGCAAACATGATCACCTGTGTCGATCTCAGCTATGGCCGCAGGCACAACGCCAAACCAGCCGACTGATGTACCTAGAATGCTGAGCGCAAATATCGTCAGGGTACTGGCTTGAGAAGTCATAGGTTTTGAGTGAAGATGCTGGATTTTCGGTTCTTTATGGGTTTACTGTGCCCGCTTTTGGCTGGCTGAGTGCACTGGGTTTGGCGATCGCACTCAAAAGACCCTATTGGCAAAAAAACGCAGAAAGCTCACATTTACAGGGGATAGAGATATACTTTTTTGAGCAAACGTGTTAATTAGAGAGCACACTTGTAGAGTCTCCGCTCATGTTTTCGTCCATTCTGGCCATACTTTCTTTTTTGATCGTTGGATACACTGTCGGCTCAGTGCGGGTTATCAAAGAAGGTAATGCTGCTCTAGTAGAGCGATTGGGTAAGTACAATCGAAGGCTAGATCCAGGTGTGAATATGATCGTGCCGCTGGTGGAGTCAGTGGTGCTAGAGGATTCTTTGCGAGAGCAGACGCTGGATATTGAGCCTCAAAGGGCGATTACCAAAGACAGAGTGAACTTAGAAGTAGACGCTATTATCTACTGGCGGATCTACGACCTAGAGCGGACCTACTATGCGATTGAGGATGTTGAGTTTGCCATGCAAGAGCTGGTGATTACGACACTGCGTTCTGAAGTGGGCAAGATGGATTTTCAAAGCCTGTTCTCTTCGCGTGATGAGATCAACCGCGCTCTGCTCAAAGAGCTGGACCAAGCGACTGAACCCTGGGGGCTGAAGGTAAACCGGGTTGAAATTCAAAAGCTAGATCCGCCGCCAAACGTGCTCGATGCGATGCAGAAGGAGCAGGCGGCTATTTATGCAAAAAATGCAAAGATTTCAGAGGCGCAAGGAGATGTAGAGTCGATGCGTCTGCTCTCTGAGGCGATCGCAAACACAGGCAATGGCAAAGAAGTGCTGCACTATCTACTGGCCCAGCGCTATGTCGCTGCCAATCAAAAGATCGGTGAAAGCGATAATTCTAAAGTGCTGTTCATGGATCCCAAGGCGCTAACTGAGGGCTTGGTCGATTTAATGAACGACGGCGAAGTTAGAATCAAGGAATAGGAGTACGACAGGAACCCGATGACAGCAGCGACTACCGAAACGCTCACAGCGCCACGATCTGACGAGCAGATTATTGAAAAAGTCGCGGCGGTCCCTTTGTTAGGACGTTCGGTTGATTCTTTGACTGAATGGGCTAGGCAGCGCGGACAGCCTGCCTATCGCGGCAAGCAGCTACACCAGTGGATCTATCAAAAGGGTATCCGATCGCTAGATGAGGTGACTGTCTTTTCGAAGAAGTGGCGGGCGCAGGTGAAGGACTTTCCAGTGGGGCGATCGCAGCTTCACTATCGCTCCGAATCTCCGGACGGCACTGTCAAATATCTGCTGCGGCTAAAAGACGGCTTGATTCTAGAAGCAGTCGGTATTCCGTCTGACAAGCGTTTGACTGTTTGCGTTTCCTCGCAGATTGGTTGCCCGATGGGCTGTGACTTTTGCGCGACGGGTAAAGGCGGCTTTACGCGCAACCTAGAAACCTATGAAATCGTTGACCAGGTGCTGACGGTTCAAGAAGACTTTCAGCGGCGGGTCAGCAATATTGTTTTTATGGGAATGGGTGAGCCGCTGCTGAATACGGATGCGGTGGTAGGCGCGGTGCGATCGCTCAACCAAGACGTCGGTATCGGCCAGCGCATGATCACTGTCTCGACTGTCGGCATCCCTGGTCATATCCGCAGACTCGCCGAACAGCAGATGCAGATTACTCTAGCTGTCAGTCTGCATGCCAGTAATCAAGCTCTGCGCACACAGCTAATTCCCAGCGCCGAAAAGTATCCGCTCTCCGCTTTGCTGGATGAATGCCGCGACTATGTAAAGATCACAGGCCGCCGAGTAACCTTCGAGTATATTTTGCTAGCCGATTTGAATGACAGACCAGAACATGCCGTAGAGCTCGCCAGTGAACTACGCGGCTTCCAGAGCCATGTGAACCTGATTCCGTACAATCCAATCAGCGAAGTCGACTACCAGCGCCCTAGCAGAGCTAGGGTTGAAGGCTTCACCCAGCAGTTAAAAGACAAAGGCATTGCTGTTAGTGTTCGCTATTCTCGCGGCCTAGAAAAAGATGCCGCCTGCGGCCAGCTACGGGCCTCCAAGGCCGCAGAATTCATCAAGCCGAGCGGTTGACTTTACTACTTCCTCATCATTCATCCTTCCGCCTTCTCTTACGGCGTAATCCAGACAAAATCAGTAAACTCCGGAATCACAGGTTGGTCAGCCGCGCTCAGCCGAACGCTGGCCTGTTCGACATCTGGCAGCCGTCGCTGAACGCGGTTGGGAATGCCATAGTCAAAAGCAATATGTCCTTCTCCTGCTAGCACAACTATCTGTCGCTCGGCGTCCGCGTTTAGCTGCTTTACGATACTTTCGGCCATCGTTTCGTCCCACAGCACTTGGGCCGCAAAAAAATTGTCAAAGTTCAGGCTATTGCCATGATGACCGTGAGCCCCAAAGACGCTAGCAATAGAAGCCTGGTAATCTTTGTCCGTGGTGTCGATATCGGCTATTGGCGGAACGTAATTAAGCAAGTCGCCTTGCAGACTCTCTAAACCTTCTCTAGCAACTTGCCTGGTGGCTTCTGCGGGTGTGTTCATCGCCAGTACTGGAATTTGATTCTCCTTGGCGTAGCGAAGAATGGGTGCGTAGAGTTCCCAATCGAAGCCCCAGCGGGTTTCATATTCACTTTGCTCAACCAGCTCTGCTTCGGTGATGGTCCCAGCTAGATAGTCGTCGACGACAGATTGAAAAGGCCTCTGAAACATTTCCAAACCGATAGCAAGGTCGTTAGTTTCATCGAGTGTTTTGATGATGTTGAGCTGAGCGATGTGATCGGCAACGCTGTTGTGATTTTCGGCAAGATAGACCACTTGGCTGTTGATGATCGCATTCAACACATCAGCATTGGCAGCCTCAGTCTGTGGTTCGTTTTGTGCGGTCACCGTTTGCTCTGATGGTGATAAGGCCAGTGACGAAACATTATTCTCGATATCGCTTTCGAGCGCAGCAACGCTTGGACTATCAGCGCAGGCCATGGGCAAGATCGCTAGCGTCAGACCTGCTAGCGTCAGACCTAATTGCTCAAATCGGAACCTAGAAGCGCAAGATTCAGAAGAAACACGGCGTGAAAGGGAAGCGCAAGTGCGGGCAAAGTCCTTCGATAAACGTCGCATATAGGATATAAGTGTTTTCCAGGGCAATCGTGTAGACGATCTACATCCTATATCAAGGCGATGGATTGCAATGTGTAAAATTTCTGATCGGAAATTCAGCGTCTAGAAGCTCAGCGGTTAATTTTCTGCGGTTAATTCTCTACCGTCAGGCTGATTAGACTATCTTTTACAAGTGCTTCAGCTAGGGACAGTTGTGACTCTGCTTGATTGGGGAGCATGCCATCGAGTAGCAGCATCGCTACTCCATGCACCAATGACCATTTCCCTAGAGCCAAGAATTCAGCCTTTTGATCGTTTCTCATCACCTGCGCTGCCTGACCCGCCAGGATAATGTTCACCAAAATCTGAAACGTGCTGGCTGATGTTTGGTGGAGCGAACTGTCAGTCGATTTCTCGGATGGAAAGTGGCTGAACATAATCCGAAAGTGAGTAGGATAGTCGAGCGCATAGCGAATGTAGGCTACGCCAGCTGCCATCAGGCTTTCGACGGGCTGATTAGGCGTTCGATCGACCGCGCTCTGAAGATAGTTACCAAATTCGACAAAGCCTTCTTCTGCGATCGCCCCTAACAGAGCCGCCTTATCTTCAAAATGACGGTATGGCGCCGTATGCGAGACCCCAGCTTCGCGGGCAACTCCACGTAGCGAAAGGCTTTGTACATCTTTTTTCTGCAGGAGTGTGATCGCCGCGCTCAGCAATGCCTGCCGCAGGTCGCCGTGGTGATAGGGTTGCTTTTTTGCCATCGCATATCTTCTGGTTGCGCTACACAGTTTTATCACTTTGCGTTTGTCACTTCACAGGTGTTGACACCGTAAACATAGCTGCGCTATCTTGGGCAAGTCTCAAGTTTACGATGTAAACATAACAGTGAACAAAAATATGAGTAACATCTTTCCCGGTCGCTACACCGCCAGTGTTTCAGAGCCTTGTGTTGTTTTCTTGATTGGTATGCGCGTCAATCGCTTCTGGGCATTCAAAAAGTGGCTTTCTGTCGCGACCGCTATGGGGCCGATGATGGCGACCTTATCCAAACATCCAGAAAAAGGACTGCTGAGTGCAAACTCGTTCTTTCGGATGTGGCCACTGGAAACCTGCATGGTCTCCTACTGGCGGTCATTTGAAGATTTGACTCACTTTGCCCGCAGTGATGACAATCCCCACTGGCAAGCTTGGCAGCAATTTATGCGAGAAGTTGGTGACGATGGCAGCGTAGGCATTTGGCACGAAACCTATCAGATAGATCCAGGCAAGTGTGAGTGTATCTATGGCAACATGCCAGCCTATGGACTAGCGGCTGCCACTACTCACATCCCTATCTCAAAGAAGACCCGCAGTGCAGCAAAAAGAATGGCCACTTCTGCCTAACGTATTGGACTAGTGATGTAAATCTGTCATAGGACAGTAGTAGTGATGAGTACAAAAAACGAGCTAAAAACCTTTTCTTCAGAAGATGTACAGCAGATATTGACAATTGCAATGGGACAAGAGGTGTCCTCACATGCTCGGCTAAGGGAGATGGCCCAAGAGCTATCTATTGATGGGGAAACGCTAGATTACGCTGTTGAATCTTGGGCTACGCAGAAAGCGCGGCAGCAGAAAAAGCACCAGCGTCGTCAGCAGTTTTATCGGTTTGAGCTGTTGCCGTATCTGTTAGTCAATGCTTTCCTAATTATTCTGAACATTTGGATAGCAGGCGCTGTTACCTGGTCTATCTATCCGCTACTAGGCTGGGGACTTGCAATTGCGCTCGGCGCAGTTGCGTGGGGCGGCTGTCGAACTAGGCACGTTAGAGTGAATGGCCATGGACTTTAAAGTCCATCTTCTCCCTGTCTACCTTTACGATAGTTGGAAACTCTGGTGACTGTTTCTGATGCGAGATTTTCAACTACCTGGCCGCTCTCCTGCCTACGCTCAAAAGGGAATGGCAGCGACTTCTCATTCGCTGGCAACTCTAACGGCAGTTGATGTACTGCGCTCTGGTGGTAACGCAGTGGACGCGGCGATCGCAGCCTCAGCCGTCCTCTGCGTTGTCGAACCCCAGGCCACAGGTATCGGCGGTGATTGCTTCGTCCTATATGCGCCAGCCAATTCTGATCAGGTGGTTGCTCTCAACGGTTCGGGCAAAGCTCCAGCCGCCGCCGAACTGAGCTGGTTTCTAAATCAGGGGATGAAGCAAATCTCTTTACAGAGTCCGCATTCTGTGACGATTCCTGGCGCGGTGGATGCTTGGTGTAAGCTACACGGTGACTATGGCCGTCTGGATTTCGCTGAGCTGCTTGCGCCCGCGATTCGATTAGCAAGCGAAGGCTATACGGTGCATCCGAGAGTCGCGTATGACTGGTCACAGCTAAAGAAGAAGCTACAGGCTACAGAGAATGCGAGGCGCATGTTGCTAGTAGACGGCGAGGCGCTAAAAGCGGGCAATCGCCATCAACAGCCAGAGCTAGGCCGCACCCTACAGCTAATCGCTGACAATGGCCGAGACGCTTTCTATACAGGTGAGGTGGCTGAAGATATTGTTGGTTACTTGAAATCTTTAGGTGGACTGCACACACTAGGAGACTTTGCGACTTCTCAGGCCGAGTACGTCACGCCGATTTCTACGCAGTATCGGGGCTATGACGTGTTTGAATGTCCGCCGAATGGTCAGGGTTTGACTGCGCTGATTATGTTGAATATTCTCTCGGAATGCGATCTAACAGATTATGCGCCAATGAGCGCTGAGCGACTGCATCTAGAGTGTGAGGCGGCCAGGTTGGCCTATGGGGTGCGCGATCGCTACGTAGCCGATCCGGCTCAGTCCGACATCCCCCTAGACTGGCTTTTGTCTACGGAATACGCCGCTGAGCTTCGAGCTAAAATCAGCCTAGATAGCGTGATGCCACCGCTAGCAGATTCTGATTTTCCAGCTCATCCGGACACGGTGTATCTATGCGTTGTCGATGCGGACGGGAACGCAGTGAGCTTTATCAATTCTGTTTTTCATGGGTTTGGTAGCGGGCTGGTCAGTCCAAACACGGGCGTTGTCCTGCAAAACCGAGCGGCAGGGTTTGTGTTGGAAGAGGGGCATCGGAATGCGATCGCCCCCCACAAACGTCCGCTCCATACCATCATTCCCGGCATGCTAAAGAGAGCAGGACGCACCGTCATGCCTTTCGGTGTCATGGGCGGGCAGTACCAACCTACTGGCCACGCACACTTCCTTACTAACCTGCTGGACTATCGCATGGATATCCAGTCAGCACTAGATTTTCCTAGAGTCTTCCATGACGGCAAAACTTGCGCAGTCGAACGCGGTATCCCAACCGCAGTCGCAGACAAACTCGAGCAGTTCGGTCACAAAGTGGTTCCAGCAGTCCTCCCTCACGGCGGTGGACAGGCGATCTGGATTAGTGAGTCAGACGGTTTGGTCGGCGGTTCTGATTCGCGCAAGGATGGTTGCGCACTGGGCTACGAGTAGCTTATTTACTGCGACCTCATTTCGTAATCAAAAGAATTAGAGCCATCGATTATGATCGAGAAAAGTTCTACACAACTAGCTGCAATGGAATTTCTACTTGCTTCTGTATTACCTTCCGTATTAATAGGTGTCATACCTGCTGAGGTTGCGCAAACGGCACCAGAACAAGCGCCTCCTTCTCTCAATGCACCAGCTAACATGCCAGCAAACGTACCAGTAGAAGACTCTCAATCAGAATTTAATCAGATCGAACCCGAATCTGATCCAGCGTCTATTACTTGTGCACCTGATCAATTCCCGTCTGCCTTCTCGGACGTTCTTCCTACGGACTGGGCATATCAGGCTGTGATTCGCTTGTCTAGTCGACCTATCGAATGTTTTGACTACACTGCTGAGAATTCTCCTCGTTAGAATCGCAAAGCCTAAAGGTCGAAGCCTAGAGATCGAGTACGTCAATGCCCTGCTTGCTGTAGTGAATGCGCAGCTTGATGCCCAAAGTAAGCTGTTTCATAATCCAGTACAGCACTGTCAAGATGATGAAAGTAAAAAACACCACTGCCGCTGGTCGCTTAGTTGTCAAAGTGTTGAGCGTAATCATCAGTACGCTGGTCGGATCGGTGGCAATATCCCAACTGTTGAGTCGAACAAACCTGCCCAGGTAGATGCCGACGGCACTAAGTGCGTGTATCAACAGCTCAGTGGGTAGGATGAACTTCTCGTTTCCTCTTTGTTTTAGATAGTAGGCTTGATTCAATATAGAGAGAACGTACGCTTCAAAGCCCAACAGAATGGCCACTGTGTGAAGCGGAATGAAGAATAATGCAATCAGCCATACCTGAATGCCGCTACCTCTAGTGCCTTTGATCAGATGGATGATGTCAGTCAGAACGTAGGGTGCATTCGGCAAAAATGCAATGAAGCCAACTAGCCCTAGCCACCACAAAAAAGTGCGAGTGCTTTTGGGTCGGTTGAACAAAAAGAAGCTCATGCCGATAGAAATTAGGACAAGTGAGATCCACCAGACTACTTTGAGCTGCGCTGAAGGTTCTCCTGCCATCAGCGCGTCCATCAATCGCATCTGTGCGTTCATGATTCTGGGCAGCCGGGGCTGAATGCCGACAATCCCGATCAGACTGATGAGGATAATCGAGCTCCAAATCTTGACTTTTGATAGCGCTTTTCGTCGGAATAGTACGTAGCTGAGAAAAAGGGGAACGAAAGCTAGGAACAAATTCCATAGGATCCAGCCGCTATAGACACTAGAAAAGGCGGCTGAGATATCTGTGAAGAGCGATCGCAAGAACATAGGCCATAGCAAAACTAGCTGTGAGCACCAATCTAACCTGACATACAGTGATAGAAGCTGGTAAATTCATCTACCAGCTTTCCTTGGCCCTTTCCGGTCTTGCTGACTGTCTGCTGCTTCAATAAAAGGTACCTCATCTTACAAGCCAAGCTTCCATAGCCCGCTATATTACTAAGTATTCCAAAATTACTGAGCATTCCAAAAAAATCGAAATAAGAAACTCCGGAAAGTCGCTATCATGTCTAGCCTTCAGAGTGAATCAGCCAATATCGTTACTAGCCGGCCAGTCAGTCGCTCTGCTGGCCTAGACAGTCGATCTGCTGGCCAACTCCAGTCAGCAGCAAAAGGGCCTCTTTTTAGACCACTTTTACATATCCTAGACTATGGCGAATCACCTGGTGACATGGTTCGCAAGCCAAAGCAAGTGGCCTTTCAAGGTCGAAAAGATGTCTACATCGCTAGGGCCGAAATCGAGCTGAGACAGACCATGCAAGCGCTGGCATTTATGACGGATTCAGAGATAAATTCAATCTCGACGCTGACGGCACTCTCCCTTCCTCAAACCGTCGCGCCGCTTTTCTGGACCATCAACGCCTTTTTGCAAGAGAAGTACATTCGGCCGAACAATTCCCGCTGGATTCGCGATCGCAACCACGACGCTCGCCTACTATTCCGACAGCTCGCCAGATTAGACTTGATGCCCTGGTCCGAACGCATGGTCGACTATGTCAGGCCAGACGAACTGCCTGCTGACATGCTCTTTCCAATCGGCCATCCTATTCTGGGCCGCACCTATCGCCGCCACCCGTTCAAGACTCGGCTAAATCAGTACTACCCGGTCACCGACTACTTCTCTATTCTGTTCAAAGAAAGAGAGCAGGCTTTGCTATCTCTATTGGGACAGCTCGGTGCCACCAAAATCGTGATGACACCGATTCCAGCCACCATCGCACTCGACTGCCAAGAAAATCTGGCCGCGCAGCTTCACCGCAAGGTCTTCAAATATCCGAAAAGAAGCGACACGCTCCCTCGCTGCGTCAATGTTAAAGACCATCCCTGGGTCGCAGGCGAACCTGCTTGGCAGGCTGTTATCAAAGAACGAGTTCAACGAGAAGCACTCTCTGCGCAGTTTGAATTTGACTGTGATGTGATGGGAATGCTCAAGGCCCAAATCAAGAAGATTGGTCAGCTAGTCCCTGGATTAAGCTCGATGACACTGCCCGATACTCACAAAAACAATGTGATGACGCAGGTACTCCAGACCCGGCAAGTGCAGGTTGAATTTGCTGAAGTTGAAGCTGACGCCTAGCTGAGACTACACGCTGGCTCTCATGATGCGGCCTTAAAACGGATCCCAGTGAGGGCTGTTAGTATTCATCTCAGACCCACCGCCCATCACTCGATTTAACCGCTCAGCCTGCTCTAGTATTCTGGCAGACCGTTCAGAACTTGTCTCGGTGTTCTGAGGTGTAGGCGTTTCGTAGACTCCGACGGTATAGGCTCCTAGCATTGAACTATCGTATCCAAGCACCGCGAAGACAAATTCGCCCTCCCGCGTTACGTTGATATCCAACTGAGCATTTGTTGTGTTGCTATTGGCGTCGTCGTTTTCTGCAATTATGTTGATCGTCTCCCCATCGTCTGTTGTTAGTACAACAACCGAATCGAATTCTGAGCTTTCGACGACGATGCTAATTGTCTTTCCAGCTTCGGCATAGAAAGGCCAAAAATCGAAATAACGCCCGTCGGACACTCTATCGTCACTATTTTCTAGCTGACCTTGCCCCGTCAAAGAACCGTTGTTTGTTTCTTCTAGAAGGTTGAGATCTGCATTGGCCGGAGCCGCTATTAGCATGGATATCGCAAAGGAAATAGGTAGTAACTTCATCTTTTTTCCGCCAATATATTAGGACGTGCAGCGATCACAGTAGCCTAGCTAGACCAATTTCGGACCAGGAATGAGCAGATGATAGGTGCCTTCTCTAATCTCGTCAAGACGCCATCAACACGGGCTGACCTGCAAAAAGCCCTACTCAACAAAATGTAATCAGGGCTTCTAGATTCAGGTCACTTTCATCTAGCTAGTCCGTCTGACTGGCCGTGAACTATCCAACCACTATCCAACCGTGGTACTCATTTTCTCTTGCTGTACGCCCGCTTCTAGGCTGTCTGCCTCAGATGGTGGGACAACCTGCCAGAACTTAGCCAGATAACTTTCCCAGTCAGCTAGGATTCGCTTGGCTTTCTCACTATCAGTTCGATCTGCGTGCGCTTCGATTAGCGACTTGAGCTGCTGTTGGCCCGCTTCGGTTCGGACTCGCTGCACCTGAACAATCTCAGGATTCACCCGCGTCTGAAAGTCCCCAGATTCATCTAGGAAGTAGCCCAGCCCGCCCGTCATCCCCGCGCCAACGTTACGCCCTACGCTGCCAAGTACGACAACTACACCGCCCGTCATGTACTCGCAGCAATGATCGCCTGCGCCTTCTAGTACGGCTATGCCTTTGGAGTTGCGAACGGCAAATCGCTCGCCTGCTGTCCCGTTGATGTAGAGCGTGCCGCCACTAGCGCCGTAGATGCATGTGTTGCCGACGATGACGTTCTCTTCTGCCTTGTAAGTGGCTTGCTCGAATGGCTTGATGACAATCTCGCCGCCGTTCATGCCTTTGCCGACGTAGTCGTTAGCTTCGCCAGTCAAGGTCATGACCATGCCTTCGATGTTGAAAGCGCCAAAGCTTTGTCCCACGCTGCCGTTGAAGTTGAGGTTGAGATTACCTTTGAATCCGGTGTTGCCGTACTGCTTGGCGATCGCACCCGACACCCGCGCCCCTACAGCCCGATCAGTATTAATCACGTCCCAGCTTTTAGACACTGATGTGTGGTTGGTGATCGCATCTGTAATCCCAGCATCCGCCAGAATCTCATCATCTAGCACATTGCCGTTGCTGTTCACATCGCCGTGATCTAGCCAAGTACGATCGCTCTTCACATCGGGCAACTGCACTAGCGCCGATAGATCCAGCTCTTTCGTTTTCGCCAATGACACATCATCACGAGGCGTTAGCAAATCAGCTCTACCAATAATCTCAGTCAACGAACGATAGCCTAGCTTTGCCAGCAAAGAGCGCACCTCTTCCGCAATAAAGTAGAAGAAGTTCACAACCTTTCCAGGCGTACCAGAGAAGCGCTTTCTCAAAGCTTCCTGCTGAGTGGCTACCCCAACCGGGCACTGATTGGTGTGACAAACGCGAGCCATGATGCAGCCTTCTGCAATCATCGCAATCGAGCCAAAGCCGTATTCTTCCGCGCCCATCAAAGCGCCCATGATTACGTCCCAGCCAGTTTTGAGGCCGCCGTCTACGCGCAGGAGAACGCGATCACGCAATCCATTCTCCATCAAGGACCGATGCACCTCAGTCAGTCCCAATTCCCATGGCAGCCCCGCATGCTTGATCGAACTCAGCGGGGATGCACCCGTGCCGCCATCGTGACCAGAAATCTGAATCACATCAGCGTTTGCCTTGGCGACACCTGCTGCGATGGTGCCAATCCCAACTTCAGCAACTAGCTTCACCGAAACCCATGCGTTTGGGTTGATCTGGTGCAAGTCAAAGATTAGCTGAGCTAAATCCTCAATTGAGTAGATATCGTGATGCGGCGGTGGCGAAATTAGCGTCACGCCCGGCTTTGATTTGCGCAGCGAGGCGATGTATTCACTTACTTTTTTGCCAGGAAGCTGACCGCCCTCGCCTGGCTTCGCGCCCTGTGCCATTTTGATTTCGATCTGCTTGGCGCTCATTAGATACTCTGGCGTTACGCCAAAGCGTCCAGACGCGACCTGTTTGATTGCTGAAGAAGCCGTGTCGCCATTTTCCAACCCCTTCAAGTGAGGTAGCGTATCGGAAAATCCTTCGTCGTCTACGTCGTCTAATATTTTGAATCGAACGGCATCTTCGCCGCCTTCGCCAGAGTTGGACTTACCGCCAATTCTGTTCATGGCGATGCCCAGCGTTTCGTGAGCTTCACGAGACAGTGAGCCCAATGACATACCGCCAGTACAGAATCGCTGCATGATTGACTCTACGGGTTCTACTTCGTCTAGCGGGATTGAGTCGCGATCGCCTGAAAAATCCAACAGATCTCGC
The DNA here is from genome assembly GCA_039111275.1 of Cyanobacteria bacterium P01_D01_bin.1. Classification (GTDB taxonomy): domain Bacteria; phylum Cyanobacteriota; class Cyanobacteriia; order Phormidesmidales; family Phormidesmidaceae; genus Phormidesmis. Next base: position 23,894 of record JBCCOH010000002.1, on the reverse strand, counting down.
AGCGCCGCAACTGGCCTGCCCTTGAGCTGTTCACGATAGATCTCGTAGTGGTCATACTGCTTGGTTTCTACCGCCTTATGCAGCAGCTTCGTCATCGCCGGGTTGTTCATATGGTATTCGCCCGATGGCCGCGATTGAATGAAGCCCATATTTTCTAAGCGTTTGCGCGTTAGCTCAGGAAATGCCTTCTCATGAAAGGACATCGTTTCCTGCGCTAGCTCTTCAACGCTCAGACCACCTAGACGAGAAACGCTTCCTCTAAAAGCCAGCTCCTTTAGGTCTGCGCCGATACCAACTGCCTCAAAGATTTGCGCACCGCGATAGCTGCTCAGCAGAGAAATTCCCATCTTGGAAAGAATTTTTAGCAGGCCATTGTCTACAGCTTTGCGATAGTTGGTCTGTGCGCCGTTAACTGTAGAGACAGGCAGCTTGCCACTCTCCATCTGCTTTTGCGTCTTCTTATCTGCCCACCAGTGGCGAACGCTTTCCAACGCTAGATAAGGACAGATTGCCGTTGCGCCATAGCCGAGTAGACAGGCAAAGTGATGCGTACTCCAACATTGCGCGGTGTCTACGATCAGGGATGTTTTCATCCGCAGGCCGCTGGCAATCAGTGAATGGTGGACCGCGCCTACAGCGACTAGAGGCGGGATGTAGGTGTGTTCTGGGGAAAGCGTGGTTTGGTCCTGGTTTGCGTTGATGCGATCGCTCAAAATCAATACCTGCGTACCCGATTTCACCGCCTCAGCCGCCTGCTCGCACAGCGCCCTCACCGCCGCTTCTAACCTAGCTGGTCCTCCCTCTACATCGTAGAGCGTCGAAATCGGCATCACTGCAAAGCCCGACTGCTCAATCATTGTCAGCTCAGTGTCGTTGAGTACTGGCGACTCTAACTTCAAAATGTTTGCTAGCTCGGGGTGCTCTTCTAGCAAATTGCCCTGCGCACCAAGCTGCGTGGTCAAAGACATTACCAGTCGTTCTCTCAGAGGGTCAATCGGCGGATTGGTCACCTGGGCAAAGCGCTGTTTGAAGTAGTCGTAGAGTAAGTGAGGCTTATTGGACAGCACTGCCAGCGGCGTGTCATTTCCCATGCAGAAGGTTGGCTCTTTGGCCTGCGCTGCCATGTCCTGAATGATCATGTCTAGATCTTCAGCGGTATAGCCAAAGGCAGTTTGCTGTGTCAGCAGCGTCTGCTTGTCTAAACGAGGCTCTTCGCTAAACAACTGCGGCGAAATTTCCTTGCGTCGTTCTGCTAGCCACTGACCATAGGGCTGGGCTTTAGCGATTCGCTGCTTGATTTCCCAGTTGTGCAGAATCTCATGGCCTTCTTCAAAGTTCACGGCCAGCATCTGACCGGGGCCGAGTCTGCCTTTTTCGACGATATCTTCTACAGGCAGATCGACGACGCCTGCCTCAGAAGAGACCACCACGTACCCGCTTTTGGTGACGACATATCTAGCCGGTCTAAGGCCATTTCTGTCTAGGGTCGCGCCGATTTGTTTGCCATCGCAAAAAACCACCAGTGCCGGACCGTCCCAAGGCTCTTGAATACTGCTGTAGTACTCGTAGTAGTCTACGATTTCTGGATACTCAGCTAGCTCCGGCTGATTCTGGTACGCTTCTGGCACCAAGATTGTCAGCGCTTGAGCGGGCTCTCGCCCGGAGCGAACCAGTAGCTCCATTGCGTTGTCTAGATTCGCCGAGTCGCTATTTTCTGCATTCACAACGGGCTTTAGCAGCTTTAGTTCCTCGCCCCAGATTGGATGGGACAGTTCTGCTTGTCTGGCCGTCATCCAGTTGATATTGCCGATTAGCGTATTGATTTCGCCATTGTGACCTAGCAATCTCATGGGGTGTGCTAGTGGCCACTTTGGCAGTGTATTGGTGCTAAATCTTCGGTGATAGACCGCAAAAGCACTCTCATAAGCAGGGTTTTGCAAATCTTCGTAGAACTGTCCTAGGACTTCAGAGCGCACCATTCCTTTATAGACAATTGTGCGCGTGGAGATAGAGCAGACATAGGCTTCTAAGAGTGCCTGTGCATCGGTCTCACCAGCGTCTTTGGCCAGTCGAACAATTGCTTTCTCGAAGCGACGCCGAACCAAGAAGAGTGATCGCTCCAAATCGTCCCATGCTTGCTCACCAGAGGTTATCACTGCTTGGGTAATCTTTGGCTGATATTCCTTCGCTAGCGGTCCCAGTGTCTCGGGCTTGACGGGGACTTCTCTCCAGCCAGCGAAGGTCAAACCAGCGGCTTCGACAGCGTTTCTAAACTGCGATCGCGCAACCTCTTCTGCCTCAGCCACCTGTGGCAAGAACACCATTGCCACCCCAGTCGTCCCAGGTTGCAAGGTGTCTAATCCATTTCCTTGTGCCCACTCTTGTATTAATTGCCAGGGAATTGCCGTCATCACCCCCGCCCCGTCACCGGAGTACTTGTCCGCACAGCAGCCGCCTCGGTGCTCCATACAGGTCAGCGCGCCCAAAGTATCCTTGATCAATTGATGACTAGCCTTTCCCTGTTGGTCGGCAATAAAGCCAACTCCGCAGGCATCTCGTTCTTCTACGAGCCAACTGGGTCCTAAGGGTTCCAATACATCGGTCTGAAAAGTTGTTGGGTTGAGAATCACGCGCGTATTACCTACTTGATGAAAAACTGACGACAGCAAAGAAAATTTTGGATCAGAAACCGACGTGCCTGTATAACTCGTAATTGGTCTACGCTAGGAACGTCTAACCGATTTTTAGATAGCCTTTAGGCCCGCTAGCTATTGGAACAAGGGAACTGCGCATAAATAACACCCTAGTTCCCCATTCTTCGAGAAGAGCAAGCTCCAAGTCCCTTTGCCCTGCCTTTGCCCTTTTAGAGCAAAGGATATTCTCCAGTTGCATAGGGCGTTTTCGCAAACTTGGGAAAGGGTCTTGGGAGAGGGCAAGCGGTACTTTATCAGTGATTAGTTCGCGGATCCCCAAGCTTCCCAAGCCGGATTCTCCAGTGCCAGGGAAACTGAGGAAACAGGCTTTCTCACAGATTATATAGAAACATTAAGTGTTAGTGAAGTTCATAGGTAACTGTTTTGTCCCAAGCTCGTCTGTGACATACCTGTTCAAACTGCGGCAAGGAGCCTCTTCTTTGGCTTTTCTATGGCAATTTCGAGACAGTTAGCATGCTGGCAATGCGCTCTGTAGCTGAGGACTCTTTGTCGCTAGGCTAGCTACAAGAAATATTCTTCAAGCGCATCAGCTTTGAGGAACCCTTTGCGATAGGGAAACATCAATCAAGGTTCAAGTAACTTTCTGAAACGATTCTTCTGTGTTGCCTCCGTTTTAGGTAACCCTGAAGAGCAGCCTAGACGCAAATAAATCAGACTCTGAGCCTAGATATCCAAGATAAGCCTCAACCCAAGCGAACTTCAAGCTAGACAACCCTCAAAAAAGACCGTTTGCTCAACTAACAATAATGCATCCAAAGTCACCCAAATCTAAGACTACAGGCCGATTCTCGCTCAATTTTTCATCTGACCGGGTGCTACCCAGTGGGTTCCTACAGCGTTCTACAAAGCGGGCGGTTGCATTTGGCTTTTTGACTGTGATGGGTTGGGCAGTTGTGGCTTCCTTTAGCAGCGACTTCAGTTTTTCTAAGCTTTCTTCACTTGGATTATTCAAACCGCAGCCTACTGTACCAGGCACTATCGGATCAGAACCCCAGTCGTCTCGACTTACTCCTTTTCAAGCTCTGCGGCTACCGTCATTTCGCTCGGCTGCTAAGGCTAATGCGTCTAGAGCTTTGCTGGGCAATCGGATTAGCTTAAACGGTCAAACTTTAACTGGCTTTTGGCAGCAAAAGGATGGCCGGATTGGGGTATCTAGCGCGACGATGGCGAGTTTACTCGGGGTCGAGCTGATGAGCACGACTGTGGAATCGCAGCAGCCAGTTCGATGGTTTCCAACTTCGCAAGATAGTGTGATCAATCTACCGGCGTGGTGGGATGCGACTGATCGCTATCTAGATATTACCGATCTGGCCGTAGCGAAGGGCTGGACAAGCCAAGTCGTGGGCAACACGCTACAGCTATCAATGCCGTTGAGCCAGACCGTTGGTATTCGCCAAGGTAAGCAGGAGTGGGGCGATCGCATCGTAGTTGATCTCTCCGGCCCAGCCACTTGGCGAATAGATGACTCGAATGGATACACCGTCACCGTTGCTGGCAACATCCCCCAGGGTCTGGTCAACTCCTTCAAAGCCAAATCCGGCAATCTCCTCACTCGGCTGGATGTTGCCCCTCTAAATGGTCAAACCGTCCTCAAGATTAGAACTAAAGGCGGCGCGGCTCCCCAGATCTGGACTACCGGCAACCCATCAAAGGTCGTTATTGACATTCGCCGCGATCCGATGGTGGAGCGCGATGTGGCCTGGTCTCCGGGGCTACGCTGGCGGCAGCAGTACGTCAGCGTAAATCAGTATCGTTTCCCGGTGTACATGTTTATAGCTCGGCCCAACCGCAGCGCACTTAGCCTTAGACCTATTCATGCCAGTCCTGGTATGGCCGTTGGGATTGAACCTATTATCACCACCGCCCAGCGTAGCCAGGCAGTGGGTGCAGTCAATGCTGGATTTTTTAACCGTAATAATCGGCTGCCGCTAGGAGCGGTCCGCAGCGCTGGGCAGTGGATCTCGGGGCCAATTCTCGGTAGGGGCGCAATGGCCTGGAATGATGACGGTGAGCTAATAATGGATCGATTAGTCCTGTCGGAGTCTGTGACAACTGGCATTGGTGAAGCGTTTCCCATCCTGGCGGTCAACAGCGGCTATGTCAAAGCAGGTATTGGTCGCTATACAGAGGGCTGGGGCCGAACGTATACCCCCATTGTCGATAACGAGATCGTTGTTACCGTACAAAATAATGAAGTGACTGCCCAAAAAGCAATGGGTAAAGCGGGCATAGGCAGCGTAACTATTCCTAGAGACGGTGGCTATTTGCTGACGCTAAGGAGCTATCGAACGGCGGGCCAAAGCTTTCGGCCGGGTACGCCCGTCTTGCTCAGTAGCCAGAGTCAGCCAGCTTTGTTCGAGCAGTATCCTAATGTGGTTGGCGGTGGGCCTTTGCTGATACGCGATCGCAATGTCATCCTCAACCCACAGCTCGAAGGTTTTAGTACCAACTTCATTCAAGGCCGCGCACCGCGCACCGCCGTTGGCAAAACTTCAGACGGGACATGGATTATTGCAACCATGCATGACCGAGTAGGTGGCAGAGGGCCAACGCTTACAGAAACTGCCTATATCATGCAAAAGCTGGGGGCAGTCGACGCCTTGAATTTGGACGGTGGCAGCTCCTCTAGCCTGTATTTAGGTGGACAACTCCTCAACCGTCAGGCTCGCACAGCTGCAAGGGTCAATAACGGCATCGGTTTATTTGTTCTAGATGGAAACTAATCCGAATAGAAAATAGTCTAAGTATGAGGTCGTAACACAGACGGATTTGTCGAGTGGGCGACCATCTCTGCTGTTATTCCTGCGGCTACCGACAAAGAGAATAGCCAATTCTAAGGGGAATAATAGGGTTGTCTGTCGGCATAGCGTCAGCAGCTTTACAGATAGCATCTCCAACATCAACTAATGTCGATGTAATAGCGAACTTCAACGTCCGTTGATAAGGATAAAGACTTGATAGGGAAGCCCGAGTTGTATCTCCTGACGCTTTACGACAAGAGGGGGAACGTTGTTAAACTTGACCCGAATGACGCATCGCTGTGTGTTCACTTACTTTATGAACAGCTTGAAAGCAATCTGACAGGTCAGTACAGACCACTAGCTTACAGACCACTAGCTTACAGACCACTAGCTTACAGACCAACACTGATAGACCGCTAGTTCATATAGACACCGTTCATATAGATATCAGGAGATTGACAATTATGGTGCAGGTTCAAGAAATTCCGCAGCTAGATAGCTCTGTCGAAAAAGGGTTTGAGGGCGTTGCAGCTACTGAGCTAAGACCTTGGGGCTCATTTACTGTCCTAGAAGAAGCCGCCGGATACAAGATCAAGCGAATTGAAGTCAAGCCTGGTCACCGCCTCAGCTTGCAGATGCACCACCACCGCAGCGAGCACTGGATCGTTGTCTCAGGTACCGCTAAGGTCACCTGTGGTGAAAAAGAGACCATGCTCTCTACCAATCAATCCACTTACGTTCCAGCTTGCACTACACACCGACTCGAGAATTCAGGTGTCATTCCTTTGATCTTGATCGAAGTTCAGAACGGTGAGTATCTGGGAGAAGATGACATCACCCGCTACGAAGACGACTATGCTCGTAAAAGCAGCTAGAAACAGGCTGCCGAAAGTAGATCAAAAGCGGTGCCTGACCGGGCCTGACGTTTGATACGCCTTTTTAGAAAGTTTTGAAGTTAGTAATTATGGGGTAGGCGGCCAGATGGTTGCCTACCTCTTTTATATTTGCCTACATCCAGCCTATCCCTAGCGATGCAGCTGGTCGTACAATAATTGCAGCGTACCTCAGCAGATTGCCGGACCAGCCCCTACTTTTAGAAACCTCATGATTCAACTTACGGCTGCTGCCTGTCAGGAAATCGATCGCCTACGCCAAAGACAAAGCCAGCCAGATGCGGTTTGTAGATTGGATTTACAGCCCAGTAGCTGTGCGCAGTGGGCCTATACGCTCAGTTTAGAGTCCACAGAACTAGGTTCATCAGGTGTGGAATCGGTGATCGCATCGGAAGATGATGTCTATGATTTTGGGGAGGTACGGTTGGTGGTGGGGCGCGATCGCCTATCCCATATTCGAAACCTTAAGATTGACTTCGTTGAAGATTTAATGGGGGGTGCTTTTCGCTTCGACAACCCCCAGGCTACCGAAAGCTGCCGCTGTGGCGCTGCCTTTGCCATCCGATAAACTGGTCTAAGAATATCGACATAAAATCAGATACAATAATAGACCCGATTGACAAGGCAGAAATATCCTTGGTACCATCGGTCTCTATGAAAACTTTTTCGCGGAGTTACAGTCCCCCGCCTTATGCCTACGATTCAGCAGCTCATTCGCACTGAGCGTTCAAATGCAACCAAGAAAACCAAATCTCCGGCGCTAAAGAGTTGCCCTCAGCGTCGTGGGGTTTGTACTCGCGTATACACCACTACACCGAAAAAGCCCAATTCAGCTTTGAGAAAAGTTGCTAGGGTCCGTCTGACGTCCGGCTTTGAGGTGACTGCCTACATCCCAGGCATCGGCCACAATCTGCAAGAGCACTCTGTCGTGATGATTCGCGGCGGTCGTGTCAAGGATCTTCCTGGCGTTCGCTATCATATTATCCGCGGTACTTTGGACACAGCCGGTGTCAAAGATCGCAAACAAGGCCGCTCGAAGTACGGCGCTAAAAAGCCGAAAGAATAAAGCCTTACTCTCGATAGGGGTCTACCGTTTAGCGCTTTCCTTTTGGGTATAGACCAAGCTGGATGATGCTGAAATCTGCTTGCTTCTGACCTGCTAGGTTCGTTGCGTTTTGCGCTTGACGGAACAGGGCTTTCTATCACTCATCATCAATAGTCATCGCATCAGCAGTCATCGCATCAGCAGTCATCGCATCAGCTATCGCAAGTCATCGCATCAACTATCACAGCATCAACTAACAGTAGTTACAGCCGAAAACACTTACTCTTTTATTTGCTAGGGTCAAAATCTCATGTCTCGTCGTTCAGCCGCTCAAAAACGCACCGTTCCTGCCGATTCTGTTTACAACAGTCGTCTGGTCAGCATGATGTCTCGTCGAATCATGCTCAGTGGTAAGAAATCTGTTGCCAACAAGATCTTGTACGGAGCTTTCAAGATTATTGAAGAGCGCACGGGTAACGATCCGCTAGAGACTTTTGAGCAAGCAGTTCGCAACACCACACCTTTGGTGGAGGTTAAGGCCCGCCGAGTGGGTGGTGCGACCTACCAGGTGCCGATGGAAGTTCGCTCTGAGCGAGGAACGGCCCTCTCCCTGCGCTGGATTACTCAGTTCTCTCGCTCTCGGGGTGGTCGGACGATGGCGATGAAGCTAGCTAATGAGCTGATTGACGCGGCTAATGAGACTGGCGGCGCAGTGCGAAAGCGTGAGGAAACTCATCGTATGGCAGAAGCGAACAAAGCGTTTGCTCACTACCGTTACTAATGTTTGTCGCTCAGGAGGTCCGGTGTGGCACGTGCTATTCCGCTAGAAGACGTTAGAAATATTGGGATTGCGGCGCACATTGACGCGGGCAAAACCACGACGACTGAGCGGATCTTGTTCTATTCAGGTGTCGTCCATAAGATTGGTGAAGTCCATGACGGTAACGCGGTTACTGACTGGATGGAGCAGGAAAAAGAACGCGGGATCACCATCACTGCGGCGGCTATCTCTACTACCTGGCGAGACCATCAAATCAACATCATTGACACGCCTGGGCACGTTGACTTCACAATTGAAGTGGAGCGCTCTATGCGCGTGCTCGACGGTGTGGTGGCGGTGTTTTGCTCGGTCGGCGGCGTGCAGCCGCAGTCAGAGACTGTTTGGCGACAGGCAGATCGCTACAAGGTTCCTCGAATTGCTTTTGTCAATAAGATGGATCGCACTGGAGCAAACTTCTTCGGTGTGTACGAGCAGGTAAAGGATCGGTTGAAGGCTAAGGCGGTGCCGATCCAAATTCCGATTGGCGCTGAAGACCAGTTCGAAGGCGTGGTCGATCTGGTACAGATGAAGGCCCATATCTACGAGAACGACTTGGGAACGGATATTCAGGTGGTGGATATTCCTGATGAGGTGCGATCGCAAGCCGAAGAATACCGCACCCTACTGGTCGAAACCATCGCCGAGACCGACGACGAGCTGATGGAGCGCTACCTAGAGGGCGAAGAACTCTCTGCCGAAGTGCTCATGGACGGCATCCGTCAGGCCACCATCAAAGCCAACCTCGTACCAATGCTCTGTGGCTCTGCCTTCAAGAACAAAGGCGTGCAGCTACTGCTTGATGCGGTCGTAGACTACTTGCCCTCACCGCCTGAAGTCCCGGCGATTGAAGGCATCTTACCGAATGGAGAAACAGGGACTAGGCCCGCTGACGATAAAACGCCAGCAGCGGCGCTAGCGTTCAAGATTATGGCCGATCCCTACGGTCGCCTTACCTTCATTCGGGTGTACTCGGGCGTCCTCAAGAAGGGCAGCTATGTCTACAACGCCACTAAAGATAAGAAAGAGCGAATCTCACGGCTGATTATCCTCAAGGCTGATGATCGAATTGAAGTAGACGAGATGAGAGCCGGAGACCTTGGGGCAGCGCTGGGATTGAAGGATACCTTCACTGGAGATACGATTTGCGATCCTGACGACCCCATTGTCTTGGAGTCTCTCTATATTCCTGAGCCTGTGATCTCAGTTGCGGTGGAACCCAAGACAAAGCAGGATATGGAGAAGCTCTCAAAGGCGCTTCAGTCTCTTTCAGAGGAAGACCCCACCTTTAAGGTGAGCATTAACCCAGAAACCAATCAAACTGTGATTGCGGGAATGGGAGAGCTGCACTTGGATATTCTTGTCAACCGCATGCTGCGAGAGTTCAAGGTGGAGGCAAATATCGGTGCACCTCAAGTCGCCTACCGGGAGACCGTGCTACAGCCTTCAAAAGCCGAATCGAAATTTATTCGACAAAGCGGTGGTAAAGGTCAGTACGGTCACGTAGTAATCGAACTTGAACCTGCTGAAGAAGGCTCTGGATTTGAGTTTGTTAGTAAAATTGTGGGAGGAACTATTCCTAGGGAATTTATTGGACCTGCTGAGCAAGGGATGAAAGAGGCTTGCGAATCTGGTATTCTAGCCGGATATCCATTAATTGATGTAAAGGTCACTTTGGTGGATGGTTCTTATCACGACGTTGACTCGTCGGAGATGGCATTTAAGATTGCTGGCTCTATGGCGGTCAAAGAAGCAGTGATGAAGGCTTCTCCGGTTCTTTTGGAACCCATGATGAAGGTCGAAGTGGAAGCGCCAGAAGACTTCCTCGGCGACGTGATGGGAGATCTAAACTCTCGTCGCGGTCAGATTGAGGGAATGGGCTCGCAAAGCGGTGTGACGAAGGTCACCTCACGGGTGCCTTTGGCTGAGATGTTTGGTTATGCGACCGACATCCGCTCCAAGACCCAAGGAAGAGGCTCCTTTTCTATGGAGTTCAGCCAGTACGAGGAAGTTCCGCGTAACGTGGCTGAAGCGATCATCGCTAGAAACAAAGGGAACGCATAGTTAGTTTTAGGAACACAAAGAGAAATTCATGGCACGCGCAAAATTTGAAAGAAGTAAACCCCATGTCAACATTGGCACCATTGGCCACGTTGACCACGGTAAGACCACGCTGACTGCGGCAATCACGATGACACTGGCAGCAGCTGGTGGTGCCAAAGCTCAGAAATATGACGAAATCGACGCTGCTCCTGAAGAGAAAGCGCGGGGTATTACCATCAATACAGCTCACGTAGAATACGAGACCGAGAACCGTCACTACGCTCACGTGGACTGCCCTGGTCACGCAGACTATGTGAAGAATATGATCACAGGTGCTGCCCAAATGGACGGCGCTATTCTGGTGGTGTCTGCCGCTGATGGTCCGATGCCTCAGACTCGTGAGCACATTTTGCTAGCTGGTCAGGTCGGTGTGCCTAACATCGTTGTGTTCTTGAACAAGCAAGACCAGGTAGATGACGAAGAGCTGCTTGAGCTAGTTGAACTAGAAGTTCGCGAGCTGCTGAGCTCTTACGATTTCCCGGGCGACGATATTCCGATTGCAATCGGTTCTGCGCTCAAGGCTGTTGAAAAGCTGATCGCCGATCCTGCGACTGCTCGTGGTTCTGATGAATGGGTCGACAAGATTCACGCATTGATGGACGAAGTTGATGCGTACATCCCTACGCCTGAGCGTGAGGTTGATAAGCCCTTCTTGATGGCGGTTGAGGACGTATTCTCGATTACGGGTCGTGGTACTGTGGCGACTGGCCGAATCGAGCGTGGCATTGTCAAAGTGGGCGAGAGCGTTGAGCTAGTGGGTATTCGCGATACTCGCAACACTACGGTCACTGGCGTAGAGATGTTCCAGAAGACTTTGGACTCTGGCATGGCGGGTGACAACGTTGGCGTTCTGCTTCGCGGTGTGCAAAAAGAAGATATTGAGCGCGGTATGGTTTTAGCTAAGCCAGGTTCAATTACACCTCACACTGAGTTTGAGTCTGAGGTCTATGTACTGAACAAAGAAGAAGGCGGTCGTCATACGCCTTTCTTTCCCGGCTACAAGCCTCAGTTCTATGTGCGTACTACTGATGTAACGGGTTCTATCGAGAGCTTTACTGCTGATGATGGTAGCGCGGCTGAGATGGTGATGCCTGGCGATCGCATCAAAATGAACGTAAAGTTAATTAACCCGATTGCGATCGAGCAGGGCATGCGCTTTGCGATTCGCGAGGGTGGCCGCACCGTTGGTGCAGGCGTTGTTTCCAAAATCACGAAATAGAGCACTCGGCGAGCTAGCGCGACATTCCGTAAGGGCATAGCATGCTATGCCCTTACGGGATTTGCCGACAAAGAGATCAATCTCGTCTATCGGGCAACAGACCAAACGAACCTAGAAAACTAAACACTGGCGCAGACAAAGCGCGTAATTCTCCATGGCCACTACTGTTCAACAGCAGAAAATCCGCATCCGCCTCAAGGCTTTTGACCGCCGACTGCTGGATACTTCTTGCGAAAAAATTGTCGAAACCGCCAACCGTACTAATGCAACTGCTGTTGGCCCAATTCCGCTACCGACGAAGCGAAAAATTTATTGTGTGCTGCGATCGCCCCACGTAGACAAAGACTCGCGCGAGCACTTCGAGACTCGTACGCACCGCCGCATTATCGATATCTACCAGCCATCATCCAAAACGATTGATGCGCTGATGAAGCTAGACCTACCTGCGGGTGTAGATATTGAAGTGAAGCTGTAGGAAAGCATACTTCGTCGGCTGATTTTCAATTGAGTGAGAGCTGGTTTAAACCGACGGCTTTGGAGGGTATCTGCATTATGTACCCTTGTTTTTTACCCAGTTTTTGGTGTGTGTCTGCTGTAGCGGGGCGTTTCTGGCTGCGTTACAATAATTATTAATGCCGTGCTCGAATAGGTCTCTCTGTTAGGGATACCTGCGGCGCTGTTCTAATTTAGACATAATGGATTTCTCCTCCTCAGTTGCCGTCCGAGAACTACCGCTCTTTCCGTTGCCTGAGATGGTTCTTTTTCCTGGTAGGCGACTACCTCTTCATATCTTTGAATTTCGCTATCGCATGCTAATGAATACGATTCTTCAGGGCGATCGCCGCTTTGGTGTGCTGATGGTTGATCCAGCCACAGGTGATATCGCCAAGGTCGGCTGCTGTGCGGAGGTTATTCACTACCAGCGTATGCCTGATGACCGCATGAAGATTATGACGCTAGGTCAGCAGCGGTTTAGAGTTTTAGATTACGTTCGCGAAACGCCCTACAGAGTTGGCTTGGTAGAGTGGATAGAAGATGAGCCAGTAGAGGAAAATCTTGTTCCTTTAGCGGAGCAGGTGGATAGCCTGCTAAGAGATGTGGTCCGTCTATCGGCCAAGTTAACGAGTCAAGATATTGATTTTCCCGAAGACGTGCCAGACTTGCCTTTGGAGCTTTCCTACTGGGTAGCTAGTACGCTCTATGGCGTTTCGCTAGAGCAGCAGTCTTTGTTGGAGATGCAAAATACGCTGTCTCGCTTAGAACGTGAGGCTGAGATATTGACCTCGACTCGGAATAATTTAGCGGCGCGCACAGCTTTGAAAGATGTTTTGGAGTAGCTACTGTCTGTAAGCGGTGATTGCGGTGTGCTCTAGAATGGCTGCTCAATTTTTCTCAGATCGTAGCTGCCAAAAACTTTTAGCTGAGCGGTGTGTAGCTTCAGCACTTCTAGAGCCGTTTTCATAGTCGGATCGCTGGCATTTGCTTCTACATCGACAAAAAATATGTAGTCGCCTAGTGAACGCTTGGTCGGGCGCGATTCAATCCGGCTCATGTTGATGTTGAGTGCTGAAAATAGCTGTAGGGGCTTGAGTAGTGCGCCGGGTTCGTTGCTCAGTAAGCTGAAGGCAAGTGAGGTGTACTGACCGCCAGCAGAAAGCTGCCTCCCTAGTATCCAGAAGCGGGTGTAGTTGTCTGGGTAGTCGTTAATTGGGTGAGCCAGAATAGGGAGGCTGTAGATTTTTGCTCCCCAGGGGGAGGCGATCACGCCTGCACTAATATCCTCCTCTAGCCTCGGCAGCGGTTCTGCTGTCGAACTAGCCCTTACTAGATTGACTTTGGGCAGGTGTTTAGCTAACCACCCACGACACTGCGCCAGCGCCTGTGGATGAGAATAAATTGTCTGAATATCTTCAATACTGTTGGCTTTAGAGATCAGCGCGTGCTGCACAGGCAGCGTGAAAGATTGCTGTACGTGAATGTCTTCTACCTCCCATAGCGTATCGAGCGTGATAGTAACGCCGCCGCCGATAGAGTTTTCGACTGGGACCACACAGAACTGAGCCTCTTTTTCAACCGTAGCGTAGATCGCCTGAGCAATGGTCGAATACGCCTTTAGAGTGGTAGTCTCTGGCGCAAAATTGTTGGCAAAGGCGGCGGCGGCAAGTTCTGAGAAGGTGCCGATCGGTCCGAGGTGTGCGATAGAAATCATCTATAAGAAGGTGTTATACACAGGTATGTAGATGTTAGGGTGGTTTGATAGGGTTATTCGTTTTTTATTTCTGTAATCTATCTTTCTTTTTGTCATTCTTGCTTGTCATTCCCCTCTAATTATCAATGGTTCGCTTTAGCGCCTCTCAGTCCGTCACTATTTCAGTCCCGCCACAGCCTCTCCCCATAGATACCTATTTGAGTGAGCCGAGGCGGTTAGTCGGAGCTTTAGTTGATGAAAAGCAGGTAGAAGTGCTAGGTCCGAATATATTTCGACTCAAAATCCGTTCGCTCAAGTTTATTGGGCTGACTGTACAGCCTGTTTGTGATATCGAGATTTGGTTAGAGGATCAGACAGTGCGGTTACGCTCCGACCAGTGTCGCCTAGAAGGGCACAAGGCATTTAATCGCAAGTTCTCGATGAATATGCAGGGTTATTTGGTCAGTCAGTCGACAGCTATAGGCGAAAAGCTAAGGGGTCAGGCCAATTTGAGAGTGAGCGTTGATCTACCGCCTGCTGCTGCGATTATGCCTCGTCCTATCTTGGTGAGGACAGGTAATGGCTTGCTCAACGGCATCTTAATCACGCTAAAACAGCGCCTAATGCGTCAGCTGATTGCAGACTATTGCGATTGGGCAAAGGCTAATGAGTCCGCGCAGATATCAAACTTTCCCAAGCCGAGCTTTTCCTGAGACAGCTTGCCTATTTCGACCTCTTCGCTTGCGGCTGGTTTTGACAGCTGCGAAAGGATTTGCGATGCTGTCTTGATGCGCCGCGTAGCGCGATGCCTGCTCTATGCTTCGCACTGCCGTAGCCTTTATTAGAAGCAAGATCGTAGCCAGGATAGTGACGGTCTAATCGAATGATTAGCTGATCTCGCCAAACTTTGGCGATGATACTGGCAGCTGCGATCGCCAATACAGACTGATCGCCCTTCACGATCGTCTCTTGCTCGATTGGCAGACCAGGGATGCGCTGATTGCCGTCAATCAAGCATCTATCAGGCATTGGTTTTAGCTGAAAAATAGCGCGGCGCATCGCTAGAAGCGAGGCTTGTAAGATATTGATCCGGTCAATCTCATAGGCAGTTGCTAGCCCTATACCGAAGCTGGCTAGCTGTCTGATTGCTACAGCGAGATGCTCTCTTTTTCTGGCGGATATTGATTTACTGTCAGCTACGCCTGCTGCTGTTAGGGGTGCGATCGCCTCTGCTGGAACAATCACCGCCGCAGCGACCACCGGCCCAAACAGAGCTCCCCTGCCAACTTCGTCAACCCCTGCTGTCTTACAGACTAATTTCATTGACAGCGGCGCCTGATACTACCAGCCAAACTGAAGCAAGTGCCAAAACTAGGTCAGTCATTCACTAGCAGAAGAACGACGACGACGACGGCGAACTACCTTTACTGGCTTCTCCTCTTCTTCCGACTCGCCTGCACCAGCTTGCTCGTCTGTAGAGGCTTGTTCAGGCTGAACTTTCGATGGACTGTCAGTTGCGGCAGACCCGTCAGCAGATTTGAGGACTGGTAAAGACCTTGTCGCTTCTTCTCCATCATCTGACTGTCTATCCACTGATTTAGATGAGCGACGCCGTCTTCTGACCGAAGTTCGCTTATTAGCGGACTGTCCATTCTCGTCAGTCCCATCACCCCCCGCAAACGCTTCACCGTTGCTAGAAGCGCCAGCGTCTGCCGCACCGTCCTCAGTGGGCTCAGCGTCGTCGAGTTCTATCGATTCCCCCGGTTCGAGTCCGCCATTGTTGACATGAGTAGGCGTTTCAATGATTCTCTTATTTGCCTTAGCAGCTTCTGACGCAGCCTTAGCCTCCGCTAAAAACGCTTCCGCTTCTCCGGGAAGCACGACAGAAACCGTTACGTTCTGTGGATTCTCAACCGTTTGCTCACTAAAAACTATCGGCGAGACTCCCATCGCGGCATACACCCTCTGTTCTTCGACAGGCATCTCTACTACAACTAGTTCTGGTGGCTCCTCGGACTTACGACGGTTGCTGCGGACTCTTTTGTTTCGGCCACCTGATTCTGTACTGGCCGACTTACTGCCGTTTCGATCTTCTCGCTGCTCATCATGCTGTGTTTCTCTCGATTCGTCTTGAGCTTCCCGTTCTGCTCTTTCTCGCTCGATTCTTTCATCGACTCGGCTGCTGCGCCGTCGGCGACGCTCTTCCCCGTTTCTATCGTTTCTATCGTTTCTATCGGCACCCTTATCAACCGTTACTGGTAGCGGCGAGCCTGATCGACTGGGCCGAGAGGATGTTCTATCTGTGCCTCGTCGTCGCCGTCTTCCACCGCTACGCCCGTTTTTGTCGTTGTAGCTGGGGTGGTTCAGTAGCTCTAGTTCTTGAAACTCAGACTGAGGTGAGGATGAACCTGCTGAGCGGTCCTCACGCGCACTGGGCCGATTAGAAAAGCTCTGCGCGGGTGAACTATACCCGGTTGCTCTAGTTAGGGGCACGCTCTCCAACTGGCTACTCGTTCCCGGTGCCTCTCCGGGTAAATTGGCTAGAAGACCGAGACCGCCGCAGGTACTACAGGGTTGACCAAACAGCTCGTAGATGTTTTGGCCTTGCCGTTTGCGGGTGAGTTCAACTAGGCCTAACTCAGATAGCTGAGAGATCTGAGGACGAGATTTATCCGCGCGAATAGCTTTGCCAAACTGCTCTAGCACCTGCATTTTGTCCTTGAGCGAGTCCATGTCGATAAAGTCTACGACAATTACGCCTGCTATATTGCGCAGCCTAAGCTGTCTAGCAATTTCGACGGCTGCTTCGCAGTTAGTCCAAAGAACTGTTTCTCTAGAGGTCGCAGAGCGGGTGAAGGAGCCTGAGTTAACGTCGATAACGGTCAGGGCTTCGGTCGGTTCAATAATGATGTATCCGCCAGAGGGCAAATCTACCCTGGGCTTTAATGCCTCTCGAATGGCCGCGTTGACCCTAAAGTATTCAAGGATATGAGTTGGCTCGTTGTGATAGTCAACCAGAACACTGTTGGGAACGCGCCCATTATTCCAGCTAGTTAAGTGTTTTTTGGTTCTTTGTAGCCCACTTTCTGTATCCGTTACGATGCGATTGACGTCGTCGTTGTAGCCGTCGCGTAGCACCTTTTGAATAAAGTCATCATCGCGGTTGAGCAAAGAGGGCGGGCGCGTTGCCATCGCTTCTTGCTGAATGGATTCCCAACTGCGCTGCAAAGATTCTAGATCTTCGATAACGGCATCTTCTGGTACGCCTTCTGCTTCTGTTCTAATCAACAGACCCATACCAGCCGGTTTTACCAATATGCCAAGTGCTCGCAGTCGGTTGCGCTCGGTCTCATTGCGAATGCGGCGAGACAGGTTGACGCCCTTGCTGTAGGGCATCAGCACCAGGTAGCGCCCTGGTAGGGTCACTTTGCCTGTAAGTCTAGGTCCTTTGTTGCCAGTTGGCTCCTTCATAATCTGAACGAGCACCTTTTGCTGAGGAGCTAGCAGTTCAGTAATCGGACCAGCCATTCGCTTTAGCTTCAAAGGCCCTAGATCGGAAACGTGCATGAAGCCGTTCTTGTCGCTGTCTCCGATGTTTATAAAGGCTGCATCAATGCTGGGGAGAATGTTCTCTACCGTTCCAAGATAGATATCGCCGACCTGATGGCTTCCGGTCGCTACGATAATTTCCTGAATTTGGTCTTCTGAGAAAACAGCAGCAATACGATGCTGCTCTGCAATCACGATTTGCTTGGACATTCAATATTCCTTTGGAGCCTGTCAGTGGGTTCTTAGAATTTGCAGAACTTGCAGCTGATGGCTACTTTAGTTGTAAAAAACTGGATGTCTAGAAAGTTGGTTTTCTAGAGTTAGGCTTGGCTAGAGAGTGTGAATAAGGCTCTGTGATACTTGCCTTACTGCGCTCTATACCAAGACAACGCAGGGGGCAACACAAAACAGTATTCAAAAGAGCTGCAAATGTAAGAGACTTTTCACAAAAGCAAGCTTGGCTAATGGCTGCTTTTTTACAATTCGCATAGAGAAATGTCTTAGAGAAGGCTGCCTGTGACCACTAAGACGAAGACCGCTAAGACGAACTGTTCCTCTTATTTCTGATTTCACTGACTAGATATCGAAATCCTGCTTTTACAAGAATTGGTGACTAAACAATGACTGAGGTCCAGACTGTAATCTAAGCGTTCCGCTGACTACAAGCCCGCCTACAAAGTAACCGAATCTCTTAACTGCGGCTCTTGTGGCTGTATTATAGCGCCAGCTGTGCTTTTGTGATCTTTTGCTATATAAAAAATTAATGTATGGCTTAATCATATACTTTAATCTATGGTAACGCTAGCTACTCAAAAAGCTTCTAGCAACCAGTCACTACATTTACTGGAAGATTGCTAGAAGCTTTCTATAGGCTTTTTAGAGTAGCCAAAGATTAAGCGCTATTGGTTTTGCTACCCTTCTATCCTGCTACCCTTCTGTCCTATTAACAGGGTATAGCGATCGCCTACGACGCAGATGCGGTAGATAAAGACCGTCGACGCCTGCCTGTTTGGACAGGTTTACTCTCATCAACGCTACTTGTACTGGCGATGGCTGGCTGATTGGGATTGTCAAAGTGCTGAAGCATCAGTACGGTCACCGGATATTGCTTTGGCAGTTCACGGCGGACAAATCGACGGGTGTCTTCTTCTAGGCGCGATCGCAACCCATCCCAATTCACACTCGGACGCTCACTGTTCGGATTATCCAGCACTTCTTTCCAGCGAGTTCGTACTGATTTGGTCACTACAGGGACAATTCCGCTTTCCCACTGCTCCTGGGATTTAGTCGTGACAACGCCGCGTAAGTTGATCGTGGGCTCGCCTAGCAGCTTGCCAGTTCCATCTACCGTTGCCGACACCGTAATGATGCCATCTTCAGCTAGCTGCTGACGCTCTTTCAAAACGTTGCGCTCGACAATACCAGTCCGAGAAGCATCTACTAGTTCAATGCCAGCAGTCACTTTGCCATCTACTTTGATACTCTCAGGCGTAATCTTGATCACGTCGCCGTTGTTGACAATAGCCACGTTCTGAGGCTCGACGCCCAACTGCTGAGCCATGGCAGCATGCTTCACTAGCATCCTGTGCTCACCATGTACAGGAATAAAGAACTTAGGCCGGGTCAACGCTAGCATTAGCTTGTGGTCTTCCTGGTAGCCATGCCCAGAAACGTGTAGCCCTTTATCTTTGCCGTAGATGACGTTCGCGCCCTGCTGCATTAGCTTGTCAATGGTGTTAACGACGCTAATCGTATTTCCTGGAATAGGATTAGACGAGAAGATGACAGTGTCGCCCTCTTCAATCCGGATCTGGCGATGAGAGCGGTTGGCAATTCTAGTCAACGCCGCCATCGGTTCGCCTTGCGATCCTGTAGTCAGAATCATGGCCTGATCATTGGGGCACTGCTTCAGCTGGTTTAGCGGCTTGAACAGACTATCTGGACATTTGATGTAGCCTAAATTGCGCGCGTGAGAGATGACATTCAGCATAGAACGACCCACTACAAAGACAGAGCGCTTGTGCTTTTGGGCGAGTTCTAAGAGCATACTGACGCGATGCACCGAAGAGGCAAAGGTTGTGACGAACAGACGACCCTTAGCGTTGTTAAATTCTCGATCCAGATTGGGAAAGACTGCTCGCTCTGACGGTGTGTTGCCAGGAATCTCTGCGTTGGTAGAGTCACTAATTAGACAGAGCACTCCTTCTTCGCCGTACTCAGCAATCTTCTGAAAGTCAAAGAACTCGCCATCTACAGGCGTATGGTCAACTTTGAAGTCGCCGCTATGGATGATGGTGCCCACTGGCGTCTTGATTGCCATGGTGAAGCTATCAGCCATGGAGTGAGTATTACGAATGTACTGAGCGCTGAAGTGCTTACCAAACTGAACGGTATCTCTGGGACCAACGGTATGGAGTTCGGTGCGATTTAAGACGCCTGCTTCTTCAAGCTTTCCTTGCAAAAGTGCCATCGCTAGGCGAGGACCATGAATAACCGGAATATTGAACTGCTTGAGGTGGAAGGCAATGCCACCGATATGGTCTTCGTGACCGTGGGTGACGATCATTCCCTTGATCTTGTGCTGGTTCTCCTTGAGATAGGTGATGTCTGGCAACACGATATTGACGCCATGCATACCTTCGGTTGGAAAGGACAAGCCAGCGTCTAGCAAAACGATCTCGTCACCGTACTCAAAGACACAGGTATTCTTTCCAATTTCGTGCAGTCCGCCTAGGGGGATGATCTTGAGGATATTACTATTTTGCTTTTTGCCATTAGCCCTTGAATTGCCTGATGACTGACTATTAGCTTTTTGGCTACTGATGGTTTTTCTACTCATGTAGTTACCTTTGTTGTGATAATGATTTGAAGTTTTGAGAGAGAGCGGCTAGCTTCGCCTGGAAGACTCGCTCGTTTTGGGTGATGCTTTTCTGATCTGTAGAGTTGGCTGAAGCGATGTGGTCGCTAATTCTTTACTGGCGACTACAGGGCTGACCTTTCTTTGTGTCTTTATCTCTGCGTCTTTTGAGCCTTCCCTAATTTGAAGGCTACGCCCTGTCGGACACTAATTTGCTGCTTCAGGTTGATTGCTTTGAGCTGGTCACTTTGATCTGGCCACTTAATCTGGCCACCTTGAGCTGATTGCCTTGAGCTAGTCGCCATAAGCTGACTGCTTTTGTCTGCTGATCGCTTTGATCTATAACTTGCCTTGATTCTAGACTTGCTCTGAACTCTACAGGTTGACTCTACAGGTGGCGGTCCATACGAGATGAGCTGACCTAAAGCTTGCAAAACGGACGCAAGAATGTACAGGCTGGTGCTCGGGTCTTGTCCCGGACGCATTTACACTTCATGCTTTCACCTTACATTCGCACTGTGTTCAACACCGCAGTGTTCAAAACCGCAATGTCCGACATCGCAATACGTCGTCGCAACTTGCTCTTCAGATACTGACTCTAACTTATCTATTGTTCTTCTTGCCTCTCTATTTCGACTTATGCAGTGCCCCCTTTCAGTAGATTCATGTCCGATAGGGTAGCTTTTAGGTCTTTTCGCAGCGCCGTAGCGCCTTTGGAAAGCGGTAGGCGACAGTCTCCAATTGCCCATCCCTGCAAATCTAGGGCTACTTTTAAAGGAATTGGGCTTGTTGTCGCAAAGAGTGCTTTGAATAGTGGAAAGAGCTGTAGGTGTATGGCGGTTGCCCGAGCGACTTTGCCAGATGCGAATGCCTCAATCATTTCTTGTAAAAGGTCTCCGACCAAATGGCTAGCGACACTGACAACACCTGTAGCACCTACGGAGAGCATCGGCAGCGTCAGTGAGTCGTCTCCAGAATAGATATCAAATTCGGTAGAGCTCAATCGGCAGAGCTGACTGACTTGATCAATATTCCCACTAGCTTCTTTGATCGCAATGACGTTGGGAAGCTTCGACAGCTCAATCGCTGTTTGAGGGAGTAAGTTGCAGCTAGTGCGCCCAGGCACATTGTATAGCATGATCGGTAGATCAGGGGTTGACTGGGCGATCGCCTCAAAGTGTCCATACAGCCCTTCTTGGGGTGGCTTGTTGTAGTAAGGTACAACTTGCAAAGAACCATCTAGCCCTAGCTTCTCTGCTTTACAGGTCGCTTCTATAGCTTCTTGTGTACTGTTTGATCCTGTGCCTGCTAGCACTTTGGCTTTGCTGCCGACTGTCTGCTTCACCGTTTGAAAAAGAGCATACTCTTCATCCCAGGTCAGCGAGGGGGATTCGCCCGTTGTCCCACATACCAAAACCGTATCGGTTCCGTTATCTACTAGGTGACTAGCTAGCTTTTCTGTTAGCGGGTAGTTGACCTGCCCATCGTCATAAAAGGGTGTCACCATAGCGGTTACGACCTTTCCAAAGAAGGGGGTTCTCTTGGATGAGGAGGGTAGCGTATCAACTGAGGTATCAGCCATACTCACGTTCATTCAATACCTGTGTCCGTTTAATCTATCGGATTGCTTAATTTGTCAGACTACTTAATTTGTCAGGCTGCTACGGGCGATCGCCACCATTGCTTAGCCACGACTAGCTCCGCTATCTGCACAGCATTAAGCGCCGCCCCTTTGCGAATTTGATCGCCGCTCAGCCAAAGTTCCAAGCCCGTTGGGTTAGAAATATCTTTCCGAATGCGACCGACTAGTACATCATCTTGTCCGCTAGCATCGATCGGCATGGGGAAATAGTTAGCCTGCCAGTCTTCTAACAGCTTGACTCCAGCCGCAGACTCGATAGCCTCTCTAGCTCGGTCCACTTCAAATGGCTGTTCAAACTCAAGATTAACAGCTTCTGAATGTGCCCGAAGGACGGGTACCCGAATACAGGTCGCTGAAATCTTGAGCTCAGGAGCGCTAAAGATTTTCCTAGTCTCATTGACCATCTTCATTTCTTCTTCGCAGTATCCCTGCTCGTTTAGCGGCGTATTGTGCGGAAAAAGATTGAATGCTAGCGGATAAGGAAAGCTTTCAGTCGGCGGCGTTTTTCCATCCAAGATTGCTTGGGTCTGCTGCTTGACCTCTTCCATCGCCCGAGCGCCTGCTCCGCTTGCCGACTGATAGGTTGCCACAACAATTCGCTGAATGGCCTGAATCTGATGGATCGGCCAAACTGCCACACTCATCAAAATCGTAGTGCAGTTAGGGTTCGCAATAATCCCCTGATGCGCTTCTGCGGCTTCTGGATTGACCTCTGGAACGACTAACGGCACAGACCCATCCATCCGAAAGGCGCTCGAGTTATCGATCATCAGTGCACCTGCACGGACAATATCCTCGGCCCACTGTTTTGAGATAGAGCCACCAGCCGAAGCCAGAACAATATCTATCCCGTCGAAAGCAGAACCACTGACTGCTTCGACTTCAATGGCTTTGCCTTTGAAGCTCAGCTGCTTGCCCGCAGAGCGATGGGAAGATAGCAGCTTTAACGACTTGACTGGAAAGCTACGTTCTTCCAGAAGCTGAAGTAGCTCGGTACCGACTGCGCCAGTAGCGCCCAAGATGGCAACGTTATAAGAATGAGTCAAAGAGAGGTATCCTCCAATGCTGGGTCTAATCTGAAATAAAAGGTCTAATTTGTGGCGATATGAATAATATTTAAGTAATTTAACGTGATGTGTACGATTTTCTGTCTAGCTGGCCGCCTAGATATGTATGTAGCTAGCCGTGAAGCCTATTTCAGAATAAATAGATCGGGTGTATGATGACTAACTGCGACGAATGACAGGCATCTTACCTTTGTTCATGTGCTCCAATTATTACATCGCAATCAATCATTACCACCTACGTATTTGTAAATGAAAGTCACCCAGGAAAATCTGCCCGACAGCCAAGTCGGACTAGAAATAGAGGTTCCCGCCGAGCTGTCTAAGCAGGGCTACGAGAAAGTACTGCGCGACTACATGAAATCGGCTAACATTCCTGGGTTTCGCAAAGGTAAAGTGCCGCGTCAAATCTTGATCCAGCGGATAGGCGCTTTGCAGCTAAAAGCCGCGGCGCTAGAAGACATGCTCCAGACGGTGATTGAAAGCGCTATCAAGCAGGAGGACGTAGAAGCCCTAGGTAACTACCAGCTCCAGTCAGATTTTGAATCTTTAGTTGGCAGTTACAAGCCCGGTGAGCCCTTTATCATTAAAGCCTCGGTTGATGTGCCACCTAGGGTCACTCTAAGCAAGTACAAAGGACTCTCAGTTCAGGCCGAAGAAATTAAGCCTGACGAAAATAAGGTAGACGAAACGATAGAGGGCTACCGAGAGAATATGGCAACCTTGGTCCCTGTCGAAGATCGAGTAGCTAAAGAAGGTGACGTGACCGTCGTTGATTTTGTCGGTAAGGCCGAGAACGAATCCGGTGAGCTAGAAGAATTTGAAGGCGGCAGTGCTCAGGATTTTCAGGTCGAGATTAAGGAAGGTCGCTTCATTCCTGGCTTTGTAGAAGGCATTGTCGGTATGAAGCTAGAAGACTCAAAGGCGGTAGAAGTTACTTTTCCAGAAGACTATCCTCAAGCCGAGTTAGCAGGTAAGCCTGCGACCTTTGAAATTACGCTCAAAGAGCTAAAAGAAAAGGAACTGCCGGAGCTAGACGACGATTTCGCCGAAGAGGTCAGT
>JBCCOH010000001.1:0-124264 GCA_039111275.1 Cyanobacteria bacterium P01_D01_bin.1 | reverse complement strand
GAGAATAACCGCGATTCAATTACCATCACGATTCCTGAGGTGTCGCCGAAGATGGTAGGCGCGTTGATTGCTCTGTATGAGCGGGCGGTTAGTCTGTATGCGAGCCTAGTCAATATTAATGCGTATCACCAGCCCGGTGTAGAGGCGGGGAAGAAGGCAGCGGCGGACGTACTGTCGCTGCAAACTAAGGTTAAAGAAGCGCTAGAGACGGCAAGCACTGCGCTTTCTTTAAATGAGCTGGTGAAAAAGATGGGCGCGGAAGACAAGATTGAAAATGTTTATAAGATCGTGCGCCATCTAGACGCTAACGAACGTGAGCTGAAGATTGAGGGGAGTCCTAACGACCCAGCGGGGCTGAAGGTGAGCGCTCGCTGACAGCTGACATACATGATCGCACGTTGATCGCATGTTTGTGAGCATAACCGTACACTCAAAATTGAGCAGTGCCTTTTAGAATAAGGACTGGCAGCGGTTTTTAGACTATTGCTAGTGGTTTGCTCTTCGAGTTGATTTTTCATGGCGTTTTCTTCGATTACTCGTGCGATCGCACGCTCACCCCTCGGCCAGGAACTGGTCACCAAACTAGAAAAGCAGCAAACCCTACAGCTATCTGGCGCACCTAGACTGCCAAAAGGACTAGTCAGCTCGGCGCTAGCTCAATCTCAGCAAAAGCCACTGCTGATTGTCACCGCGACGCTTGAGGAAGCAGGTCGATGGGCAGCGCAGCTAGAGGCGATGGGCTGGGCGACGGTGGCTTTTTATCCCACGTCGGAATCTTCGCCATACGACGTATTCGACCCTGAATCAGAGCTAGTTTGGGGCCAGCTTCAGGTGCTTTCTGATCTGATCAATGGCAAGGCGGATGCGAGCAAGCTGCCGCCAGGGTCAAAGCATTTGGGCGCGATGGCGATTATTGCTACGGAGCGAGCTTTGCAGCCTCACCTACCGCCAGTGGAGGCATTTCGTCCGTACTGCCTAGAAATTAATCTGGGTATGGAGCTGAATCTGAAAGATTTAGGTCTGAGTCTGGCAAAGCTGGGCTACGAGAAGGTGTCTGCTGTGGAGACGGAAGGGCAATGGAGCCAGCGAGGGGACATTATTGATGTCTTTCCGGTGGCGGCTGAACTGCCCGTGCGGATGGAGCTGTTTGGTGATGAGCTGGAGCGACTGCGCGAGTTCGATCCGGCGAATCAGCGATCGCTCGACAAAATCGATACACTGCTGCTGACAACGACTGACTACGGTCCGCTGATTTCTTCTGCTCTAGAAGAGAAAGGACTGCTCGAAGACCTGCTGACAGAGGAAGCGCAAGAAACTTTCATCGAGACTGGCAAGGTTGAAGGTATCCGCCGATTTATGGGTTTGGCGTTTGAGCCTGCTTCGCTGCTGGACTATCTGCCTGAAGATACGCTAGTTGTACTCGATGAACCTGCACAGTGTTTGGCTCATGCTGAGCGCTGGGTTGAGACGGTTGAAGATCGCTGGAAAGAGGCGCAGGAGACATTTGAGGCCGACGCGGAAATTCATCTCCCTGAAGGTGGTTTACCCAAAGTGCATCGTTCGTTTGATCAGGCGATGGAAGAAGTTGGCCTGTTTCAGCGGATTGAGCTGTCTGAGATTGCAGAGGATGGGGTGGGGCTGAATCTAGCCAGTCGCCCGGTGCCGATCTTGCCACATCAGTTTGGCAAGCTAGCGGATATTTTGAAGGAGGAACGCGATCGCAGATTCTTCCCCTGGCTGATCTCCGCCCAGCCCTCTCGTTCAGTTGCCCTGCTGCAAGAACACGATTGTCCCGCGCAATTCATCCCCAACCCTAAAGACTACCCCGCCATAGATAAGCTGCAAAACCAGCGCATCCCGGTCGCGGTCAAGTACTCTGGCCTAGCTGAACTCGAAGGCTTTATTCTGCCAACCTTCCGCATCGTCGTCGTCACCGATCGCGAATTCTTTGGTCAGCACACCCTAGCCACACCCAGCTACGTCCGCAAACGTCGCCGCGCTGCTTCCAAACAGGTCGATCCAAACAAGCTACGACCCAAGGACTACATCGTTCACCGCAATCACGGCATCGGTCAGTTCCTGAAGTTAGAGAGCCTGACTCTCGATCAAGAAACCCGTGAATATCTCGTCATTCAATACGCCGACGGTCTGCTACGTGTCCCCGTTGACCAGATGGGATCGCTCTCTCGTTATCGCACCTCGGTAGAGCAGAAGCCGCAGCTCAACAAAATGACGGGCAAAACCTGGGAGAAGACCAAGGGGAAAGCTCGCAAAGCCATTAAGAAAGTGGCGGTCGATCTGCTCAAACTGTATGCGCAGCGATCGCAGATGCAGGGCTTTACATATCCCGAAGACATGCCCTGGCAACAGGAACTAGAAGATTCCTTCCCATACAACCCCACGCCCGATCAGCTCAAAGCAACTCAGGACGTGAAGCGCGATATGGAGAGCGATCGCCCCATGGATCGCCTAGTCTGCGGCGATGTAGGTTTTGGTAAAACTGAAGTCGCCCTGCGTGCCGTCTTTAAAGCGGTGACTGCCGGAAAGCAAGTAGCTTTGCTAGCGCCTACGACTATTCTGACTCAGCAGCACTATCACACGCTCAAAGAACGTTTTGCCCCCTATCCAATTCAAATTGGGTTGTTGAACCGTTTCCGCACAGCTAAAGAGCGTAAAGATATCATGCTGCGGCTGATTTCTGGCGAGCTAGATGTTGTCGTTGGCACGCATCAGCTACTCGGCAAAGCAGTGAAGTTCAAAGATCTCGGCCTGCTAGTAGTAGATGAAGAACAGCGCTTTGGGGTGAACCAAAAGGAAAAGATCAAAGCAATGAAGGCTCAGGTAGATGTGCTGACGCTGAGCGCGACGCCAATCCCTAGGACCTTGTACATGGCGCTCTCCGGGGTCAGAGAGATGAGCTTGATTACCACACCGCCGCCGTCTCGCCGTCCGATCAAAACTCATCTATCGCCCTACGATCCCGAGAAGGTACGGGCTGCGATTCGTCAGGAACTGGACCGGGGCGGTCAGATTTTCTACGTGGTGCCGCGTGTGGAGGGGATTGAGGAAGTAGCGGGTCGAATTCGGGAGGCGGTGCCGGGGATTCGGTTGGCGATCGCACACGGCCAAATGCCAGAAGGCGAACTCGAGGCCACCATGCTCACCTTCAGCAACGGTGACGCCGATCTAATGGTCTGTACTACCATCATCGAATCAGGGCTAGACATTCCTAGAGTCAACACCATCATCATTGAAGACTCACAAAAATTCGGCCTCTCCCAGCTCTATCAGCTCAGAGGCCGGGTCGGTCGCTCCGGCATCCAGGCCCATGCGTGGCTATTGTTTCCAAAGCAAAACAGGCTATCGGACAAGGCCCGTAAGCGGCTGCGAGCCATTCAAGAATTTACCCAGCTCGGCTCAGGCTATCAGCTCGCTATGCGCGATATGGAGATTCGCGGTATTGGCAATCTGCTGGGCGCGCAGCAGTCAGGTCAGATGGAAGTCATCGGCTTTGATCTGTACATGGACATGCTAGAAGAATCGATCGCCGAAATTCGCGGTCAAGAAATACCACAAGTTGACGAGACGCAGGTGGATCTAAAGGTAACAGCGTTCATTCCTGCCGACTATATTTCTGATCTGGACCAGAAGATGAGCGTTTATCGCTCTCTAGTAGGCGCAAGTACCAAACGCGACCTGATGGAATTAGTAACGGACTTGAACGATCACTACGGCACTTTGCCCTCGGCAGTCGGTCAGCTTATCAAGGTGCTAGAACTAAAGCAAATTGCTAAGCCGCTAGGGTTTTCGCGCATTAGAGCTGAAGGTAAGCAGCATGTGGTGCTAGAGACGCCGATGGAGAAGCCTGCCTGGGAATTGCTACATGAGAAGGTGCCGGATCATTTGCGATCGCGATTCGTCTACGCGCCAGGCAAAATCACCGTTCGCGGTCTGGGTGTGATGAAAACAGAGAAGCAGGTAGAAAACCTGATTGAGTGGCTAGGATATATGCAGAGTGCGCTTGATCAGCCAGTAGCTGCTACCGTTGGGGCTGCGTAGAATGCGTTTGAATCAAAGGAATAACGCTGGCGAGACCTTGAAAAATTGTCCAAGTGCCTTGGCGTGGGCTTTACTGATCGCTCGCTTTCCGTTCAAGACTTCGGAAGCAACACCCTGAGAGCCGAAAACTGGCAATAGGTCTTTCTGCTTAAGCTCCCTCTCACTGATCAACTCCATCAGAATTTCTAAAGGGGTAGCTGAAGCTAACTGGTAATGCTGGTCTTCAAAACTTTCGATTAGCTTTACTAGGAGTCTTAGTAGCTGCTCTTGTGCTGGGGAAAGGTTCTCTCCAAGCTGCATCAGCTTACTAGCTTCCGCTAGGTAAAATTCGTTTTCAGCCTCCGTTTCAATCACCTTAGGTTTTATGGCAATCAGTAGCTGGGTGTATTCTTGATCTATGGCGGCTATCATTTTTTCCAGCGCTCCTTGTCATACTCGGCATGGGTTAGAATTTCTCGAACAAAAATGGTGCTGCTACGGTAATTGATTTCCGCGATGAGTCGGTAGCGGTTTCCTTTGATATTAAAAACCGTATAGACCCCTACCGAATCGGCTGAGGGATACACCTCTCTAAGGTCAACCAAATTTTGCCACTTGGCTGTTTTCGTAGTTCTATACCAAGCGTCTAATGCAGTTTTCGAATCTGCATGATGCTCGGAAAATAGCAGGAGTTTCTTGCGGCTGATAATATGCATAGCCTAAAGTTCCCGCTTAATTCAGCATATCTCATTTTGAGATTTGTGAATCCGAGGTCGTGGCATACGGCAAAGTACCGTTGCTGACCTTCTTTTAGAAGATACCTACTTTCTAAAAAAGCCTACAAACCAACTGTTCGAGCTGCTTTAGTCCTATCAGTGAACCTCTAACTAATCGAATAGCGGCCTGCGGCTTTCGCGCGAAGCTAAGGGCTATTTGCAATGGCTTTAGCGATCCATTTGGAGTGATCGCACTCTCAATATCCGGCAAATCCCCCCCACAGTCATCACTAACCACCCGCACAATTGCCACCGGAACAGAAAGTGTCTGTAGCAGAACAGCGCTTTCCATATCGACGACATCGGCGCTGTAGCGATCGCCTAGCTGCTGTTTCTCTTTGGCTAATGTGATGACGCGATCGCAACTCACCCCAACCCCGCTGAAAATCCCTAGCTGCTGGACAATGTGCTCTGTTGCTTTGTGATCACAGAAGAGTACTTCATCGCTGGCAGCATTCCAGATTTTGCGGAGTGCGATCGCCTTTCCCACTTCATGCCCAACAGAAAGACTTCCGCCTAATCCCATTAGCAGTAGCCCTTTCCCTTCTAAATCAGGCACTTTCCAACCGCGCAGAAACGTTTTCAAACCCTTCGGCCCTGCGGGGATTGCCACTAGCTGCGGCGGATTCAACACTTCGCTCAAGCCGCGTTTCACAGCCTTGAACTCAGCGCCTGCGGGAACTAGCACGATGTGGATTTTATCTCGCATGGGTCTGAGGCGTAGGCGCTTTGTCAAAGGTAACGCTGCCGTAATCGAGTTTAATGATGCGGTCGGCTAGGTGAAAGTAGCGGTCGTCGTGGCTGATGACGAAGATTGTTTTTCCCTGCGCTTTTAGATCGGGGAGGAATTGAGTGTAGAAGATGTCTTTGAAAGTGGGGTCTTGGTCGGCGGCCCATTCGTCGAATAGATAGATCGGGCGATCTTCTAGATAGGCGCTGAGTAGGGTGAGGCGTTTGCGTTGGCCTTGCGAGAGAGCGGTTGTGGAAAAGTGACCCCGCTCGATGCTGACTTTGTGGTCTAACTGGAGTTTTTCTAGGTAGGTTTGGGCGGTGTGATCGCTGCTGCCATCGCTAAGTTCCAGCAGTCGCTCGAATAGATAAAAGTCAGAGAATACAACAGAGAAGTGCTGACGATACCAGTCCTGATTTTCGACAGTCACGGGCTGAGCATCTAGATAGATTGCGCCAGATTTTGGTTGATACAAGCCAGTTAGCAGCTTCGCGAGGGTTGATTTGCCGCTGCCGTTGCCGCCGATGATGAAGATAAGTTCGCCGGGGTGAATGGTGAGGTCGATCGGTCCGAGGGTGAATTCGCGATCGCCTTGATCGGTCCTGTAGGCGTGAGTTGCGCCTTTTAGCGAAAGCTTTTGCCAATCGAGGACTGAGCGCAGCCGTAGAGCTTTGCTTTTCTCGTAGAGTAGCCCAGAGTTTCCGATTCTTTCAGTTGACAGGGCGCTATTTAGACTGAGCCCCAGTGATTCTATTTTCTTCAGGGCAATGCTGGCACGGCTGAGGAAGGGGATTTTGTTGACCAAGCTCTCCATCGGACCGAGGACGTAGGTAAAGGTGAGCAGATAGCCAAAGCGGGTTTCTGCACTGATGCCAATCCAACGCGGCAACGCAAAGAGAATCAGGCCAACTGCAAAAAAATAGATAAACTTTCCCCAGCTATCGACCACAGCGAATTGACTCATGCCGCGTTCATTGGCTTTTTGGACTTGCAGTGCTGTGTGTGACAAATCTGCATTGAGGAAATCTTGCTGTCCAACCGGGTGGAGTTTCAACTCTTTGATGCCGTCGATCAGCGTACGGAAATGTTGAAACAGCCGATCCTGATGTTCTCTAGCTTGGTTTAGCCCGCGCCAGCCAGCGACTAAAAACCACCGACAGCTTACAGAAGCCACTAGCGTCAACACAGCAACTAGTGCCAGCACCTGCCACGACAGCCAAGAAATGTAGAGCATACAGCCTGCAGCACTAGCGGTGTTGATCACGAGCATAGGGACAACGCCTGCGGCAGACGCGATCGCCTGCACATCCTCTGTCAACACCACCAGCAATCGAGGTAATCCAATTGTCTCCAACGGCTTCAGCTCAGTCGCCAGAATCTGCCGACTCAAGCGCATTTGCAGCTCGAATACGGCAGCTTGAGAGAAGCGGATCAGCAGAATGCGAGAGAGCATTGCTGTGAGTAAGGCGACGATGCCTAGGGCGATGAAGAGGGTGGCGATCGCACTCGAAGGTGTTCCTTCCTGCACAGCGGCTTTGCTAATCAGTGCAATCAAACCCGCACTACAGCCACCGCTGATAATTCCTGTTAATAACGCTATAGATAGCGACTTCCAGGAAGACTTGAATAGAAAAACAATCAGATCCATTGAAAGGGGAACTTACCTAAAAGAGAATCAACGCGCGATTATAAGTTGTCGGTTGGATAATCAATCTCTCTAGCTCCTACTTTCATCACCTACATACCCATTCGCCCTATACCAGTCCACCGATCGCTGCAACGCCTTAGCAATATCCGTCTGCGGCAGGCCCAACTCTCTCACTGCCTTCGACGCATCATAATACATCGTCTTTGTTCCCATCCTCACACCATCTAGCGGCACGTTTGGTGATTTTCCTAACCGAGTTAGGACATTCTCCTCTATCCAAGCCACTGTCATCGGCACCGCGACAGGAATTGACTTTTCGGGCGCGCTGACGCTCGTCAATTTCTCCAAAATATCCAGCACAGATTTCAGTTTCATATCCTGATTTCCTAGAATGTAGCGCTCACTTGAGCGGCCTTTCTCTAGCGCCAGCAGATGGCCTTTAGCAACGTCTTGCACATCGATTACATTCAGACCGGTGTCTAGATAAAACGGCATCTGCTGACGCAAGAACCGAAGAACAATGTTGCCAGTGGGGGTTGGTCTTGCGTCCCACTCACCAATCGGAGAAGTCGGATTGACAATTACAACATCTTGTCCGGCTTTGGCAGCTTTGAGAGCTTCTTGTTCTGCCCAATATTTCGACTTTCTGTAGTGACCGATCAGCTCATCGGCTGAAGATTGATGAGTTTCATCGACGGGCGTTCCCTTTGGGCCTAGACCAATCGCCGCGGCGGAACTGGTGTAAACGGTTCGTGTAATGCCTGCTTTTTTTGCAGCGGCTAAGCAGTTGCGAGTGCCGTCTACGTTGCTGCGGTAGAGCTGTTCTTTGTCTGACTGCCAAAGAGAATAGAACGCGGCGATGTGGAAAAGCGCTTCGCAGCCCTGCATTTTTCCGTGTAAATCCAAGTCGTTTAGATCGCCTGTGACTTTCTCTACTTCCAAGCCTTCTAGATTGCCTAGACTGCTGTTTTCTCGGACCAGCGCTCGAACGGTATGGCCCTCCTGTAGAAGTAACCGAACTACATTCGCGCCGATAAATCCGGTGCCACCTGTTAAAAATACCTGCATGGGTTAGTCTCGTTTGCTCACTTTTCTAGTTATTTGGTGCCATCCATCTTCCAACAAACTGTACAGCACTGGCACTACGACCAAACTTAATAGCGTAGAGGTCAGCAGTCCGCCAATGATTGCCACCGCTAAGGGCTGCCGCAGTTCCGAACCAGCGCCTAGACCCAAAGCAATTGGAATCATGCCTAGAACAGTCGAGGCGGTTGTCATCAAAATGGGTCGTAGCCGTACCTGTCCAGTAGTCAAAATCGCCTTAGGTCGCTGCATCCCGGCTCGCCGGAGCTGGTTGGCATAGTCCATGATTAGCAGCGCGTTTTTGTCCAATAGTCCTAGCAAAAATAACAGACCCAGTACCGAAACTAGACCAAAATCACTCTGGGTGATCAGCAGCGCTAGCATCGCGCCGACGACAGACAGCGGCAGCGTCAGGCCAACGACAGCAGGTTCTAGCAGTCGGCCAAAGGGAATCAACAGGACTGCCAGCATGCAAACTACCGACAGTGCCAGCGTTCGGCCAAAGCTGCCGAGCACTTCTCCGATTCGGGCCGAATCTCCGCTCAGGCCAATGCTTAAATTTGCAGGAATGATTGACTCTGCAATCTCTACCGCCTGCTCGGTGGCGTCGCCCAGCGCTAAGCCTTCGTCTAGATTGGCGCTGATGAAGGCAACGCGCTGGCCGTTTTGATGGTTGATTTCGACAATGTTGTCGGCGCTGTTGTCGGCTCCAGAACGGCGGACGTCGGCGAAGCCGGGGCGGGTGGCAACTTCTGATTGAAGGGTGATCGCACTCTCAGTCAACGCCTCCAAATCATCTC
The DNA here is from genome assembly GCA_039111275.1 of Cyanobacteria bacterium P01_D01_bin.1. Lineage (GTDB taxonomy): Bacteria > Cyanobacteriota > Cyanobacteriia > Phormidesmidales > Phormidesmidaceae > Phormidesmis. The sequence goes on along the minus strand of JBCCOH010000001.1, from coordinate 115,189 downwards.
CCAACAGAGCCACCTGCAAAGGTTTAGCGCCCCCAGTATCAACAAACTGAATATCTTCGACGCTAGTAGTGACGTTCTCTTGCTCCGGTAGACTTTGTCTGAGTTCAGCTTGGACAGCAGCGGTGTTGCGAGTGCGATCAGGGTTCAATCTCACATAGATTCGGCCTTGATTCGGCTGGCCGCGATCGCCCACAGTCGTCAGCGCCGATTCTACTTCTGGCAGCTCAAAAACTGACTCTTCAAGTTCATCTGCTGCCAAAAGCGTCTGTTGTACTAGCTGCTCTCTAGGATCGATCGGTAGTGAGTCAGGAAGAGCCTGCGGACGGATATCTATTGGGATCTGACCAGTCAAATCCTCTGGCACTGCTGTGGGTAACGAGGGCAAGTCGACAGCATAGTTTAGATAGAACTCGCCTCGATCTAGCTGAGGGATAAATCCCTGTGGAATCAGCGGAATAATCGCAATCCCAGCGATAAAGCTGACAATCGCGATGGCAACAACGTTCCAACGATGCTTTAGGGACCAAGCCAACAGATTGCTATATCCTCGCTCTAGCCAAGCGCTAGAAGCAGTCTCAGCATCAGTTTGAGCATTGTTCTGAATGCCAGTCTGGGTGCTAGTCTGATAGTCATTTTGTAACGTATCTGTGATCGCCTGCCTCGGCTTCAGCCAATAAACCGCCAGCACCGGAGACAAAGTCCGTGCCACCAGCAAAGATACGAGTACCGCCGCCGAGACCGTTAGACCAAAGGGCTTGAAAAACTGGCCAACCGTCCCACCCATAAAGGCTACTGGTAGGAAAACTGCTGCGATCGTTATTGTCGAAGCTGAGACCGTCAGACCAATTTCCGCTGTAGCGGCTAGCGCTGCCTGTTTGGGGCTTTTGCCCATCTCAATATGGCGAATGATGTTCTCTAGCTCGACGATCGCATCATCTACAACGATGCCAATCACCAGCGCTAGCGCCAGCAGCGTGATCGTTTCTAGATTGAATCCGTAGTAGGCCATGACGACGCAGGTGCCTAGCAGCGACAGCGGAATCGCTAGCGCTGTGATCAGTGTGGCTCGCCAGCTACGCAAAAAGGCGAAAATGACTAGGATGGCAATGGCGATCGCACCCACCAGAGAACTCACCGTCGCCTGGGTTGCCGCCCGAATATATTCTGCTTGAGTCGCTGCCAATTCAAACGCTATCTGCGGCAAGTCAGACGCCAGCGTTTGCACCGCCGCGTCTACCTGCTCTACTACCTCTAGCGTATTCGCATCCGCCTGTTTGACTATCTGTACAGCCAGAGCCGCTTGGGTATCGAACTTCACCCGAGTGAGATCTTCTCCAAGCAAATCTGCTCGCAGTACGCCAGGCACCGTCTCTATAGCCGGAAGCACCTCAGCGTTAGCGAGGTCTGCTAAGTCAGCTAACGACAAAGTGTCACTCAGTAAGGCATAGCTAACCGCTGTGGCCTCGTTTAGATTCAGCGGAATAATCTCGTAAGTGACCGCTGCAGGCAGTTCAGCGGCTTCTACAGCTCGTTCTACGGCTGCTGTTATCTCGGCTAATGCGGTTCCCACCCGAAATTCGAGCGTGATCACTGTCCGTTCGGCAAAGGTAGAGGAGCTGGTTCGGTTCAACCCTTCAATATCGGATAGCTGGCTTTCTATTGGCGTGGTCAGTAGTGATTCGGTAGATTCTACATTTTCTGTGGGTATGGTGGCATTGACGACCACTACCGGGAAAGTGATATCAGGGAAAAGGGCGTATTTGAGTGAGCCGAAGGCGATTAGGCCGATAGTTGCGATCGCCATCCAACCGCAGACCGTTAGCCAGCCATTTTGGATGGCTAGGCGGGAGAGGTTGAAGCGATCGCGCCAAGAGGAAAAAGACAAAGCCAGCTATCTCGCAATTACAGCAGCTGCCTGATCTTTGATTTGGCCTTTCGTGATCTGGCCAACAATCGAGAGCACATCGCTACGGCTGAGCTTCTCTTTCCCTTGAGAAAGGGCGTCTAGGGTGCCATGTGCCAGCGCCAGCGGAATTCGACAGAAGGTCAGCGCCGGACCCTTTGGCAGCGCATTGGTGTAGGCATCTGCCAAAGCCAAATTACGCCGCGCGTACTGCTGCATATCAGCATCTGTCCAACCAGGAGGATAAAAATCGACACTGCGAGTCTTATCCTCAGCGTGGTTACGCAGAATATTGACAGACTGTAAGCCACGTCCAAAGCCAATTGCCTCAGTCCGGCTGCTAACGGTGCCATCGTACCAAGCCCACAGATCAGAGAGCATTAGACCAACTGAGCCCGCCACGCTAAAGCAATAACGATCTAGGTCCGCTTCGCTTTCGATTAGCCAGTTGCGCTCTGCCCAATACGCCATCCGATCGGCCATCGCCGCTGTTGCGTCCCAAATTCTCGGCGAGATAGTTTCTGGAGCCAGCAGCGCCCATTCTCCAATTCTTAAGGTAACTTCCTCTAAATCTGCTTGAAATGCTTCTAACCCTCTGGCAAAATCGGCAGGGGCCGAATTCTCTGTGCCCGCCTGCAAATTCAGACTAAGCTGTCTGAGCAGCTTGGACTTCAAGACAAAGTCCATGTCGGGATGGTCTTCGATCTGATCGATGGCTCTCATGCATAGGTAGGCAGCAGCAACAGCTTCTTTTAATCCAGCAGGTAAAAGGCTAATTGGAATAAAAAAGGTGCGACTAGTCGCCTTCAGCAAGGCCAAAGCGGGATCAACAGACAGCATACAGTTCTCTCCTCATATACACCGCAAATATGCAATGCTTTGTCTACAAAACAATTAATGCTTAATTAATTTTTTCGAAGTAAAATTTGTCACCATAGCGATTGCAGCTAAGTATGTAAGATAGCGGAAAACATCTAGAGGAGTAAATCAAAGAGTGGGAATTCATCTACAGCAAGCCGTTTCGGTCGGTCAGTACCTGGTCTCACAGCGTCTAAAGGGTCGCAAGCGCTACCCTTTGGTTCTCATGCTCGAGCCTTTGTTTCGATGTAACCTAGCCTGTTCGGGCTGTGGAAAGATTCAGCATCCTAAAGAAATTCTAAAGCAGAACCTGTCGCCGGAAGAGTGTTTTGCCGCTGTTGAAGAGTGCGGCGCGCCTGTTGTCTCGATTCCGGGCGGTGAGCCACTGCTACATCCTCAAATCGAAAAGATCGTCGAAGGACTAGTCAAGCGTAAGAAGTTTGTATATCTCTGTACGAATGGTCTGTTGCTAGAGAAAAGCTTAGATAAGTTCAAACCATCTTCCTATCTCAGCTTTAGCGTTCATTTAGACGGATTGCAAGAATTGCATGATGAATGCGTAGATCGAAAAGGCGTCTTCAAAACGGCGGTAAGTGCTATTCGCGCAGCTAAGGCGAGAGGGTTTAGGGTTACAACCAACACCACTGTTTTCGAAGGAACCGATCCAAAGCAGATTCAGAATTTGTTTGATTTTCTGACAGAGATTGGGGTAGATGGCATGATGGTCTCTCCAGGCTACAGCTATGAGTGGGCACCCAATCAGGATCGCTTTTTAAGGAAGGAGCAAACTCGGGCATTGTTTAGAGAGATACTGGCTCCTTACAACGATGGTAAAAAGGGCTGGCAGTTTAACCACAATCCGCTGTTTTTGGACTTTTTGACGGGTCAAAGGGACTATGATTGTACGCCTTGGGGCAGTCCTAGCTACAGTGTTTTAGGTTGGCAAAAGCCTTGCTATCTACTAAATGAGGGGCATTACAAGAGCTTTAAGGAGCTGTTGGAAGAGACTGAATGGGACAATTACGGTGCGAAGAGTGGGAAGCCGGAGTGTGTGGACTGTATGGTGCACTGTGGCTATGAGCCGACGGCGGCGGAGGATTCGCTGCAGCCGAAGAATATGGCCAGGTCGTTTAGTAGTTTGTTTGGTTAATTCCGTCTGTGCCTTCTTCCCAGTCCCGTACCCAGCCTCGTATTCTCCATCCGCTGATGGGAGCCAATCTCAAGACGCTGTCGGCGCTACTGCGTGAGAATGGTCCTGGGCGATATCCGCTGCATCTAGCGGTTATTTGGGCGACAGCTGTTGCTCGCTTTCCATTCTCAGCCTTTGAGCGGTGGCGAGTGGCGCGATCGCCCTACCCCCAGAGCAAACCGCCAATTTTCATCGTTGGCCACTGGCGCAGCGGTACCACTTTTTTGCACAGTGTCCTCAGCCAATCTCCGCAATTTGCCTACACCTCGCCACTGGCGGTTGGCTTGCCTTGGGATTTTCTCACTTTGGGCAACGCCCTTCGTCCGGTTCTAGAGAGCGCTCTGCCTAAAGATCGCTTTATTGATAGAGTTCCTGTTAATCCAGATTCTCCTCAGGAAGATGAGATTGCCTTAGCCAGTATGCAGCTACTGTCCTTTTATCAGGGGCTGTATTTTCCTCAGCAGTTCACCAAGCACTTCAATGCTGGCATTTTCTTTGAGGGCTGTAACGAAGCTGACATTGAAGCATGGCAGCAGGCAATGGTCCTTTTCTGCAAAAAGCTTCAGCTACAGAACCCAGATCAGCAACTGCTGATCAAAAATCCGGTCTACACCGCCAGAGTAAAGCGGCTACGCCATCTGTGGCCAAAGGCAAAATTCATTCATATCTATCGCAATCCGTATATTGTCTATCGTTCTACGCTCAACTTCTACGACAAGCTTTTTCGTGAACTGTCTTTGCAAGCGTTTGATCAAGTACCCATAAGCGAAATTGTGCTAGAAAGCTATCCAAAAATGATAGAAACTGTTCTAGAAGATACGGCAGCCTTGCCAGCAGGAGATTTCGCTGAGGTGCGGTTTGAAACATTCGAAGCAGCGCCTGTAGAACAGCTCAAAAACATCTATTCTCGGCTTGGGCTATCAGAATGGGAGACTGACCTGCCCTATTTTCAGCAGTATTTGGAAGCGCAAAAGCATTATCAGAAAAACGACTATGCGTTTTCAACGGAAATGATTGAGCAAGTGCAAGGTCGCTGGCACCCCTTACTAAATCGATGGAGCTACGACCCTCCCGTCTAGCATTACGCTGTTTCACAGCTTTGAAATTCGGCAGTAGTCCAAAGCTTTCGGCACAACGAAACAGAACCTTCTCTACCTTTGAATCAAAATCGTGCCCGCTAGCAATAGCAAGGTACCTAGAATACGAAAAGTACTCAAGGAGATTTGAGCAGCGCCAAAGGTACCTGTTGTATCCAAAATCAATGACATAATCACTTGTCCAGCCACAGTTAAGGAAAAAACAGAAGCAACGCCGATCTTAGGAATAGCGGCTAGAGAAGACACCAAATAGTAGGCGGCAAACACGCCCCCTAGCATCGCTAGAAGCAGGAGAATAAGTCGACTGAGCATGATGCAGTGCGATGAAGAACAAAAGCTTTTTGAGCGTAAAAGAACGCTGCGATTGGCTTACAACGTTCCATCTGCGCTCGAATAAACAATTATTCCAACTGCAGGCAAAATGGCGTAGACGCAGTGCACCTATGCCATTTGGAATATGCCATTTGAGATATAGGGAGACGCGCCTGGCGCTTCCTAGCTTAGTTTAGCCTTCAGTCAGACGGTAGGCGCCTCTAGCACCTTTGAACCACTCACCATCGCGGACGCCGCCAGACAAAATGTTAGAGATTCGATTACGAGCCTTGAGATATTGGTTCTTGGGCATGTCTTCCTTAAACAGCCCAGACATGACTTCTGCAATCTTGAAATCTTCTTTGGGCTTAGTCGCTAGAATCAACTTCACAGCTTCTGGCATGGGCTGATCGCCTACGCCTGGCAATGTGTATTTCTGCCAATCAGCCGTTCGACCATCTTTCTTCTTAGCTTTGCCTTTTGTCTTTGTCTTTGTCTTGGTTTTTGTGGCAGTAGCAGCAGGCTTTGGCTCTGAGCTAGGCTCTGACGCTTCAGAAGATGATTCTTTGGCAGTTTTGCTGGACTCGGCTACCGCTGTATTCGCAGAAGAAGAGGTCTCATCAGACCCTTCAAACATATCAATAACGGAAAGAACAGCGTCTTTCCTAGTTTGAATGGCGGTTAGCTGCGCGGTCAGGTTAGATTCTTCAGCCTCTAAGTCAGAGATAACTGCTTGTAGCTGAGGTAAAACGGTTTCAGACATAAATGTTCTTACAATCAAATGTTTCAGTAAACGATACTAGCGCATTCACCAAACTAATTGAAGTGTTTCTCCGAATTTAGATTTAGGTGAAACGATCTTCAATAAAACAGCTTTGGCGAAACTGGCTAAGGTTGGGAAGGCTAAGTAAGATAGGCAGTGCAATGGGCTAATGTGGCCAGTCCACAGACACGCTTGAAGAAGATGCCGGGAAAACATGCCTAGAGAATAAAGCCAATGAGATTGTCAGACAAAAAGGAGCTATTCCAAAAGAAGCAATCCAAAAGAAGTAATTCAAAAGAAGCTAAGTGGAAAGAAGTAACTTTTAGCTCATTCTAGTTCTGAGAATTCCCCTGTATCTTACAGCATAGAAACGTTTTAGATACAATATCATGGCATCGACCTGAGCTACTTATTAAACGACGAAGTACTAAAGAAGTATTCACTCAGCAAAACCCTACTCTTTTATAAATGAATTCAAGCATTGTTCCAGTCGAAAGCTCTATCTTTGTTGAGGAAGGCAAAAGTCTGAATCTAATGGCTGTGGCAGTTGGCGCAGATGCTCGTAGCTTGACCTACGAATGGAATTTTGGAGATGACAGCGCAACTATCCGAGGTGGAAGGGCCATGCATCGCTACTATTTGGCTGGCTGCTACCCGCTTACGCTGATAGTCCGAGACGAGAAAGGCGCTGTTAGTATTGTCGAAAAAACAGCAGTGGTTGAGACGATGCCTCTGATTGTCACTGCTTTGACTAGCCATGTTCTAGATGAAGCAAAGGGGATTGTAGCATTTGAAGCAACAGCAACGAGTTCAAATGCCAGCGAACAAATCAATGGTGGTCAGACCACTGATGATCCAATTATTAGCCGTGCGGTCAGCTATGTTTGGAACTTTGGTGATGGTGGCAGTCCTGCTGCTGGTCAAAAAGCAATTCACAGATTCGCTCAGAGCGGTACGTACTACATCAGTGTGATTGCCTCTAGTCCTTCGGGGGCAACAGCTGCGCAGGTTCATCAGCTCACTTTGGACAAGGTTATCCACGATAGCCCAATCAAAAATAACAAAGAAGTATTAAAAGACTATCCGATTACCTTTAATAGCCCTTTTGCGGATCAGGCTGTTCTAGAGACTCACACTATCCATTGGGACTTTGGAGATGGGACGACGGTAGAAAACAAGCTTGCGCCTGAACATGCCTATCGTCAGGTCGGCAGCTATACAGTATCGCTAGAGATAACAGATGAAAAAGGAAGCACGACTACTAGTGATATTCCTGTCGAAGTTGTCCCGGCTGTGTCAAAGATTCTCTCCCTATCAGCTAATCTAGCCTCTAGGCTTGGTGAGCCGACAGACTTTGTTGCCGTTATTGACAACCCTAATGATGAGGCGCTGACCTATAGTTGGGACTTTGGAGATGGTAGCAAGAAAAGCTACAGCAAGAAAGATCAAGGTAGACAAGTCTGCCATATCTATACCGAGGAGGGTACGTATATCGTCAGGCTAGAAGTGGATGGGAAGGAAGGCAGTCACGCGGTAGAAGCTATCTCTATCACTGTCGACAGTATGCCGCAGATAGAGAGCATTGCCTATCCAAGTAATATCGCCAGGAACAAGGCGATCTCGTTTAGCGCCGTGGCAAATAACGGTCAAGTAGCAACTAACGGCCAAAGAGACGAATTGACATATCAATGGCGAATAGACAAAAAGCAGACAGGAAGAAATACCCAGAACCCTAGCGAGACCCTTAACAGCACAGCGCAAGAAGTGGGACAAACGGTTTTCTTCACTTTTCCAGAAGAGGGCGTTTGGTCGGTAACGCTGACGGTTCTAGATGGTACTAAAAGGGCTACTGAAACTTTCGATACCTTCGTTGCAGAGACCGAGCTAGCGATCGGAGTTCAGGCCAAAGAGACTGTTTTAGTAGGCCGTAGCACCGAATTTGAAGGCCAGATCGGCAGTCAGACCGAAGAGAAGACGTCGGATCTTCGTGCGATTGAGTGGGACTTCGGCGATGGGACGAAGATAGAAAGCCAAATGTTGAGAACCTCTCACATCTACAGGAATGAAGGCAGCTATACAGCTACACTCAGTGCAACTGATGAGCGCGGTACTACTGCGACTGACTTTATTGCTGTAGATGTTATCAGACCTCCTCTAATTCTGGTAGCAGGAGGTAGGGTTGCGTTCAAACAGTCTGATAGTAGTAGGCAAGGTAATTCTCAGACGCTCCAGCTAGACTCGGTTAATGGCTTCTGCTCATACAGTGGAGAGATGCTGAAAGTAGAAAATAGCACTTTGATCGCGATTCCGGAGGTTGTTTCAGCAAATTTCAGAGCAGAAGAACTGAATATAGAAGAACTGGATACGAAAGGATCGGCGGCAGACCTGCTAGAGCTGAATGGCCCAAGATCTGAGCCAAGATCTGAACCAAGATCTGCAAGTCTAGATATGACTGCACCCTCACCAATAGCGCTTGATCAAGAAACGATTTCTGAAGTGAAAGCGGACGACTCTGTACAATATCGGCAAGCAGATACGCTGCTGGTAGAGGTCCCTCAGCATCACGATTTGGTGAGCGATATACTCTTGCAAACCTCTTCAATGGGCTATAACCCCACTCGCATCGACCTTAGGACTTATCGAAAGCAGTTGAAGACAGCGGCTGGCTGGCTAGAGGTCTTCTCACCCGGAGAAGCATTTAGTCGCCCTAAAGTGATCGAGATTGAGCGAGGGCCACTGGCTGTTCCAGAAGGCGCCACCCTTGAGAACATGGTGATTGTTGTTAATCGCGGCGATATCTCCCTTGCAGAACGTTGCGTTGTTCATAATGTGGCGCTGATTGCACAGGGTGGCAGGGTTGATCTGAGTAACGTCACTGCTACGAACATCAAGGTCCTTTCATCTAAATCTATTCAAACAACTAGGCGATCGCACTTTCGCGGCAACAGTTGGTTGGCTAGCCAACAATCGATAGTATTCAACGGCGCGACGGTAGGTGCAGACGCCCTTTTGAAAATTACCTCTCAGCAAAAGGTCCGCTTCAATGCCAGCGAGCCAACGCAGGCCCAAATTCTAGCCAATGCTGAAGTTGAACTTTGTCAGAGTACTACACTACAGGGCAGTATTCGTACCAGAAGCAGCGTCATCTTTAATGAAAACGCTACTCTAAGTGCTTCCTTGCGTCCGCTTATCTCCAAATCTTTCCAGACAGTTACGCTAGCAGAACCCAATTCATTGACAGCCATCAAGCTAAACATTCGACTGCCTTTGAACGCCATTCGCACCGCCAATACTGACCAGATGAGCATTCGCGTGCTCGAGATCCCATCCGAGCGCGAGGGCACGCTTCAGCTAGCCGAGGGCAGTCCGCTCTTCTCTGGCAAGCAGCTGACAAGCGCCGAACTAGAAGAAGTCAGCTTCAAGCCTGCTTCAGAAACGGCTGAAGCATCCAGCCGCTTTGTCTACATCATAGAAGACGGCTGGAATTCTCCTGCCAAACAAACGCTTAGCATCTGTTTTGATACTGCGCTTCCGCTTAGCCCTGTCCAGAGTCTGATAGCGCAGCCGTCAGTCCTGTGGCCACCCAGGCATCAGATGGTAGAAGTGACAGTCACTGGCTTCGAGAAGTTCGCGCCTGATGCCACTATTACGCTGGCCTCGGTTGTCTGTAGTGAGCCTATTAGTGCCAAAGGCGAAAGCAATGACTACGATTACGAAATAGTTGAGAAGAACCGGGTTTTCCTTCGTGCTGTTGAGCCTAAGAATGAGTCAAGCCGTGTGTACAAGCTGGTTTACCGAATTGTAAATAGTCAGGGACAAGTGGCTTACTCTATTCTTGATATCTCGACAATGCTATCGGCCAATATCTACAAAGTTGAAACCAAAGAGGATGCGAGCACTAGGCCATAGCTTGCATCCTTTTCAGTTGGCTGTATCTTAATTGGCAGGTCTTGACTGGTACTCTTAACTGGCACTCTCAGCTGGCATATTGATGCTTACTGCAAATTGGGCAACAAGTCGCTCTTTGCCCAGAGCTCGGGGCGCTCTTCGTCTAGCTGACGTGATCGCTGTGTACCAATCATCGCCACTTGACCTGTCAGAATAAAGCTTGTAAAGCTAGAGACCACAATCACTGGCAGCATCGCGGTCCCTGAGAGCACGCTGAGAATGATGCTGGTGCTAACCGGAGTTTTGGTAACCGCTACGTTGACTGCTGCCATCAGACAGACCATGCCAACGGTAGGGTGAATCTGAGGAACAGTGATCGCAATCGCTAGGCCCACGTTCGCACCGATGAAAAATAGGGGGAAAATGAAGCCACCCAGGAAGCCCGAATGCAGCGTAAAGCTAATGGCGAACATCTTGGCAACTGCGATCGCCAGCAGCATGGCTACGCCAAGTGTCGAGCCTGTCTCGATTACGGTATGTATTTGCTCTTCACTAAAAAACAGCGTCTGAGGAAAGAAGAACGCAATCAAACCAATACATAGCCCACCCAAAGTCGCTAGCGCTATCAAACTGTGCTCTAGCGGCTCCAAAAGCCGTCCAATAAGGCGAAAAATATATATAAACATCACCGCAACACCAGCACCCACTGCTCCCAAGATCAGTCCTTCGAGTAGATTCATCGGCGTCAGCTCCGGCACCGATTCAAAATGATAAAAGCCGCCAATCGTAATTCCCGTGCTAATTCTAAAGACGGCAAACGAAAGAATCGCTGAGATCACAGCAGGCGCAACTGCTTCGTAATACTCCAATCCTCTTCTGTGAGGAATCTCTAGTGCAAACAGCGCCGCGCCAATCGGTGCGCCAAAAAATGCACCCAGCGCAGCGCTCATACCGCAAAATGTCAGTACCCGCACATTGCTCTGTCGGAGACTTAGTCGATCGCCTAGCCAGCTACCAAAGCTGCCGTTGACTTGAACCAGCGGCGCTTCTGGCCCAGCGCTGCCGCCAGAAGTAATCGCAACTAGCGAAGCAATTACCATCGCGGGCGTTTTGCGAATATCGATGCGACCAGGGCTATGAACATTATCGACAACCTGAGCCATCTCTCCAGGTAGCCCCATAAAATAGAGCACCAGACCCACACAAAAGCCACCAATAGTTGTTGCTATCCAAACATAGTTATTGGTCGGTAGCCAGCTAGGAAAGCGAGGTTCGGCCCACTCCGGTAGCGTGTGCCAAACACCATGCATCATTGCCTCTAAAACAAAGTAATAGCAGGTTGCAACCAGTCCACCCACGATACCGATTGCCACAGCGCATAGAACTAGCTGCGGGTATGTAAGCATGCGGGGAGCTGTTGAGTCTTGCTCGGTTGACTGCGTTGCTGACGGAGCTATATCGGTTTGTGTAAGCACTAAAGTGGATCCTTAATAATTGCGAAGTTGGGCATTTAAGTAGTTGCTTCTTCCAAGCTTTATGAAAAAGTTACGGACCTGCGTACAGCTGGCTGATCACGTAACTTGACAGGTCATTTTGCTGAGTCACATTTATGCCTTGAAGAAACGCTTTTGCTAGCGGTCACCGTAGCAAGAGAGATCGGTGCGTTTTTGTGCATCGGGCTACAAACCGTCTGTCAGATGTTAGAAGCTGCATATTTGTTATGCAAATTTTCGATGGCCTAACGCTGGTTCACTTTTTCTGCTGTTGGGCACTTAGATGGTACGAGTGATATCGCGGATGGTCTCCGTCCTAGTACGGAGCATAGAAAACGGCTCGCCCGAGCAGAAATACCCAACTTTCAAGCACTTTCCTGACCGCCAAGCCCTCTTTGGGTTGATTGATACATAAGTCAGAGATCATGGTTGCCCAGAATGCTTGATTTTTCGGAAAACGGATTGTCGCAAGACTTGAATACTGCTGTTCTATTTCCCGACGCCATGTCGGCAGCCAGCGTGGTAGAGAATCCTGCTGGCCAGATTGCTAGTCGCAATTCTTCTGTGGGTATGTCGATGCAAAGGTTGGCTGACCAGCCATTCACAATTTCTAATTCAACGGCTTTGAACGAAGACACTGCTTTCAACTCTTTATCCGAAGCTGGAGTCGATACTCAGATGCCTGATGGAGTTGATAGTTTGCTTGCCGGAGGGCTGCTAGACCAGACCAGCCTTGATAGTGCTAAGGGTACCTTTGTTGTGGGTGACAGTGGCTCGGTGGCAATCGACTTTCTTTTTGACGGAGGCCACTATACCGGAGAACTAGCTGTCTTTACGCTAGCGGGTATGGGTGGTTTGGGCATTGCCGACTTTGCTCAGGAAGCTGCTAGGCGATCGCTCAGTGGCACGGCTGAAGGGCAAGTCGTGATTACGGATAGAACGGAAGGGGCTCAATTTTCGGGAGAGTTGGGAGAGCGCGATCGCAACCAAGGCAGTGCCGCCAGCACAAAGTCGCTCACCATCGCCGCAGGCACTCGATTTGCCCTCATGCTAGTCCCCGATAGCACCATCGCCGCAGTCGCCGCTGGCGAAATCCTTCCTAACTCCTCAAAAGCTCCTATCTTCTCAATTGCTGCCTACAATCCCGGCGGCCACGCTCAGCTGGCTCAAGCAGCTGAGGACATTTTTGCCATAGAAGATATGCAAATTGGCAAAGGCGACGCCGATTTCAACGACATTGTCTTTCGAGTGGAAGGCGCTGCTACTGTTGTATCATCCCTTTCACAACTTGCAGCGCCCGATAGAAACTGGCTCGCAAATCCTGCTGCTACAGCCTTTCTATCTCCTGAGGAAAGCACTCTCGAAGAAATCCCACCATTCCCTGAGAATCCTGCTGTAGATCCGCCAGTTTCTCCTCCCAATTCACCGCCTACTGATTCCACTATCGTTGTAGATGTCTCAGGAGCAGCGAACAAGTTCACTGGCACTACGAGTGAGGAAGACATCATTGCAACCGGAGCGGATAGCGTCACTTTTGACAGTCAAACAGTCTATATCGGTACCGAACAAGTCAGTCCAAACAACCAGAATCCAATTATCCGTAGCTTTGATCCGGTCAACACTCAGAACAATTGGACCCGACGCGATTTGGAAACGACTAGAACAGATGGTCGCGGATTGGGTCTAATCTGGACAGGAACAAGTCTCTACGGCGTATTCAGCGTGGACGGTACCCAAGGGACCGCTGCCGAAGACTTTCGACGAGCTACCCAATCAGTCAAACAAAACTGGCTGCGTAGCTATGGCGCGGGCGGCAGCGGCAAAGTCGCTGTGATTGGTCAGATAGATCCCAATACAGGCGCACTCCTAAAAGCAGCATATCTCTCGTCAATAAAACAAAATGGTAATAGTAATTCTTTATCTATCACTGGAGCGACAGTAAATAGCGCGGGAAATCTAGTTCTTACCGGACAGTCATTCTTCAGTCCGCGCCGACCTAATGGCAGCGCACTGACAAAAGATCCAGGTAATACGCAAGGTTCTCCTTTTGACTACACTGTAGAAATTACTGCTGATTTGACAGAAGTTATTAGCACGGCAGCCGACGGCTGGAGCTGAGGTTTTGGCAAAATGTGGGATATATTCACATCACTCTAAACGCTTACCTCACCTTCAAACAGGTGGTTCAAGATAATGTCACAAACGTCTATTGCTTTGACTGTGTTGGATTCTATATATTTTTCTTGACAAGAGATTATTAGCGCACCTTCGTTCGGCTCTGAAGGGTAAGCTCCATGCGAGCCTTTGACCAAGCTGGCGTCTAGCGGCGTAAATTCCATCAGAGTGCGAAAGCCTAGCTTTTTCTTTAGTAGTGTTGCTGCAATCTTGGGTTTTGCTAATGCGATCGCAGGATCGATGAACATCTCGGCGGGATCGTAGCCTGGTTTGCGATGAATATCGACGGTGCGAGCAAAATCAGGCGCACGGCTATCGTCTAGCCAGTAGTAATAGGTGAACCAGGCGTCTGGATCGGCAATCGCAACCAATTCTCCTGACCGGGCATGGTCTAGATGATACTCTTGCTTACCCACTTCATCCAAGACTTTGGCAACCCCATCAACTTTCTCGAGTATTGCCTTTACCTTGGGAATGTCAGTAGGGTCATCAACATAGATATGAGCAATCTGATGGTCGGCTACCGCAAACGCCTGACTCGCTCCAGCGTCCAAAAGTTCTCGTCCTAGCTCCTCTCGAAAAGCCATTAGTCCATGCTTGCGCAAAACGCGGTTGGGATGAACTGGCCTTGAAACTGGCCGAATGCCATATTCCGAAAGCACGATTACTTGAGCCCCACGTTTTTCGTAGTAATCGATTAGGTCGCCACATACTTGATCAATTTCTTGAAGGTCGGTTGTGATCGCCCCAGGGTCACTACCCACTTTCTGACAGCAGTAGTCCAGATGCGGAAGATAGACCAGCGTCAATGTTGGATCGTGCTGAGCATCTACCCACTTTGAGGACTCCGCAATCCATCGGCTCGATTCAATCGAAGTTACCGGCCCCCAAAATTTGAAGAGCGGAAACTGTCCGAGCGTCTCTTTCAGTTGAGGACGCAGACTAGCGGGCTTGGTATTAATATCTGGCAGCTTGCGACCGTCTGCTGGGTACATCGGACGCGGCGTTACCTCATAGTCTGCTGTGGAGTACATGTTGTACCACCAGAACATGTTGGCGCAGGTAAAGGTCGGGTCAATTTCTCGTGCTCTGTCCCAGATTTTAGGAGACTGCACTAGTTTGTTAGACTGCCGCCAAAACTTTACCTCGCAGTCGTCGCGGAAGTACCAGCCATTGCCGACAATCCCATGTTCATTGGGGTATCGTCCAGTCAAGTAGGTGGATTGGACTGTGCAGGTGACTGCGGGCAACACGGGTGCGATCGCGACTTGCTTCCCCTTGGCCATCCAGCGTGATAGATAAGGCGTATGCTCACCAATCAGATTTCTAGTCAGGCCAACAACATTAAGAACAACTGTTTTCTTCATAAGGTAGCGCTATACACAAGTCTCTAAAACCCATTCGTACTCTCGCTGAATAGAGGTCAGCATATCGAGCTTCATCTCAGCAGGCAGCACGTCCCAAGTATAGGTTTCAATCTCCAGATGCGAACATCCCGGATTGTTCTTTAGCGCTACGAGGAACGAGGTAATGTCTGCTTGCGTTGACTCAAATGCCTGATAGCGATCGATAAAGATAGGTACATGAAAATGGGTACGCCATTCTTTGGCATCGCTACTAACAAACTCAGATAGAACCTGAGTCAAATCTCTATGCTGCTGTAACTGACCGTCAGCACGACGTTCGATCACTTGATGAAGATAAGTCGATTCTGCAAAAGCCTCTAGCTGATCGGACATCCACTGACGCTTTTCGGTATCTTCAGGTAGATCGATTCGTAAAGCAGCACTGAGCTGGCCTTTGCCGATGCGAATCCCAGCGGCGTTCAACTGCTCAAACACTTGCTGTGGCTGTTCATATTCGACCGCAAAATGGCAGGTGTCGTAGCAGATTTGAATATGTTCTAGCAGATACTGTTCTGCCTTAGCTTGCGAGATATCTAGCGCCTTGGCTAGCCAATCACCGCCAGCGGGCAGCAGCCAGTTCTGAAAATAGGCGATCACCTCAGCCGTATTCTCAAGTAATCCGTCGGGTTCAGGCTCTAGGTCTATATGTATTTGCTGATCCTTTGTCTGTTTTAGTGAAACTAGTTTCGCTGTAAGCTGGGCTAGCTGCTGCGTACTAGCCGTAAATACGGCGTCGCGAGCATCACTATCTGCAATCCACCAAGGTTTATAGGACAGCGGTACTGTAGAGATACCCCCATCCATTCCAGCAGGCAGACAAGCAGAGAGAATCTCGACCAATCGTAACGTGTAGTCCAAGCGTTCGGGCTTTGACCAATCTGGTGCATAGACCTGATCTTTCACAATCTGATGATGAAATCCACCGTAGGGAAACCCGTTGATGGTGAAAACGTACAGGTCCTCTGCTGCCAGCCAGGTTTGAAATTGCTTTAGGCAATCCTGCTTCAAGATTTCTTGCGAGGCCAAGTCCGATAGCCTTAGCCCGATGCCAAAAGGAGCCTTTGGCGAGAGCCGTTGCTTTAGCGCCGGTAGATAATTCCTAAGATTGTGTTCTACTTCTGCCCAGGTTTCGCCGGGATGAATATTAGAACAGTAGGTGAGGTGTAATGCGTCGTTGACTTTCATTACTTACGACTCCTGTAGAAGTGCGATCGCCTGCCGATAGACTCCAAAGTCCACCTCATGCACCTCAAAGCCATGACCAATAGCGTCCAACAGCATAATGGTTAGCTCACCTCCCAAATGCTCTCTAAACTCACTGAGTCCTCGAAAGATTGAGTCAGGATGATCGGGCCAGTCGAGATAGCTACTAAGTTCAGGCGCGTATAAATCAAATCCCAGCATCTTCAGCGTGTCGAGGATTCGCTGACATTCATCGGCGCGCAGGTACCCCTGAAGATAGGAGTAAGTGCTATCCAACGCAATTCCGATAGCCACTGCTTCGCCGTGACGTAGCGCATAGTTGGTCAGGTGCTCTAGGCGATGAGCAGCCCAGTGGCCAAAGTCTAGAGGACGCGAAGAGCCTTTCTCAAAAGGATCGCCATAGCCACCAATATGCTCTACATGGTGTTTTGCACAGCGGTAGACTAGCTCTTGCATCGCTTCCATGTTGCGCCTAGCGAGTGCTGATGCAGACGATTCAATAAATTTGAAGAAATTAGCATCTCTAATTAAAGAGACTTTTACCGCTTCTGGAATGCCAGAGCGCCAGTCGCGATCGCCCAGCTTAGTCAGAAAATCAAAATCGTTAAACACCAACGTTGGCGGTGCGAAAGCGCCTAAAAAGTTCTTTTTGCCAAAGGCGTTGATTCCGTTTTTGACACCGACACCAGAATCGTTTTGCGCCAGCACAGTAGTCGGTACACGAATTAATCGCACGCCGCGATGAGCCGTCGCTGCCGCATAGCCGGCCATATCCAAAACAGCGCCACCACCAATCGCCATCACATAAGAGTGACGACAGATCGCCGTTTTATTGACCGCATCCTGAATTTTCTCTACCCAGTCTGCGCTCTGTTTGACAATCTCTCCGCCAGGTACGATTAGCGGCTCAGCCACTAGCGTTATCGCTTCTGGATACCGCTTAGCATATGTCTTTATCTGCCCGACTAGCTGCGGATGGGCCTGAGCCACGCCCGAGTCAACTACTGCCAACACTTGCGTTGAAGATGTCTTTATCTGTGTCAGAACATCTGCTAGAAGTGGATTGCCAGTGCGAAATAATCCCTCAGTAAAATGCACATCGTAGGTGAAACGCACGCTGAAGTCTTGCTGAAGTGGTTTGAGTGTGGTGGGGGCAAGGGTAGCAAGTGTCATAGTAGAAAGAATGGGTTCAGTGGACAAAAAATCAGGGGATGGTAGACTAGCGCTTTTTTAGAACGAACAGTTAGGACGAACGGTCGAAAGATAGTTGAAAAAGAATAGGTCGCTACTGTGGCCGAGCCGCAGCTTAGGTAACTGCAAACAGCTGAGCTAGGCCCTTTGAGACCGGCAGTAGGGCAAGTACACCAAGGCCGTAAACCCAGTTGGTGAAACCAGCTGCGATCGCCGCATCTAAAATAATCAAACAGATAATTCCGGCCTTGACTGCGCCTCGAATCTGCTCGGCTGTAGGATTAATGGCAGCGCGAACAAACTCGGGCAGCACTAACGCAACAAACAGAGCGCCAAAAGGTAGAACATTAAGTCCGCTATAGCTAGACAGAAGGTCTAGACTGACCATACCGCCGACTACCGAAGTGAGCATGAACAGCGCAACCACGCCGGTGAAGCGGCTGCCCCCATGAACCTCACCCCGGCTGATGGTGGTAATCGCAGCGATGTAGACAATCGGAATCAGCGCCAGAAACCAATAAGACTGAACAGAAAGAGAAACGGCGCTAACGCCTAGCAGTAGATTCGCACCGCGACAAAGGCCCATTGTCAGCGGTCCAATCAGCGGGTTGTGTTTGGCGATCGCGTCATAGCTCAGTGCTGCAACTGCAATAAATCCTGCTATGACCGCGCTTAACCAGGAAACCTGAGCCGCCGCCGCCACACCAACTGCTAGGAGGACGCCCCCTAACGCGATCGCTTCTTGTTTGGAAGCCCGGCCCGAAGGAATTGGCCGTTCAGGCCGCTCTTCAGCGTCTAGCTCAGCATCAAACACATCGTTGAACACCACGCCACCGCCATACAGCCCAGACGTTGAAAGCAACAGCCAGCCTAGCGGGACCAAACTTGCTAAGGTCGAACTCGCCGCTATACTCACTGCGATACTCGCCGCCGCACCCGAGGCCGCGTAGCCCAGCAGAATATCAGCCCAGGCAGTCAAAATATTGGCAGGGCGCATCATTTGTAGATAAGCCCAAAGCGTAGAAGTGCGAGAAGCGATTGCAACCATGGCTAAAGATGAGAATGTTCAGTGGATTTTCTATGCTTGAATGAGTGGAAGTCATCAGGCGGCTATATACTGCTGACTAAATTTCGTCCAGTTCAGCTGATGATCGGTGACTTCTGTCTGTACGGCAGGGTGCTGGGATAGCAGGCGTCGAGCAGAGGGTAGTGAGGAATGGGTACAGGCGATCGCAGCGGCTAGCTGCTGACTTTTGTCCGGGGTATTTAGAGCGTGCTGAATATCTGCTAAGAGCTGATTGTTCAAAGAGGGATCGTCCAGAAATGGGCCAATTAGCCGCCACAGCTCAGGTGTGACCTGTCGCTTAGCGGCCCACCGCTCGTGAGCATAGTCTGAGAGCATTCGAGCAAGCTTAGGATTGGCACGCCTATCGAGCTGCTCAATCAAATACAGCGGACTACCCACGAACACCGCCTTTAGGACCATCTGATTCCAGGCAAGTGTCTCGAAATAATCGCCAGGGAAGGGATTGTTCAATGCGATCGCGTTGAAAACAGCATCTATACTGCTCCTTAGTCCTGCCGCTGCCCGTCCAACAAACAGATGAGCATGGGGAAGCAGTGGCAAACTCTGATAGAGCGCAACTTGTTCGCTGACATCACCCGCGCCAAACAGTTTTTCAATTAGAGCGCGATATTGTTCTCCATTTTCGGCAGATAGCGACAAAAGTAGTAGAGTCCGCCCAGCCTGATCGAGACTCCAGCCACTAGGTAGCCAGCCGCTCCGCACGGCCGTAGCCGCCTGAAGATCGGTCTCTGTCAGTTTAAGATCAGACTTGGTCGTATATCTAGGCATTGCGCTAAAAGTCGTGAACAGCAAACGTTCTAGAGACTTTGAGGCCCCAGGGTCTGCTGAAACGTCATTCTTAGCAATTTGCTCTAGCCGATTGTCCAGCCAAGCAAGCTGTTCTGAAGCCACTTGCCGCTCTAGCCAGCGATACAGCAGTGTCTTTGCCTGAGAAGTACCTACTACAGAAGCCATAGTTCAAAAGCTAACGAAACAAAACTAAAAGCCCAGAAGATTGGGATCTCCTGTATCTCTATCAGCCCTTCTGCGAGATTTTATGCTTTCAGTGAGTAATTTATAGCTGTCTCGAACAGGGGGTGCGGATGATTCAGCAACGAGCATAAAAGAACTTAATCTAGATATAAACACTTAGTAAATTTGCTCAACCAACACGTAAAATTGATACGCCTACCGGGCATCTACTGAGGTGGAAAGCGAGGTTACTGTCCGTCTATATTTAAAGTCAGTCATCATCGGTTAGTGGCTTTGGGCGCAAGGCTTTCTTTTCTATGCCACAAGTTTCTCTAGACAAAATGGTGCAGGTGCTAACTACGCAGCCAGCGTTAGTCAGCTTTCCGACGGACACAGTCCCCGCGCTAGCCGCAGCGCCTGCCCAGGCAGCGCTAATTTTCGCAGCCAAGCAGCGGCCACCAGCAAAGCCGCTAATCTTGATGGGTGCGTCCCTATCGGACCTGCTGCCCTACGTGTCTGTAGAGGAGTCGGTAATGGTAGAAAAGTCGGCGATGGTAGAGTGGCAGGTGATCGCACAGCGGCACTGGCCGGGTCAGCTAACGCTAGTCTTACCTGTGAGTAGTCGCCCGCCTCAGGATCTCAGTCCTCTGCTCGCTGGCACAGAGGCTAGCACTCTAGGCATTCGTGTACCGGCTCACCCTGTTGCTTTGGCGTTGCTTTCTCGAACCGGACCGTTAGCTACGACTAGTGCCAATCTCTCTGGTCAGCCAGCTCTAAGCGACATCACAGCCATCGCTAAAACGTTTCCCAAAGCGCTGACGTTAGCGCCAGAACTCTATCAAAAAGATGCAAGTAGCGGCACGCCCTCTACGATCGCCAAATGGACAGCAGCAGGCTGGCAAATATTACGCCAGGGTGAAGTTCAGCTATAGCTATTAAAATTCGAGCTAATGTGAAGCATTGCTAATAGTTTTTCTAGCGTTATATGACTCCCGGCAACTCCTCGACTACCGCCAATATAGATCCGGACTACGAGCAGTTACGGGCGCTTGAACGCTTCAAAAGTGGCTTTTTAGCCCGCACCTCTCACGAGCTGCGATCGCCTATAAACACAATTGTCAGCCTTAGCCAGTTGATACTAGAAGATCTGTGTGAAGGCCCCGAAGAAGAAAGAGAATTCATCGCTCAATCCAAAACGGCTGCGCTCAAGATGCTAGCCTTGTTCGACCAGATTGCAGCTGTCTCCAAACTAGACATTGGTAGAGAGCCAGCCACTTTGAACCAGGTCGATCTTAGCTTTCTGCTGCCAGAAATAGAGATGCTAACAACGCTTCAAGCTGCTAATCAAAACGTTCGCTACGCTGTCAGCGCACCTACTGAAGAGATTGAAATATATACAGACAGCAAATGGCTCAAGAACACGCTAGTGAGCCTGATTCAAGACACGCTTTTTCACACCAAATCACTGAGCGTATTTTTAGAATGCGATCAGACTGAAGTGGCCATTGTTATAGAGTGCGATCACTCTGCCGCCCAGCTCCAAACAGAGATAGACAATCTATCTCAGTTCACCTTGGACCCAGACGCTTCATCGACTACTCCAGATATCTCCAAAGACATTCAGCTTTCAACCGCGCTGATCTTGGCTACCGCTACCATCACACTGCCGCTAATCAATGGCAAATTTGAGATTACACCTCATTCTGCTTCGAGCGATCGCACCCACTTAAAATGTATCTTCTCGAAGTTCACCGGCTGATTCCTCTCTAAAATCCTGAGTATTAGAGATTTGGAATATAAACGTGATTATCAAATGATGACTCCACCGCCAACCCTGCCCACCGAAGACAGTCATTTCAAAGTCCACTATCCAATTTGGATTGGCATTTTGCTTCTTTGTATAGGTCTAGCTATCTGCGCTCTCACGTTAGGTTCGATGCTGCAATCAAGTTCGTTCAATAGCACTATCATTCCAGGCGCTGTAATCTTAGTCGCAGGCTATCTTTATCTTACTCGTCCCTACTTTGCCTTGGCACCTAACCGACTGACCGCCTACAACTTGCTTGGCGGAGTTATCAAACGCTATCCTTTCGAGACTTTTAGCCATCTAATGATAGAAGACGGCACCTTATATATAGACGGTGGCTTCCTAGAACGTGGTCGCCCTCAGCCAACCAAACTCAAGCAATGGCTAGCTAAATCAAAAGATTGGGAAACGCTCAAGATCATTATCGAGTAGACAGCTACCCTCTAGTTGTTGGATAGCTAGTTGTTGGATAGATAGTGCGTGTATGAGCGATCACGTAAATCAATCGTGTAATGTCCTACCAACGTAGTTCGCGCATAAGACGAAGGTTATATTGCGAACTACCGCGCCTTTCAAATTAGAAATTTGAGTATAGTTCGAGGGTCAAGCTCTCTCTAGCAGGTAGATTCCGGGCGGAACAAAGCTCTGATAAGTAATCTTAGAAGCGCACAGAGCTGCCCAGTTTGAAAGCGATTCTGGCGAGTGGGTAACCATCAGCTTTGCCTTCTCCCTTTGCTCTTCTCCATTTACTCTTCAGCCTTTGCTCATTCGTTGTTTGGGTAGCAGGACAGCCATTCTCTCACAAACGCCTAGATCAATGAATATCGTAGCCAAATACATTCGCGTCAGCTTCGTTGAGCTTGATATCGCCTAGTCCATATTCTTGCCAGCGGCGGCTGACTAGCGCTGCCATATCTGGGTCGGATTCTAGCTGCTCGCCCCATTTGTGATCGGTTTCGGGTGGCACTTTGGTAGTGGCGTCTATGCCCATGCGGCTGCCGAGTCCCAGTCTCTCATTTGCAAAGTCTAGCGAGTCGAAGGGGCTGTCGGGCAGGATGAAGACATCGCGAATGGGATCGACTTTGGAGGTGACGGCCCAGACCACCTGGCGAGGGTCGCGGATGTTGATGTCTTTGTCAACGACGATGACGAACTTGGTGTAGGTGAACTGGGGTAGGGCAGTCCAAAAGGCCATAGCGGCGCGTCGGGCCTGACCAGGATAGGATTTGTCAATGGAGATAATGGCGGCTTTGTAGCTAAGTGCTTCCATCGGTAAGAAGAAGTCGACAATCTCAGTGACTTGCTGTCGAAGGATAGGGGTGTAGATGCGGTTGAGCGCGATCGCCATCATCGCTTCTTCTTTTGGT
This sequence comes from Cyanobacteria bacterium P01_D01_bin.1, assembly GCA_039111275.1. Classification (GTDB taxonomy): domain Bacteria; phylum Cyanobacteriota; class Cyanobacteriia; order Phormidesmidales; family Phormidesmidaceae; genus Phormidesmis. The sequence continues at coordinate 92,499 of JBCCOH010000001.1, read as the reverse complement.
GGCCGACCGCTAAACGTAGTCAGGTAAACTGGCGCTTTGCGATGGGTCATACAGTGAAACCGAATTAGCGGTGCGCTTTCAGTAACGCCACCGTAGTAGCCCATATGATCGCCAAAAGGTCCATCAACCGCAGTTTCGCCCGGCGTGATTGTCCCTTCAAGGACGAACTCTGACATTGAGGGCACTTCTAGATCGACAGTTTTGCATTTGGCTAGCGAAACGCCTCTGCCGCTGTAGAGTCCAGCAAACAGCCACTCGGATAGATCGACTGGGATAGGGGTGGCGGCAGCCAGGATAATCAGTGGATCGACACCGATCGCGATCGCAATCTCCAGATTCTTCCCCCGTTCAGCCGCCTTGCGCAAGTGTCGCGCCCCGCCCCGCACCGACAGCCACTGCACCGACATTGTGCTTTGACTTTGTAGCTGTAGGCGATACACGCCCACATTCGGCACGCCAGTCTCGCAGTCTTTCGTAATCACCAGACCGAGCGTCACTACTTTGCCGCCATCTTTGGGATAGGGGCGAATCATCGGAATGGTGGTGAGATCGACCTGGTCGTCTAGCTTTACGACCTGCTGACAAGCTGGTAGCCAATCGCGGGAGGGCTTAGCCTTCACAACATCAAAAAGAACCTTACCTAGATCGATTGCCTGGGAGATCTTTTTGGGCGGTTTGGGCTGTTGCAGCATGCCCAGCTTTTTGCCTAGGGTCTCTAGCTCTTCGGGGCGCTCCATACCCATTGCCCAGCACACGCGCTCCACTGTACCTAGTAAGTTGACAACAACTGGGTAAGGAGAGCCTTTGACGTTTTCAAATAAGACCGCCGGTCCGCCCGCTTGCAGCAGTCGGTTGGAGATTTCGGCGATTTCCAAGTTAGGATCTACCTCGGTGGTGACAGTTCGCAGCTGTCCTTTTGCTTTGACTGTCTTTAAAAAATCTCGTAGATCCTTTGCCATTGTCCGAAGTCGGAAGTCCTCTAGTGAGCTATGACGGAATGTAACACTTCTAGACCAGGAAAACACATCTTGTTGGCGCTCCTACGCTCTGAGTCAGTGTTTGCTTCAATGTCCGCCAACCAGCCTGGCTGCATCAGGCTTATCATGCACGGCCAGCCGCTCTAATAAAGTCGCGCTCGCTTCATTCATGCCTACTATTTTTGCAGCTGACTCTTTTCGCAGCCTTTTCTGACGATTTTCACGGCCGACCAGGGTGGGAAGCTCAAGATAGAAAAGTAGAAACGACGAAAAGATCAGAAAGCTAAATTTGCTCTAAAATTAAGGTTTGGTTAACTAAAGATCAACGAATAGCTAGGCTAGCTGACTCTGCCCCCATGCTGCTAGCTGCAGAAAACCAACCATAGAAACTAAACACGCCGACCATGACTCGCATAGATAAGCAGGACAAACTTAAACAAGACGCACTTAAACGGGACACATCTAAACAGGACACATTCAGTTTGACTGCAGCGCCTCAAACAGTTGAATCTCAAAAAGCCGAATCTCAGATGACTGAGATCGCAATCGCTGAAGATAAATCGTTGATAGGGGGCTATGCCTATCAAATTATTCGTCAGCAGTCGAAGCAAGTGTTCAAACTGCGATCACAAGTTTTATCTGATAGCGACGTCGAAGATCTCCATCAAATGAGGATTGGGACTCGGCGGTTGCGCTCGGCACTGAACCTGTTTTCTGACACAGTAGAACTCGAAGGTACCAGTTCGACAGCGCTTTCTAAGTCAGTTGCAAAGCTCACCAAATCGCTGGGCAAAGTGCGCGATATCGACGTGATGCAGCAATGGTTTGTACAGATGCTAGATGCAGCCAGCAAAAAGAAGAGTGAGAAAAAGAAAAGTAAACCGGTGCCAACGGTTGACACTTTTACCAAAGCAGAAAAGAAGGTGATTAAATCTTTGCTAAAAACGTTGAAAAAGCGACGAAAGAAGCAATTCTCTCAGCTCGAATCGACACTTGATGCTGCCGCCTACAAAAAGCTGGTGAAGCAATGCAAGCGCTGGACAAAGAAGCCAAAATTTAGCCCAGTAGCGCAGCAGCCAGCAGCGAGTAGCGCTATCAAAAAGGTAGTGGAACCGCTAGCTCAACTATTACAGCATCCTGGCTGGGAGGTGGCGACTACAGCGGTATCAGGCGAGAACTCGCGGCGTCACCTTCTCAAAAGGATCTCGCTTGCCAAGCTTAATCAGCAGCTTGATCAATCCGGTGAACAGCTTCACGATCTGCGCAAACAAATCAAGGGCGTACGCTACCAAACTGAATTTTTTAGAGGTTTGTATGGCATCCACTACGCAGCTCAAATCAGAGAGCTGCGATCGCTACAAAGCGTTTTGGGTCAGCTACAAGACCAGCTAGTAGTCAGCGAATTTCTAGCAACGGAGCTAGGAGCAAACTGGGCCGACAGACTGCCCACTATTTACAAAGCCTTTCAGTCTTCTCGATTAGAGCTGTGGAAGCAGTGGCAGCCGCTGCAAGAAAAGTACCTAGAACTGCACGAGCGGCTGAAGACACAGATGCCTGTAGATGCGATCACGGCCTAACGCAGCGTTGATTTCAAAGGGGGCTCTGTATAAAAACTCTATGGTGATCATAAATTTCGTAAATTTGTCGCCAGCTAATTACTTAAGGCTTCTAGGATAAGAGCAGTCTTAATTAGCTACTTGCGAAGGATTTTTTGATGGATCAAATGATGCAGCTAGCGTTTGTTTTGCTAGCAAAGTTTGTGATTTGGGTACGTCCGTTCTTGCCTGCAATCTGCTTCATGCTGGTGTGGGGAGGAATTGCGATCGCCACCTATACCCTTTTCACCGGATTGCGCAAGGGCATCGAGAATGTTCGCCAGCTACATCGAATTCCCTGCGCCAACTGTCAGTACGCGACTAGCAGCTATCATCTCAAGTGCTCCGTTCATCCCTCTAGTGCCTTTTCAGAAAAAGCTATCACCTGTCCAGACTTTGAACCGGGAAATCTGCAAAATCTGTCTGGCACGGCATACTGAGGAAGCTTCTGGCAAATAACCCGCCTTTCCGTAGGGGCGTAGCATGTGTCATGCGGCGTAGGGTCATGCCCCTACCGCGTATTGATACATGGTCGGTATGTCGTTTAGACGCACGTTCCCAAGGGCAAAAAGCTATAGTTGGATAGGGCACGACAGACGCTATAGCAATCACGGTGGAGCAATCACGGTGGCAATAGGTTGGTAACAGGTTGGCAAGATGTCGAAGCGGATACTGGTCATAGATGACGATGATGGTGTCCGTGAGATCATTCAAATTTCTATAGAGAGCACTACCGATTGGACAGTATGGGTAGCTGCTTCCGGCCGAGAAGGAATGGCGATCGCGCAATCCACGCCTCCAGATCTGATTTTACTAGACGTAATGATGCCCGAAGAAGATGGCATTGCTGTCTACAAGCGGTTTCAGGCTGACAACTTAACTCGCTCTATTCCAGCTATTCTGCTGACTGCAAAGACGCAAACCAGCGAACATCAGGAGTTTATGGCGCTAGGGGTTGACGGGATTATCACCAAACCGTTCAAAGCTACGACACTAGTGGAGAAAATTGTTCAGATAGTCGGCTGGTAGTTTTGCTAGTACAAAATGTGAGAGTCTTATTAATTAGAAGATATTCACACTGATGATGTAGATTACAGCGGCTCACCATTCTGCCGTTCTGCTTTAGTCGAGTTGCCTGGTGTAACGCAACGGTTTCAGCCGACAGAATTGTCCTAAGCAACTCGACAGATGCTATAGAAGAGAGTCCAATCAGTTAGACAAGCGCGAATTCGACAACCACATCGTTGAAATCGCGATCGCCTAGTCCAGCTAGATCCTCAAAGCCAAAGGTATTGTTGCCGAGCATTCTGGCATGATCGTCACCGCCAGCGTTCGCACCCATATGACTGAAGAACACTTCGCCTGTAGCTGCGTCCATGCCATCAACAACCAAGAATGTGCCAAGGAAGTCGATGCCGGTCGCATCGACAGAGAAGTTACTAACCCGGCCGTTTTGGCCAGAGAGTTGCACGTCCATTTGCCTAGCTAACGCCGCTTCCTTATAACCTGCTGCTCCAGGCATAATCATATTGCCCGTCAGCGGATCTAATATGCCACCGTTAGCATCGTCGGTGGCATAGAGCCCGACCATATTGTTGAACATAGCCTCGCGATAGACCGTAAATTCTAGAGTGAGTAAACCCGTGAGGGGACTAGGAGAAACCCCAGTGAGGTCGATTGTCGTGGCATCGTCGAGCAGTAGATTTGTGGTGGGGCTCTGATTGGCAAATGTGACTAGCAGTGAAGTCCCGTCGCCAAAGTCAAGCGCTGCTTGACCATCACTAACAGAAGTAGCAGTGGCAGTCTGAATAGCACCCTGAGCAGACTCTACTGGTACTAGCTCGAACCGAAGGCGCTTGCCCTCGTCAATATCGCTGCTATCTAGCGTGAATTCTGGTGCATAGGCAGCAGGTAGACGGCCCCCCTTTAGTAATGAGAAACTGCCGATTTGAGTGCGATTGTTGCCCATGACATCAGCGCTGTAGATCAGCAGCTCGCTCACGCTAGCAATTCCAACCTGCTGTAGCTGAAGTTCGACCGTGTCGGCACTTCCTAATGCTGTCACTTCTAGCATCTGTGCTGCGGCCACAGGTGTTAGCAGCTGATCGATAGCCTCTCTTGTCGCAGTGATAGTGGTACCAAATAGATCTTCTGTATTGAGATCATCATCTGTTGTAATGATTTCAGGAGTCGGACTGTTATCGCTGTTGTCAGTAGCGGTATTGTCCGAGAAGGTAACGTCACTTAGCGTAACGGTCGGTAGGCTACTAGGCATTCCTCGCGGATTGCCATTTTTAGGATCATTTTCGGTAGCCTTCATTGCAAAGATTGCGCCACCTAGCCCTTTGCCGTCTTGAATGCCTGTTCCACCTGTAGCGGTATTTCTATCGAAGCTGCTATTAAAGACGGTTAGGGCGCCACTGCGGACAAAGATGCCGCCGCCCATTCCCGCACCGCCGCCGCCGTAACCGTCATAGCTGCCATCGCCGCCGCCGTAACCACCCGCACCACCATAGCTACCAAAACCATCATCACCGTTGACGTCACCGCTGCCGCCTTCACCGCCTTCGCCGCCGCCGCCGCCGCCCGCACCGTAACCACCGTAGCCACCTGCGCCACCATAGCCACCGTCACCGCCATAGCTGCCTTCACCGCCACCATCGCCGCCGTAGCTACCATTCCCGCCGCCACCGCCGAAGCCACCGTCACCGCCTGCACCGCCCTCGCCGCCGTCACCACCCGTGCCATTGATGCCGCTAAAGCCGCCCGGTCCACCAGGGGCCCCATTACCGCCTGCGCCGCCAAAGCCGCCTGCGCCGCCTCGTCCGCCGAATCCGCCCCTTTCACCTGCGCTGCCGTAGCCGCCATTACCACCGTTGCCGCCACTACCAAAGAAACCACCGGCGCTACCCGCTTCACCAGCGCTATCTACGCTACCTGCTCCACCAGAAGCGCCATTATTCGCCAGCGCAGGGTCCACAAAGCTGGCGATACCATAGCCACCTTCGCCGCCCTCGCCGCCGTCACCACCAACTGCCTGATTGTCGGTAAAAGCACTATTCTCGATAGAGACTGCTCCCTCGTAGATAAATAGGGCTCCACCCATACCTGCACCGCCACCGCCACCTTGACTGCCTTGAGCCAAGCCGTTTGCGAAAGTTAGGCTGTCAAAGGTTACCGTACCGCTTCTCACAAAGAAGAGACGATTGACGCCGCCGCCATCAACGCGGAAATTACCGCCGTTGATAGTCAATGCTGTCTCTTCTTCGATTAGCGGCAGCAAGCCTTCTAGATCAATATCTCCAGTTATATTTATAGTGTCAGCTTCACCGTTGTTTTTAGAGTCGTTGATCGCATCTTTCAGTTCATCAAAAGTATCGACGTTATTGAAATTAGCCATGTTTTTGCTTTCTTATTGCAGGTAAAGTGAATAGACTTTGCTAGAGGCGATGCAGTCTAAATTACCCAGCAGCGGATGTGGATTCTCCAAAGAATCACATCAGATAGAACATTAGATGAAGTAGAAGAATAGGTGATAGAACAGTTTTGGGCTTAGAATCATATGCCTGTTTCTGGCGTTGGCAGACCAGGATAAAACGCTTGATAGAACCAGGGAAATCGTTGCTGAATCTGCTGTTGAATTCTCTCTGGCACTCTGTGTGTCTGCGGTGATTGGATGTGCGATCGCCGCACATGAGGGTACTTAAAACGGTAATAGCTATCGCTTTCGTGCGACTGCACGTCTAGATTATGAGGATCAAAGTCAGCAGCTGGTAAGCCGAGCCAGTCGAAAATGCCCTGCATCACTGTCACTGGTTCGTGCATCAGATGCTCGAATACAACATAGTAAAGCTGTTGCTGGAGCTGAGTATCGATATCTTGAAGCGCTTCCATAGAGACCAGCGGCTGACCGATCACACCCTTATGCCCAAAGAGCTGATCGGCTCTAGCAAAACGAGAGAGATTCGCCAGATGATCAGGAAAATCTAGCAGCAGTGTCTTCTGATGCTGCGCTTCTACTGAGCCGTAGATTTGCCCTAGCTCGCGAACACATACCAGCATTCGAAAGTCGGGGGCTAGGTGATGCACCGTTTCGATGTGCTGGAGCCAGCCTCGGTTTTTATCGACTGTCCAGGCTTTATCCGTTTCGGCAAACCAGCCGTTCACAAACCCACGAAACGCATTTTCAAGCCGCTGATAGGATAGATCGAAATCGACATCTAGCTGCGATCGCAAAAAGTCACTATCGCTCAAATGCTGGCGCAGTCCGGTAACAGCCGAACACAGGGGTGAACTATGGCCTGTGCAATAGATGTCACTATGATGGCTCAAAAGCTGACACAGCAAAGTAGAGCCAGATCGAGGCAGCCCAGTGACACAGATCAGCCGCTTATCAAGCATAGAAAAGTGACTCTAGTAAAGATGTACCTGCTCAAGTTCAGGCAAGCTTTTCTTAGGATTGCAGTAGAGTCAAACAAATGAATCCTGAGAACCACACAATCGCATCAGTCACATACGACACTCGTGCCGCGCAAAGATACTGAATGAAAAAGATATTGTTTGCCTTCAGGTCTGCCTTCAGATTTTGGCAACCGTTACGCCCTTGCCACCGTCCATCTGGTCGGCAGCCTCAAAACTCTTGACTTGCGGATGTGTTTTTAGATATTCCTGTACGCCGCGTCGCAGCTTGCCAGTGCCGTGTCCGTGAACCAGCCACAGCGAACCTTTGGCTTTGGCGATTGCCTCTTCGATTACGCTTTCTGCTTCGCTTACCCGCATTCCGCGTAAGTCCACCGTGTTGCTCTCTGTTTTTACCATTGGGGCTTCTGGTACCGTCCGAGAAACAGTCTGAGAAACAGCTTGAGGTTTCGGCTTTTTCTCAACTAGTTCTGCCTTCTCACCTTTTAACGATTCGATATCCGAGAGCTCGACCGTCATTTTCATGATGCCAAATCGTACGGCTACCTTGCCATCGTCATCGGCTTCTTCCATGACTTCAGCAACCTGGCCACCTAGGCTAGCAAGCCGCACTCTCTCTCCTTCTTTGGGTCTGTAGCCCACGCCTGTAGATTTGACCTTGGCCGGATGCTGTCCTGTAGGCAGTCTTTTCTCTTCTATTCGATTGAGCTCTTCTGTTGCTTTTTGTGCATCTTGTCCTGTCATGCCACCTTTTTGTCCGGCTTTTTGCAGGTCTCGAATCACTTTTGCGACTTCAGCCCTGGCATGGAGTAAGGCAGTTTCTACGCTTTTCTCCTGCTGACGCTTCAGCTTTTGTTCGCGATCACGCAAGCTCTGAGCCCTGGCCTCTACATCCTTGTAGAACTTTTCTGCCTTAGCCAGCAGCTTCTCTGCCTTAGCCGCCTTTCTTTCCTGTCTTTGTCGCTGCGCTTCTAACCCCTCGATGACGTTATTGACGTCCTCATTTGCGCCGCCCATCTGAGCTTTGGCTTGCTCTAGCACGCTCTCTTTTAGCCCCAGCCGCTTCGCAATCGACAGCGCATTAGACCGACCAGGAATTCCCCACAACAGGCGATAAGTGGGCGCGAGCTTTTCGTCGTCGAATTCTACCGAAGCATTTTCAAACCGCTCATCTTCGTATTTAAGAGATTTGAGCTCACCGTAGTGAGTGGTGGCGACTGTAAGCCGAGTGTGGTCGGCTAGATGTTTTAGAAGTGCGATCGCCAAAGCGCTACCCTCAGACGGATCAGTGCCAGCACCCACCTCATCCAACAATACCAGCGAATTAGCAGTCCCATCTTCTCCTTGAAGCTGATCGATGGTGTCTAGGATTCGACCAATCCGCTTCACGTGACCGGAGAACGTAGATAGACTCTGTTCAATTGACTGTTCGTCCCCAATATCAGCTAAAACAGAATCAAACCAAGGCAGCTCAACCGGCTCCTTTGCCGGAATAAACATACCAACTTTGGCCATTAGCGCAGTCAAACCCAGTGTCTTGAGCGTGACCGTTTTGCCGCCTGTGTTCGGTCCGGTAATTGCCACGACTCGCAGCTCCGGGCGCATTACCAGATCTGTTGGGACAACCTTGTCTTTTTGTTCTTTCTTCTGCTGCCACAGCAATAGTGGATGAGTTAGCTGTCGCAGCGTAATCTGTTCTTTATCTACAAACCGAGGCGCGTTGCCTTCCATCCATAGACCATAGCGAGCCCGAGCCGCTGCTAGGTCTAGCTTCACTACAGTCACCATCAAATGCTCTAGCTCAGCAAAGACCTCTGCCACCTGATAGGTAAGCTGTTGACGAATTGCCTCTGACTCGACTTCTTCTTCTTTTCTAAGGGCACGGCGCTTGTTGCCATTTTCTACTATGCTGTGCGGCTCTACGTATAGCGTGGAACCGCTGGTCGAAACGTCGTGAACAATGCCAGGAACCGCGTCTTTTTGCGCTGCTTTTACTGGCAGAACGAAGCGGTCATTTCTCTGGGTAATCAGCGTTTCTTGTAATGCGCCGCTTTGGCGTTGAGTAATCCGCTGAAGCTTACTGTAGATGCGATCGCGTACCACCTTTAGCTGCTGACGTACGTTCCCTAGCTTCGCGCTTGCCCTGTCTGCCACCTGGCCGCGATCGTCAATACATCGATGAATCTCTTGCTCTAGCTCGGGAAACGTTCGCAAATCTTCGACAAGCGCCTGCAAAACGGGCAGATCTTCTTGTGCGTCAATTTGTCGTCGTAGTCGCCTAGCGCCAGCTAGCGTGGTGGCAATGTCTAGTAGCTCCTCACCGGAAAGAATACCTTGGAGGCGCGATCGCTCTAACGCCACGCCAATATCGCGAATGCCACCAAACTGTAGTCCCCCTAGCGTCGATTCTAGCTGTGTGGCCTCTACTGTCTGAGCTAGCAGCGCCTCGCTTTCTGCCTGACTAATCGGAATCGGCAGTCGCTGCGCCGCCACATTGCCAATATTCGTCGCGGTAAATGTCGCCAGATGACGACACAGTCGAGGCCATTCTAGTAGATTGAGCGTTTCAGATTGAATCAAGGGAGAGGTAATGAGATAGACCAGCAGTAAGTGTCAACACATTCTCTATTATAAATAAGACAATCCTGTAAAAACACGCATAAACTCAATACCCCCTCAACAGCCCCCCAATAGCCCCTCAACAATCCTCTACCCTGATAGCCCTTTACCTTAATAGCCCTCTAATAGCCCCTAAAGATCCAGGAGAAGTCAAACCACGCTACCTACTCCTCTACTTATCCAAAAATACAGCGGTGACTCGCTCATCCCCAAGAAGCTCACCCACAAACCTGCCAATATCAAAACGGCTCAGAGGCTAATTGATTTGTTTCAAGCTGCGGTCGGCAAGACTCAAGGTTACCTCGACCAGCAGTTGCAAATAGAAGAAGGCGAAGATACTGACTATCGCGTCAAGCGTGGACTCGCTCATATCTTGCGTAACAGCTTTAGCACCTTTGAGATTGTCAGCCCGTTGGAGCCAGGGGAATTGCGCGATCGCATTTTCACCCTCGCTGCCACTACTCCGTCCACACCTACCACCGCCCAGCAGCACCTCGCTACCCTTTCTGCCCAGCTCAGCTCAGAGCTAGACGAGCCTGTCGAGCCTGTCCACATCCAGCAAGGGCTATACGCCGACCTCAAAGAAAACCGAATCCTCACCACTCTAGATGCCCCTGAGCCAGCAGCACTTATCCACCGCTACAACCTCTCCCAGGTCCAGGGCATTTTCTACAAAGCTAGTCATATGGTGATCAACCTACACCGCAATGACCCCGGCGAGTACAAGCTGATGTTCAAATACCTTAAGCTTTTTCGCTTAATGACCTACATAGAAGGAGAGGCCGACCAGGGCTTTACTATTACTATCGATGGTCCCGCTAGCCTGTTCAAACCCAGCACCCGCTACGGCGTCGATATTGCCAAACTCATTCCTGCGCTGCTTCATGTCACCCGCTGGCAGCTCACCGCTACTCTCCAGTGGAAAAATCCCTACACAAAAGTCTCCCAAGAAAAAAGCTTTAGCCTTAGCGATAGCTGCGATCTAGTTAGCCACTATCCACCCGGCAAACCGTTCGACAGCATGCTAGAGCAAGCCTTCGCCGAGAAGTGGGCAGCTACCAAAACTGACTGGAAACTAGAGCGCGAAGTGGATCTGATTCCGATTCCCGGCAGCGTCATGATTCCAGACTTTCGTCTGGTCCATCCAGACGGCCAGGTTTATTTGCTCGAAATCGTCGGCTACTGGCGACCAGAATATCTGCGCAAGAAGTTTTATCAGGCCAGACAATCCGATTGTAGAAACTTGATACTGGCTGTATCAGAACGGTTGAATCTAGAGAAGGCGGGAGTAGACGCAGCAAACACACCTGCCAAAGTGGTCTGGTTTAAAGACAAGCTTCAGCCAAAGTCTGTCCTTCGAGTGATTGAAGAGGCGCATGAGGAGGTGTAGGTGGGCATCTTTGAATAAGCCAGACAAGCTGTATGGCAGTACCTGTTCACTTTTCCAAAGCCATGAGCTCAGTACTAGTCGTAGACGATAGCGCCATGCTCCGCGAGATGATTTCCGGCCTAATGAGCAAAATGGGCTGGACTGTCTCTGTGGCTGAAGACGGTTGCGCAGCCATAGAGCAGATTGCGGCTAATCCACCTGATTTAGTGGTGCTAGATGTTGTTATGCCCAACATGAATGGCTATGAGCTCTGCCGCTGGATCAAGAATAACGAAGCAACCAAAGGCGTCTTAGTCGTTCTATGTTCATCAAAGAGCGAAGAATTCGACCGCTACTGGGGTATGAAGCAAGGCGCAGATGCATACATAACTAAGCCTTTCCGGCCAGCAGAACTCTTGCGGACGGTCCAAGCGCTATTAGCTGGAAAAGTTGCATAATAGCGGACACCTACAGATGGGTTCGCATTATGCCCACCAAACCGCCCGCCAAACCGTCTGCCAAACGGTCTGTGCTGCCACCAGGATTGATTGTCCGCGCAGGAAAGTTTGTATGGAATACGATGTGGCACGCGATGATGTCGCAGATGGCCCCACGGAACAAGTCGGGTGACTATGTTCGGCCTGAAAGCTCATTTCGCGGCAGACAGATTACGGCGGAGGCAGGGCGCTATCGGTTGATTGTCGGCATGAGCTGTCCGTGGGCACACCGAACGCTGGTGACTAGGGCGCTAAAGGGATTGGAAGATGCGATCGCCATCACCACTGTCTATCCTTCTACAGACGAAGGCATGTGGCTATTCGATGCCGATCAGCTCGCTAGTCCGCTATCTAACTGCCGCAGCCTTCCCGATTTTTATAGCTGCACCGAATCTGGTTACAAAGGCCGTGCGACTGTTCCTGTGCTCTGGGACAGCAAAGCAAACATCATTGTCAACAATGAGAGCGCCGAGATTATAGAACTTTTGAACAGCGAATTTGGCGCACTTGCTACTGGCCCAGACCTATACCCCGATCTGCTCAAAGAGAAAATAGATTCTCTCAATCAAAAAATTTACAACGCCGTCAATAACGGCGTTTACAAGTGTGGCTTCGCTCAGACTCAAGCTGCTTATGACCAGGCAGTGACAGAGCTGTTTACGACTTTGGATGAACTCGACAAAATCCTCTCAACTGACCGCTACCTCTGTGGCGACACGCTGACGCTAGCCGACGTGCGACTGTTCACCACGCTCATTCGCTTCGATGTGGCCTATCACGGCATTTTCAAATGCAATCGCCGCCGCATCGCTGACTACCCCAACCTCAGCGGCTACCTGGCCGATATCTACCAAATGCCTGGTATTGCTGGGACCTGCGATATCGATGCGGTCAAACGAGACTACTTCGGTAACCTGTTCCCATTGAACCCAGGCGGCATCGTGCCAATTGGACCGGGTTGGAATAGCCTGACTCAGCCTCACGGTAGGGACGCCGCTGGTTAGTCGCTGCAGCCTATCGCTGAGGAATTACTAGCTGCATAGCGGGTGTAAAGAACTGGCGAGCGATGCCTTCTGTCACCACTAGCGCAGCAATCAAAGTCGCCAGCGCTAGCATGAACATGATCAAAATTTGGTAGATGGCAGCAACAAAAGGATCTGCGCCCGCTAAGATTTGACCCGTGATAATCCCGGGCAGCTTAACTAAACCCACAACCATCATTGAGTTGACCGTTGGAATCAGTCCGGCTTTGATAGCAGCCCGCCTGTAGGTGGCGATCGCCTGCACCGGAGTTGCCCCCAGGCTCAGATGTGTTTCTATCTCAATCCGGTTATTTCGTAGGGCTGCTACTAGCCGCTCACCGGCAATAGAGGCCGCTGTCATCGCGTTACCGAGTACAATTCCGGTTAGCGGCACTAGATAGCTGGGCTCGTACCAAGGATCGAGCTGAATGACTAGCGTTATCACGTACAGTATCGTTACCAGGCCGCTAGTAAAGATAGCCAGCCAAACCCACTTCAGCAGCTTCGGCAGGTCCCTATCTATTCGGCCTCGCGCGACGAATGCCGCAATTGTTGTCATTACCAGCAGCACCGCCAAAATTGCTAACGGCTGGCGACTGGCGAAAATTGCTGATAGAAACACGCCGACGAACAGTAGCTGGGCAATGGTTCTAAAAGTGGCGATCGCCAGTGTCTGTGTCAGTTCTAGTCGCTGCCAGCTCGATAGACCGATTGCGATCGCCATCAGACCAACCGCCCACAGCATGCCAACGGCGCTAGGTGTTATCATGCCAGTGTCTAAACCTCGTATGCGTTGATATTCGGGAAATTCTGTATGCCCAGCATTTAGATAAATCCATCTACTGGGCTATCTTTGTTTGTATTTTTGTATACTAAGATGAAGAGAAAGCAAAAGTTAAAGTAATAGCTGTGGTCAATAGCTAGTGCCACGGTAGGGCCACTATGACAGACTTCACAAGCACTGACGCTACCAGGCGTGATTCTAGCGCTTATTCAAAGCGACGCTACGACTGGAAAGAAATTGCTAGATATTACAGACGGCGCCCTCTAGTAGTTTTATGGCGCACTCTGACAGTGTCATGGATGCTGGGTAGCTTTGCCCTCTCACTAGTTTTTGACTATTTACTAGGCCGCTCAGAAGCTAATCAAGACCGCCGGGCCGTTCGTCTACGGCAGATTCTCACCCAGCTAGGTCCCACATTTATTAAGGTCGGTCAGGCCCTCTCTACTCGCCCTGACCTGATCAAACCCAGCTTCCTAGACGAGCTGATCAAGCTACAAGATCAGCTCCCTCCATTTTCCGATGAAGTCGCTCGGCAGATTATTTACCGCGACTTTGAGCGCATGCCCGAAGAAATCTACAGCTTCTTCTCAGCAGAGCCCGTCGCCGCCGCTAGTCTCGGACAGGTTTACAAGGCACGTCTGTACACTGGTGAAGAGGTTGCTGTCAAAGTGCAAAGACCTAACCTCATGCCGATTATCTGCCGAGATCTCTACATCATGCGGTGGGCAGCAGGCTGGATCGGACCGCTTTTGCCATTAAATCTAGGCCATGACCTGCGGCTGATTGTAGACGAGTTCGGCAGCAAGCTATTTGAAGAAATTGACTATCTGAACGAGGGCCGAAACGCTGAGAAATTTGCTGCAAACTTCCAGGATGAGCCGTTAGTCAAGGTGCCTTCTATCTACTGGCGCTATTGCAGCACTCACGTGCTGACAATGGAGTGGATCAACGGCTTCAAGCTTACCGACACAGAGAAGGTCAAAGCCGCTGGCCTAGCGACTAATGATTTGGTCGAGATCGGTGTCTCTTCCGGCCTGCGTCAGCTCTTAGAATTCGGCTTCTTTCACGCCGATCCACATCCTGGCAACCTGTTTGCCATGCCTGACGGTCGCATGGCCTACATCGACTTTGGCATGACCGACCAGCTCGACCAAGATACTAAAGAAACCCTAGTCGATTCTGTTGTTCATCTAATCAACCGCGACTATACAGACCTGGCTAATGACTTTGTCAAACTTGGTTTTTTGATGCCGAATGTGGACGTTCGTCCGCTCGTGCCTGCGCTAGAGACAGTCTTTCAAGAAGCTCTTGGCTCTAGTGTCGGAGACTTCAACTTCAAATCTGTCACCGATAAGTTCTCGGAGGTAATGTACGAATACCCTTTCCGAGTCCCAGCTAAGTTTGCGCTGATTATTCGTTCTCTAGTTACGCAAGAAGGTCTGGCACTGAGCCTAGATCCAGATTTCAAAATCTTAGAGATTGCCTATCCCTATGTTGCTCGTCGGCTGCTCACTGCCGAGACCCCTGCTCTGCGCCGTCGACTAATTGATGTCTTGTTCAAAGACGGAAAGTTCCAGTGGCAGCGACTAGAGGATTTACTTTTGATCGCTCGCTCAGATCAAAGCTTTGACATCATTCCCACCGCCGGACTAGGAATTCAGTTTCTGATGACTGAAGAGGGTCAGTACCTCAGAAGGCAGATTCTGCTGGCTCTAACTGAGGACAACCGCCTACATACCGAAGAAGTCGAGCGGTTGTGGGTATTGGTCAAAGATGATTTGCAGCCACGCAGGTTGCTAGATGCAGCTTGGGATGCGATCGCCGACTTCTCCAAGGAACGCGCCGTCTCACTTGTCCCCGCCCAACTAGCAGGTGCACTACAGCTAACCAACACTCGCTAGAGCTACCTAGCTTCTCTTACACCTCACAATTCAGTGATAGTTTAGTAGAGGACTAATCACTAAAAACACACAGACGCCTAAGCTAAGCCTGCCTACTGCCTACTTACCCACTCTCGAACTCTCCATCCCCTACTCCCAAACTCTCCGCCTCTATGTACTACCTCGAAACACCCCCCTATTTTCTACTCGCGGTGGGCCTATTCATCGCTGTCACCTCCGGCCTAGCTTTCTCCACTGTGTTAAAAGAAGCTGTCGGCGACTGGTACCAGAAACGATCTACTCGCTCTATTTCAAAACTTCAAGGCTTTGATCTTCAGTTTCCTTTCCTAGGCATTTGTTTGGGGAGCTGTGTCTTTTTGGCCTCTGGGATGAGTATCTTTGGCTTTCCTGCCAAGATTGCATACGCGATGGCCACCCCGCTTGTACTTCTTAGTGCGGGTCTAGTATGGAAGCAGCTAAAGAACAATCTCGTATTACTTGAGAGTGGAAATCCTCGCGCCTTTGAACTAGATATATAGTGAGACTCGCTGAAAAGCGAGAAGATGCATAAGGTAAGTAGTGATAGTCGCAACTCACACTAGTGGAATAGACTGCTTTATCAAATAGTAGGTCAATGAATTTAGTGGTAGCAGGCAATAAGGTCAAGGTTCAGCTAGACCCTTCAGAGCGCTTCTGGGCTTTTCACCTGAGCGGACAGATAGAATTGCCATTGGATAGCATTCAAGACGTGCGATTAGTGCGTCCAGAAACTGAGTGGAATGAGCTGAGAGCGCCAGGAACCTACGTGCCAGGACTGATTAAAGCAGGTACCTATTACACTACAAAGGGAAGAGAGTTTTGGTACGTGCCAAAAAATCAAGACACGAATCAAAGCTGTTTGTGTGTAGATGTATCAGAGGGTTACTACAAAAGAATTGTGCTCGGTTCAGTGATGGCCCGCCAATGGCAGTCACAGATACAAGCTGCTACTGTTTGACTATGTTTTTGACTAGCAATGTGCTTTTGGCGTGCTTTTGGCTGAAAAATTGTGGCCAAAAGCGATACGGCTATGAGTGGTGAGGAAAGGATGGAGGCAGCTTGTAGTCTTTGGGTACTCTGAGCCTGGTTTTAAGCACCTGCTATGGCTCTATCCACTGTTTCTGTTTCTCCATCTAGCCTGTCTGGCCAAGAGATTTATCAACGGCTGTCTAGCAATATCCAACAGGTTGTGAAAGGTCAACCTGTAGCCATTCGCAAGTTGCTAGCGGCGTTTGCTAGCGGCGGCCATGTGTTGCTAGAGGATCATCCTGGTACCGGGAAGACGACACTTGCTAAGGCATTAGCATTTTCTGTTGATGTCTCTTTCAAGCGAATTCAGTTCACACCAGATCTGTTGCCTTCAGATATTCTGGGCGTTTCTATTCTCGATCCTGAAAAGCGCACCTTTCACTTTCATGCGGGTCCGATATTTGCCAATATTGTTCTGGCTGATGAAATTAACCGGGCCTCTCCCCGTACGCAGTCGGCGCTGTTGGAGGCAATGGCCGAATCTCAGGTCAGCATCGATGGCAAACTCAATCAGTTACGCGATCCGTTCTTTGTAATTGCAACCCAGAACCCGATTGACGCTCGCGGTACATATCCTCTGCCCGAGGCGCAGATGGACCGCTTTGCCCTACAGTTTCGGCTAGGCTACATCTCTACAGAAAATGAGGTAGAGATTCTATCTAATCAGATAGCAGAACATCCGATTGAGAAAGTTCGTCCCTGTATCGCAATCGAAGATATCTTCACTTTGAAGCAGCAGGCCAGACAGATTCGCGTCAGTCCAGAGATCAAGCGCTATGTAGTTGATATTGTCAGTGCTACTCGGCAGGCTGAGGATGTGCAGCTAGGAGCTAGTCCTAGAGGATCGATTGCGCTGATGAAGACAGCTCAGGCGCTAGCGCTATTTGATGGCTACGGCTTTGTTGCACCAGATCATATTCGAGAGATTGCGGTCTCGGTGCTATCGCATCGACTGGTGATGGAATCGCAGGCTCGATTTTCTGGCAAAACAGCCGAGAACGTAGTGCTAGAGATTCTTAAAACGCTGCCGGTCCCAGCTTGATACGTCAGTCTATGAACTGCTCACTGCGCCCTGGTGCCGTTCGCGGCCAATCTTCGGCCAGCCTTCGGCTTACACTCAGCTAATACTATGAATCGTGCTATCTATCGTCTACTGCGGTTCAACCACAAGGGAAGGCAGTGGTTAACTCAATATCTGACGCCGACTGGACTGAGTGTCTTGGTCGCTTTGTTTGTGTTTGGTCTAATTAGTTTAGACATCAGGCGAAGCGTGTCTTATCAGGTCTTTGCCTTTTTGCTGGCGCTGCTGGCGACTTCGGCGCTACTGAGATACGGCAGTCGGTTTGGTCGTCGCAGCCGCGATCGCCTAAGAGCCACACGCCATCTCCCTCGATTTGGTACGGTTGGAGTACCGCTGCGGTATCGAATTGTGATTGATAACCGCAGTAAAAAACACTCGGTATTCTCTTGGCGTGAATCTTTTGAAAATGCCTTTCCCAGCTTTTACGATTTTCAGCAGTTTGCTCGTGCCAAGAAGCGCAGCCGACAAGACTGGTTCAAGCTGCTAGCGAGGCAACAAAGGGCAGTCGCTTCGCCTTCAGCGCTGTTGCCGCTTGCGGGTGAAAGTGAGACAGAAGTCGTCGCTGAACTTTTGCCTTTGCGCCGTGGACTGCTATCGTTTGGTGCGCTGATACTGACTTGCCCTGAGCCGCTGGGGCTAATGAATCGCTGCATTACGCTTTCACTGGCTCAGACGGTTTTGGTTTTGCCAAAGCGCTATCAGCTGCCCGCCCTAGATCTACCAGGGGCGAGGTGTTACCAGGCTGACGGACTAGCACTAGTGTCGGCGCTGGGCGATTCGGAGGAGTTCAGGGCGCTGCGAGATTATCGGCCAGGTGACTCTGTGCGAAAGATTCACTGGAAGAGCTGGGCGAAAACTGGCAGGCCAATTATTAAAGAGGAACAGTCTGAGTATTCGGTTCGGCATGCTTTGGTGCTCGACACTTTTCAGTTAGAGAGCTACAGCGAAATCATGGAAGAGGCAGTGGCGATCGCAGCCTCTTTTGCCTACACCATTCAAACTCAGGAATCTCTGCTGGATATGGTCTTTGTGAATGACCAGGCACACTGCTTCACCGCAGGACGTGGGCTAGGACAAACTGAGCGACTGCTGGAACTGCTGGCGTCGGTAGTGCTCTGTCAGAACGAAAGTTTTTCGGCGCTGCTGCCGATAGTGCGATCGCGTCTCTCTTTACTCAGCGGCTGTATCTGCATCTTTTTGACCTGGGATTGCGATCGCCAAGCTCTAATCGAGCAGCTGCAAGCAGCCAACATTCCAACGCTAGCGCTGATTGTCGCGCCAGCAGCAGGCTTATCAGAACCCATAGACAGAAGCTGTCTACGAAATAGTCAGAGCAGCATTCATGTTTTACATATAGGCAGAATTCAGCAGGATCTGTGGAATTTATGAATTTAAATGCTCCGAATTTAAACGCTCTGAAGTTGAACGTTCTGAAGTCAAACACTCTGAAGTCAAATGCGCTAGTGATAGACAATGCCAGTTTGTGCAGTCTTGCTGTAGCTCTATGGGGTTGGCATACGGGCCTTCTGTTTGTTGCTGTTCCGATCGTTTGCCTGTTAGAAGCTCGCCGAGTGATCGCGCAGCGCTGGGAGATTTCGCTTAGCGACCTAAAGGAAGCCGCCAAACTTAGCGCCGCAATTTTGGCAATGCTATTTGTTGTACTAGTGACTACCGAAAAGTCTCTTTTTATCTATAGCCTATTTCAGTGGCTACCCGTTGCTGGACTGCCTTTCATACTGGCTCAAACTTACGGATTGGGCGTCCAGGCACTGCTGGTCGACTGTTTTTCTAATCCCTATCTACCGCACCAGGCCAGCAGCACGAGGCAAAGTTTTGTCAATCTGTATCATCTTTATTTTGGGCTTTGTCTTTTGGCGGCCAGCGCAGCTGATAGCGACCACTTTTTCTTCTATGGAGCGGCTACAGCACTGGCAGCGCTGTTTCTTTGGACACAAAGACCAAAGCGATCGGGGCCTGTACTGTGGATGCTGTTGTTTTGTCTATCGGCTGGATTGGGTTTTGCCGGACACATTCAGCTCTCTCAGTTTCAGCGGCAGCTAGAAGCCCAGATGATCGCCATGATCGGCAATATGGCTAGTGGCGCAGTCAGTCCAAACAGCAGCGCCACTCAGATGGGCTCGGTTGGTAGATTGAAGCTGTCTAGCCAGATTGCTTTTCGGGTTGCCCCTAGCTTTCCTGCAGAAAATGCTGCTCAATCCTCAATCTTTCCGCTACTTTTACAAGAAGCTTCTTACAATCAATACCAGTTCTCTGCTTGGAGTGCGACTAATTCTCTTTTTGAGGCGGTGCCGCCCGGTCAAGCGGATGGAGAATGGATACTGGGAGAACCGGGCGCGCGATCGCGCTCAATCACCATCTCCGCTGACCTAGATCGAGGAGACGGCGTACTCACACTACCGCGCGGTACGTCGGCTATTCGCCAGCTACCCGTAGAAGAGATGCAGCGCAACCAGTACGGGGCCGTTCAGGTGGATGCCACTGGCAATGCTACCTATGAAGTACAGTTCGGCCTCAGGCAGGGCATTAACCTAGCGGAGACGCGACCAACAGCAACAGACTTGCAAATTCCGAATGTAGATAAAGTAGCTATCGAAACAACCATCAAAAAATTGGCTCTATCAGGTAAATCTGAGCGCGAAATAGTTCGTCGAATCGCTGCCTACTTCCAAGACTTTCAGTATTCCTTAGATCTTCTCCGCCCAAACCCAAACACAGCACCTGTTTCAGATTTCCTGCTGAACACACGGGCAGGCCACTGCGAATACTTTGCTTCTGCAACGGCGCTGTTACTAAGGGGGGCTGGCATTCCGGCTCGCTATGCAGTGGGCTATGCAGTTCATGAATTTAGTCCGCTAGAAGGCCAGTACATTGTTCGTAGCAGAGATGCTCATGCTTGGACGCTGGTATACATAGACGGCGGCTGGCAAGTTCTAGATACCACCCCACCGGACTGGATGGCACAAGAGAACGCAATCACCTCCGCTTGGCAAAGCGTGTCAGACTTCTTCTCTTTCTTAGGGTTTCAAGTCTCCTATCGGATGCGACAGCTAGGAGAGCTAGGGCTAAGAGAAATACTGCTGATTATCATACCGCTGTTCTGCTATCTACTCTGGCGTTCGATGCAGGCGTTTCAAGGCCAGCGACAGAACATTCTGGGAACGGATAGTCTACAGCCAAGCCCGCACTCTATTCAGAACGGATTGGACTCTGAGTTCTATCAGATTGAAAAAGTACTGGGCGATCGCAACCTATCTCGGCTCCCTAGCGAATCACTTTTACAGTGGCGCGATCGCATCGGACCCTTACTACCACAGTCCCAGCAGACATCTTTCACAGAACTCCTGGCACTACACTACCGCTATCGATTTGATCCATCCTCGATCAGGGCAGCAGAGCGACAGAAGCTCAAAACCCAGAGTCAGCAATGGCTATCGACATACCTATCTGCCGTATCCGAGCTGCTTCCAAAAGGCTAATAAAGGGCGCTAACTTAGTAACAGCAAGACCTGGATGAGAATCGCAGTATGATACGAACGTTGCTAAAAAAGAGTTCTATAATCATGCCTGCAAAAAAAATTAGTCCCAACGAACAAGCCTTTTTAGAGAAAGTAATGCAGCGCTCTAGCATTCCTGACATTTATGATGCTAGAGATATTACTATTGTCGTCTTGCGATCGCTCCGCGATTTAATGAGCACTGACCTAGCCGATCGCACAGAATCAGAGTTTAGCGACGAGAAAATCGCCAAACTTTGGAAAGACGACAATCCTATTGTGGCTGCGCTTTCTAAACTCAGACCCCCTTTGAATATCGACACAGAGACCTTCTTGCGCCGTGTCCGCCAAGAGGGCGGTGTTCCCAAAAACGTCTCACCCGAATCTGCGGTCATCGCCGTTTTTTCAGCTGTTAGAGAAGAACTTTCTCCCGAAAGAACAAAAGAGATTGCCAGCTTTCTACCCGACGGACTCAAAGTGATGTGGGAACAAATATAATTCCTACAGATTGTAAAGCCTTTCACAGCTTTATATCCTATGCGCCCGTAATGCATACAGAAGCATAACGGGCGCCATACAAAATTTCGTTAAGGAAGTTCTACCCATATGGCCGAAACTATTCCAAGTTCGTCTCAGCTAATAAAGTATTGGGATGAGAGCGCCACATCCAAAGAATTTCGTCATCCCATTCCTGAATTTGCAATCAAACAGTACTTTCCTCAGGCGGCTAGGGTACTAGATATGGGCTGTGGATATGGTCGCCTTGCTCGCTATCTAGCTGATCTGGGATTTGCAGTCTCGGCGACCGATACCTCTTTGGCCATGCTAGAGCAGGCAAAGAAAAACGCTCCCGAGTGTGAATTCAAAAACTGCCGCAGCGAGCTGGACTGGGAAGACAATACGTTCGATGTGGCTGTGATTGTGACCTTATTAACCTCTGTTCCCTTCGACCTAGAACAAAGACAGATTATGAGCGAACTCAAACGAGTATTAAAGCCAGAAGGCTGTCTATTCGTCAGCGATTTGCCGCTACAGTGGTCATCTCGCTATCTGGATAGATACAAAGAAGGCTACAGGCGCTATGGACAGTACGGCGTTTTTGATCTGGCTGATGGCGGCACTGTTCGACATCACGACTTGGGCTATTTTACTCAGCTGATGAATGGATTCGACTGCCTTGAGCTAGAGACGCACGAGGTTGTCACCATGAACGGCAACCCAGCTCAGGCTATACGCTATATCGGTCGGTGTAAAAAATAAGTCGGAATTAGCAAAAGTAGTTCACCAAGATTTCAACGTCCTGATTCACTTTAGAGAGAAACAGCGAAATATTTTGGCGATCGCACGCGCCGCTTACCACCGTGTCCATGCGTAGGTAATAGCTCTGATCGCCATCGACGTCTTTGACAACGAACACTCTAGAATGGACTAGCTGTCGGTTTAGGTCGTCCGCGTAATGAAATGCACTCTCTAGCGAATGCAAAACTCCTTGAGTAAAGTAGTAGCTAATTCTAGAAAGCAGTCCTGCCTTTCCGTCTACTTTTATCGCTTTTAGCAGGCACGGAAGAGAAAAGTCAGTAGAAAACTCTTCGATATCAGCTGTAGCGTTGTCAATACGCTCTTTTACCTGTACGACGGAATAAGCCATGTGATTTGCAGCGAATCGAAAAGTAGTGTATGGCAGTGCCTAAATGCGTTTGGGCAAGCGTTGGTTACCTTTGTAGATCAAGGCTATATGTTTATCTTGCCTGATCTTGATGCTTTAGGAGTCAGTCTGTTGCAGTCTAGACAGAAAAACCGTTATTAACAGCAGTAAGTGCGAGCTATTAGCGCACTTGTAAGATCAGGGATATCAACTACGTCAGAGAATCTGGCGATCGCATCAAGCAGCTATACAGCCATGTAGCCATACAGCCATAGCCTAGAGTCAATACTTAAAGAACAGAAATTAAATAGCAGAAATTAAATAGCAGAAGTTGAAGAACGGAAGTTGAAAAGCAGAAATTAAAGAGTAGAAGTAACTACTCAGGCTATCTACGCTTGAGAATCGCCCCACGATTAAAAATCGGGGCTATCGAAATAAAGCCCACTGAAGGGGCTAGGTATAACGTTCGCTCTACGCTTCGGTTTGGCTATTCTAAGCCAAGCTCACCCAGTTGCATGCCATTCTATGTCGCTTTGGAAACTTTACTATCATTTGGTTTGGTCAACCCACGAGCGGCTGCCCTTAATTACACCCAAACGAGAAGCACCGCTATACCAATATTGCAATGACAAAGCGAATGCTTTAGGCGCGCATCTCCACGCAATCGGTGGCATTGATAACCATGTCCACCTGATTGTCTCTATTCCACCCAAAATCGCCATCGCCGAATTTGTTCGACGGATAAAAGGTAGCAGCAGTCACTATCTCAATAGTCGCTATCCAGATGACGATTGCGGCAAATTCAAATGGCAACAGAACTATGGTGTTTTCTCACTAGGTCGCAAACAACTCGATTTTGCGATTGCTTATACCCAAAACCAAAAACAGCATCATCTCAACCACACTACCCTACATGCAATAGAACCTAAAGCCCTTTTAGAGAGCCCCGATTAAGTCCCTTTAGCGGACTTCATTCAGTTAGCCCCGATTTTCAATCGTGGGGCGGATTGCAGGCGTGACCCGATTCTCTGAATTCGAGCCTGAGTAGTTACGAGCAGAAATTAAAGAGTAGAAATTATCCTTAGAAAATCGCTCACGATTCCAGCTGTATTCTCACTGGTCAAGATAGGGACATGAACAAAAATAGCGACCATATCTAACCCGTGCGTATCAATCGCCGCTAGCACCTGGTAGTACAAATGGTTACAAACATAGTCACCCGCGTTGTAGCTGATTTCACTCTGCGTTGTGCCTCGTATCAAATTTTGCACGTTGACTGATGTTTGCAGGGTTTGGTGATCGCACGTTGCCTGCTGTTCGATCGACAGACAGCTGCGATCTTCAGCCATGCCGCAGCAGACGATGGCGCGAGGCCGCAGCCGCTGTAGCTCGCGAATGACCAAAGCTGGCGCTCGGTCAAAACAAACCGGCACGTGCCTCAGCCAGACGCTATCTAGGGTAGGTTCACCTCGCTTGTAGAGCGCTGCCACCAAGTCATCCGACGAATTAGATGTCTGATGCGCCAACCACGGGACAAAGGAAGTGATCAAAATTTCAGTGGAGGTCTGATTCGTTGTAGGAATAGTCACAATCGATAGAAATAGCAGCGATTAGGGACAATGCCTTCTATAATGCTCGGTGTAGAGGCCGCGCCTCACATACTTACCGTGCCATAAGCCGTACCATACAAGAACGATAGAGGTTAGCGACTAACTGTGACAACTATTGCCGTTATCGACTATGACATGGGTAATCTGCACTCGGCCTGCAAAGGGCTACAGGCGGCAGGTGCCACCACAATCATCACCGATTCTGTCGCCGAGATCGAAAGGTGTGATGGCGTTGTGCTACCGGGTGTGGGTGCTTTTGACCCAGCTATGCAGCATTTGCGATCGCGCCACCTAGTTGAACCAATTCGCCGTATCGCTAATAGCGGCAAACCCTTCCTGGGTATTTGCGTAGGCTTGCAGGTACTCTTTGAGAGCAGCGAGGAAGGCAAAGAAGCTGGTCTAGGTGTCTTCTCGGGGGCTATCCGCCAGTTTCAGTCAGAACCAGGGATTACGATTCCTCATATGGGATGGAATCAGCTTGAACTCTTGCAACCTGATTGTCCAATCTTGCAGAACATTCCACCTGGCGCGTGGGTTTACTTTGTCCATTCTTATTATGCGGATCCTAGCGATCCGAGTATAAACGCAGCAACTATCACCCACGGTAGCCAAACCGTCACCGCCGCTGTCAGCAAAGGCAACCTGATGGCCGTGCAGTTCCACCCAGAAAAATCATCTACCGCAGGCTTGCAGATCCTCAGCAACTTTGTCAGCTACGTACGCGAACAATCTTTAGTTGCTGTGTAAGAATGGTTCGACCATTCCGTAGGGATGATCGATAGCAGCGGTACATAGTTTAGGCAAATGTCTCTGAAACCCTACCAAGAAATTCCGATCAGAGAATGTAACGAATCACTAGTTGCTATTCCCCTAGATCGCTTTACCTTTGTTACGCCGCATCCTTACCAGTCTCTAGGCGCACCCTACGGCGATTACTCTCCCTACTTCTTGCGTGAAGGTGTCTTGCAAAAGCTTCTACAGGCGCAGTTAGCGTTGAGTACTCAGCGTCCTGGATGGCATCTACAGATCTTCGACGCCTATCGTTCGATTGCCGTACAGCAATTTATGGTGGATTACACTTTTAATCAGCTAGCTCGCTCAGAAGAATTGACTGAGGCGACGCGATCACTCATCCAATCCAAAGTTCTCCAGTTCTGGGCCGTGCCTAGCCCTGACCCAAAGACGCCACCGCCGCACAGTACAGGTAGCGCTATCGATCTAACCCTGACCGACGCCGCCAATGAATCTGTCGATATGGGTTCACCTATAGACGAAATTTCACAGCGCTCTCATCCCAATTATTTTGCCAATAGTCAGGACCAGGCTCAACAGAAAGCTCACTCTCATCGCTGTTTATTAGCCGAGGTAATGGCCAGCGCTGGGTTTAGACAGCATCCAAATGAGTGGTGGCACTTTTCGGTTGGCGATCAGCTTTGGGCTTGGCAAGCTGGCAAGGGGGCGATCGCTCGCTACGGCAAGGCTCGAGTAGAATAGGGCACCTAGATGGCGCTGTTATCAACGCTTACGGCCATTTGATGGTCAGAGGCTAAATCTTTTTCTAGCTTCAGACAGTTGCGATCGCCTCCTACCCGCAGCCGATATTCGACCCGGTCCATAATTCGATGGAGAATTAGCCACCCATAGCCGCCCTCCTGGTAGTCAGAAGGAGAAGGCGCTGCATAGCTATCTAGCTGGAATCCTTTCCCACGGTCCCATACTTCTAGAGAAAGATTGTTGCTTTCATCTAGCTCGATGCGAATTAGGACCGGTAGCTCAGGCTGGTCGCTATGCGCATGGCGAACAATATTAGAATAGACCTCTACTACCACTAGGCGCAGACGTTTTTTCACTTCCTCCCAATTGATCTTTTGGTCAATCTCTAGACGCAAAGATTCTAGTAGCCAGTGTTCTACTACCTCCATGAACCGTAGATCGCTGGGTACACTTAGCTCTGTTTTTAGCAAGGTATTACCTCCAACGATAAGAGGGTTTGATCATCTTCTTGTTCTCCTTCGGCACGACGAATATATGAGATTAAATGGTCTACATTAAAATCAGCGGGCTGCTCTTGGAGGAATGCCCAGAGCCCTTCTTGATTCAACATAGAGCATGAGTCCGACACAGCGGTCTGTGTCGATACAGAGCGAGAATCGCAGCTTTCGACATTGGGAACGCTCGCTTCTATAATGCCATCAGTTGTCAAAAGTACAATGTCGCCGACTGACAGCTCGATTTCCCCGGCTTTTGCTTGCCAATTTGGCAAGATTCCTAAAGGAACTCCTCGAATGTTTAAGTAAGTAGGATTTATTTCATGAGAGGGTACCTGATTGGACAATTCATGAGCCTCGCGCTGCGCAACCATCTTCTGATGAGCCCAAACCACTGGATAGACATGCCCCGCATTAGCATAGGCTAACTTGCCAGTCTTCTGGCGATAGCGAACCAAAGCCATGGTAATAAAGTAATTGCTGCTCACCAAATCACCGGCCAGGCTGTGGTTGAGACTACGCATAACTTGTTCAGGACTAGGGGAGTTTTCCTGCGCCAGCTCGCGGCGCAGGACTGAAATAGCACTAGACATAAACAGCGCCGCTGGCACCCCTTTCCCAGAGACATCACCCACCGCTAGCCAAACATCCCCATTAGGATGAACAAACACTTCAAAAAAGTCTCCGCCAACTTCTCTAGCTGGTTGACAGCGAGCTTGGATCTTTAGCCCTGGAGTTTCTGGCCAGCGCTGATGCAACAGATTGCTTTGAATCTGCCTAGCCACCTCTAGTTCTGACTGCATTTTCATTGACTGATGCTGAATTTGTCGATACAGCTCAGCATGCGAAATTGCCAGCGCTACTTGATCCACAATATGAGTGAGCAGCTCAATCGTCTCGTCAGCCCACTGCGATTCTTGCGGCTCTTCGGTTTCCTTATACAGACAGACTTTCGCCAATGAAGTGCCTTCTTTCACAAAAGGAACAACTATGCCAGTGACAACTCTACCTTCAATCTCTATTGTTTTCGAGAAGATATCAAGCTCGGAATTACTCTCTTCTGTATCATCATGAGTGTCATTAAAAGCTTTGCGACTACGCTCTAGGCTGCCGGCTAGATCAAAGCCGGGGTCGTTCAAAACGGTACATAGAGGATTTAGTTGCTCTGCACAAGCAGAAGCATTCTCTAAACAGCAGTCTAACAGCGCTTTTGCCTCTGCGTTTGGAGAGTATGTAAACGGCTCTAAATTCCTTTGTCCGAGCTGTCTGCTTTCTTTTGGCTCTGTAGTAGGGTATAGAACGGAAAAATCTGCTGCTGCTGCTTGACCTAGTGCACTAACCACTGACTGCAAAGTGCTGTTGTAGTCGAGAGAGCTGCGCACAGCAGCCGTAATATTGTTGCTAAGAGACTCTTGTCTAAGGGCTCTGCTAAGCGCTAGAGTCCGACGCTTAACGACCGTGTATGTCTGCGCAGCCTGGATCACCGTCTCTTTGAGCGCTTGCGGTTTCCAGGGTTTAGTAATGTATTTGAAAACTTTTCCAGCATTAATTGCGGAAACCAGGTCTTCTACATCGGTGTATCCTGTCAGTACGATTCTAATGGTATTGGGGTAGCGCTCTACGGTATAGCTCAGAAACTCCGTCCCGTTCATCTTTGGCATTCGCTGGTCTGAGATGATGACTGCCATCTCGCCCTGCTGCTCTAGAACCTCTAGCGCTTCAACACCGCTAACAGCCTTGTATACCTTAAAGTCTCGACGGAATGTTCGGTACAGCAGATCTAGATTGTCTGGCTCATCATCAACAATGAGCACTTTAAGTTTTTCTTGCATTCTAGGATTGCCTGCGGATGCCTACAGGAGATGAACCAAACGTACTAAACTATTGTGCAACCTATCAATCAATTTAGATACATGTGAGTAGGCATAATATACCCTCATAGAGAAGACTAGTTAGCACGTGCAGTGCTCGAGGAATGATTGAAGCCTAGAGTGATTGAAGCCTAGAATAATTGAAATCTGGAGCCTTAAATGAAGATCGCTGATGTGATTGAAAGTTTTGAGCGATGGGCAAATCCTAGCTGGCAGGAAAACTGGGATAACTGCGGCTGGCAGGTAGAGCCCGATATCCTACGCGAACCAGCTGGGATCCTGGTGTGTCTGACACCAACCCTAGCAGTGATGCATGAGGCGATCGCACTCAAAGCAGAGGGATTTCCGGTGAACCTAATCTTTGCTCATCATCCGCTGATCTTCGGTGGGCTTTCGGCCATTGTTGCGGGTGATAGTGTTGGCGATATGGTACGGCTGGCGATCGCGCACAATATCGGCATCTATACCGCCCATACCAACTTCGACCAGGTCAAAGATGGCACCGCAGATGTGCTAGCTCAGCAGTTGGGCCTAGCGCTAGTTGAACCTATTGTGCCAACCGCACCGACTGAAGATAGCACCAGAGGATACGGGCGAGTCGGCAGTTTACCTGCTGTGCGATCGCTTCAGCAGCTTCTAAAAGAAATTCAGTCGGTCCTGGCACCGCCTAGATTGTTGTATTCTCCTACAGCAGATCTACAACAAAGCGTAGAGAGAATAGCCGTATTGGGCGGCTCTGGGGCTAGCTATATTTCAGCTGTCAAGCAGACAGGCGCACAGGTCTACCTGACTGCCGACTGTAAATTTCATCAGTTTCAAGAGAGTCGGGATCAAGACCTTGTACTGGTCGATGCGGGCCACTACGCAACCGAAAGACCCGCTTGTAAAAAGCTAGTAAGCTGGTTTACCCATCAAGGCGTTGACTGGGCTCAGCTGAGCGAACAAGACGAAGACTTTAGATTGTTCTTTTAGCCGGATTGTTCTTTTAGCTGGATTGTTCTTTTAGCTGACCTCTATCATGTATGCTGCCTTACTTTCAGCTTCTTCCTCTAGCGCCGCGTCTAGATGGCTGATGTAGTACTCCATACTGTGGTCAGAGATCAGATCAAACTTAGCGCCAATCATACCTCGACCCACTCCTATAACGAAATCCATCAGTCTGTCTACCATGCGATGGTTAGGGAGGATCCTACCCCGCGAGTTGAAGTATTTGACAACGCCAACGTGGCCATATAGCCGAGTCGGGTTCCACACGGAAAATGGTGGCGGCACATGGGGAACAATGTCGTTGTTGTTGACAAAGCGAAACACCCTGCCGTCGGTGCGTTTGTTGAGCTGGCTAGCGAAGGTGCGATCGCCCACACGTGGTTGCCCAAACGTATATACGCCTGCTACCTCTATCCCATTATCAGATAGAGAGGCTGCTGCCATTGTTGCCAGCGCCCCGCCAAGACTGTGCCCTGTAATGTATAGCGGCGGCAGCTTTTCTTCCTTCATCTGCGATCGCCACTTATCGAGCTGTGAGAGGACAGACTGCTCAATAATTTCCCAAGACAGAAAGAAACCCGTATGAACCTTTCCCTGATAAGAAGAGAGGGTAGTTGCGCCTTCTTTGAAGATAGTAAATTTTCGTAGCTGAGTCGTCACATTTGTCAGCCAGTCTTTTGGCTCCTGACTGCCCCGAAAGGCCAGCACCATAAACTGCTCAGTGCGAAACATATAAGCCTGCGTGTCTCGCCCTCTGTTGTTGAAATAGCGAAAGTTGCGACTCACGAATTCGTACTTATCCTTTTGTTTTGAGCGAGGCGCCTGATACTGCTCGATCACAGGTTCAGGCTTGTCTAGCTTCTGCTGCTGACTAGCCTTACTTTTATGATCTCCTAGCGTCTTTCCCCATCTCTCAACTACTTCAACCACAAACTGCTTGTCTTGATAGGCAAGATAGGCCGCCTTTGCCAACGTCAGGGCTACCCTTGTACTATATCTCGAAGTCGATTTTGAGATCGATTCTGAGTCTGACGCCAAATTCAGCGCCACCAGATCATTGTCATGATACGGCGAAGGCAAAATTCGATAGCCAAACTGCTCAAACAGCTTTTGTACGCCAAAGAACCCGCTGTGGTGAATATAGCTGTAGAGCGCGTCATAAAATCGAGAAGCGCCAGAGCGCCGATAGGTCGGATCGCCAATCAGTTTCACCCAGTAGTTCATCCAGGGCTGTAGTTCCTTTTGAGTAAACAGGCCCGACTCTATGAAATAACCAAAATGCTCCAGACCGTTTAGCAGTTTGTTGAACCAGTCGCGCAGAGCGGTTTCTATCTGATACTCGCGTAAAGCCGCTGGGTCTAGCCTGACCTCGTCTTTGGTGCTACGGCTACTAGCGTCAGCGACAGGTTCACTGTCAGCGCCAATGCTAGCTTCAGCGCTAGTGCTTCCAGCAACAATTTCAGTAACCTGCTTATTATTGTCCTCAGTACCGCGTTTGGTCGCAGCCTGATAGCGCTCTAGCTCATGCTTACGGCGAACCCTGTGTTCATGATCTGCCAAAGCATTACACAGCATCTGGTCAGTAATTCGAAACGAGAAGGACTGATGCGCCACTGATGAGTCAATCTGATAGTCTCTATATTCTTCGAAATCCAAAATTTTGAGCGCTTTTTTGATATCGGGATCGCTCTCGAACTCCTTGACAGCTTGCCGCAAGAACTCGATTCGCTGCCACTGTTGCTGCTGCGCGTACCGCATAGCTCCCCAGCTAAGCGCGCCGCCAATCAGCAGCAGACTAAACGCTATTAGCCAGTCTGTAGATATTGTTAGCTCCGCTTTCACAAGTTCTGAGAAGCTGTCTGCTAGTGTTCTCCCAGTCCGCCCCTCCACGGTTTTCGGGTTTTTGGTTTTCAGGTTTTCGGTTTTCAGGTTTTCGGTCTTCGGGCTTTCGGCCTTCGGGCTTTCGGTTTTCAGGTTTTCGGTTTGCAAGCTTTCGGTTTGTATCAGCCTAGTCTGCCTAACTGCCATCCGCGTCTGTTCAACCTGCGTCGTCGCGCCGTGCATCTTTCCAGATTCATAGAAAGGCACAGTCGAAACGTTGACAGGTTGATTGAGCCAAAAGCTGGTAAACAAAGACGCGGAGTAGATAGCGAGATGCATGCGTAGGCGACGGTTAGGTGACTGAATTCTGATCGTGTTTCGACTGTTCTGGCTATTTTTCGACTGGTTTTGGCTATTTAGCCAGATAAATTATTTATCTAGATAATTTGATTTAGACGATGTAGCTCAGATACTATAAGTCAATGAACAAGATTAATTGATTAATGGCATGAGATTACCCAGCTAGATCAATTTAGAGACAGTGCTCGGATTAAGTTTCTGATTGTCGAACCTGCTGATTGCCGGTTTTTTTGGCCGTCTAACTGCGGTCAGACTCTATATGATTAAATTTCTGATAAGAATAGAAAGGCATTTGGGTGTGTAGATAAGCTGATAGATAAGTTCATATAAGAGAGTGCCTCAGCCGCTCGAGCTAATGCAATAGTAGTCAGAGCTAGAATACCTGGATTCAATTGAGACAAGTGACTGAAAATCGGCCAAAGAGTAAGCTATCAAAACGCAAGCCCAGCAAGATATTCGCCAGGATGTTGTTGGCGGCAGCTAGTTGCTGGGGTCTGCTGGCAGGCAGTGCGTTTGGCGCATTAACTGGGGTAGACAACCCATTGGATACCGAAGGCACGCTAGCGGCAGGAGATGCCATCTTAGATGATGGCAGTCTGTATGATCGCTATACTTTTTTAGGCGAAAGTGGGGGGTATGCCACGATCTATCTAGAGAGCGAAGATTTTGATCCGTATCTGATTTTGCTAGATCCCACCGGGGAGCGGATGAGTGAAAACGATGATATCAGTCGTACTAACGACGACTCGAGGTTAGTCGTACAGCTGCCGACTACAGGGATGTACACAGTGCTGGCCAACAGCTACGAATCCGATAAAGAGGGAACATACGGTATCAGGATAGATGTGGAAGAGAGCCGCGAGAGTCTCGCTAGAACGCTGGCGGCAGCAGCCGTACCTGGTAGCTCGCCTACCTGCGTGGATACTGTTTTGAGCGCGACAGAAGAGATCGAGACCGATAGGGAAACCAATGTCCTGGTGAGCTCTTTACAGCTCAGTCGGCTCTATGAATCAACGCCGGACAGCCGTCCTTATGGCGTGTATATGTCGCTCAGCGGTGCATCGGCGACATCGGTTATTCTTTCTCCTCAGTTTTTGCAGCGACTGTCCGATGAGCTGCTAGAAGGTTGTTCATCAGTAGGGGCAGTGTTTTTTGGCGCAAACGGTCTAGCAGAAGAAAAAACTTTTGGAATCTTGAAGAAGAGGCGTCCGGCCCGAGGACGACAGTCCTTCATCGTTGATGAATTTGTCTGTGCAGATGAGGGGCAAATAACAGATGAGCGGTTGCGATGGGGCGAACAAACCTGTTCGCCATAGCGAGCTGCTCATCATAATGATTTCTTACTAGCTTAGAGGCGCTGGAAGGTCTTTGCTGTGGCACAATTGCCGTAGCCCTTTCGCTGTGTTCTTTTAGAACTGCGTTTTTAAGTTGCGTTCTTTATCGGGCGCGTTGATTGCTGTGGATGCGCCCCTGCCTATCAAGAACCTATCGACGCTACAGCTAAGCAGTATCAAAGCTCAGCTCGATCTAGTGCTGATGGCAATAGAGGCACTCACAAATATTGGATCGGATGCGGTTTTAGCAGCGGCGAGAGAACTGAATCTGTCGCAGACGCTCTCTGATCGCGTAGGACTGTGGCGGCTGCGGCAGTCGAGTCCGCTGCGCAAAGGTCAAGGCCGCAAAAAGCTAGATATTGAAGAGGCTAGAGCATTGGTGCTGGTAGTCTGTCATTTAGCGAGAGCACACCACGGACGGGTTCGTCAGGCGGTAACGCGTCTAGAGGCGCTAAGTGCGGCTGGAGAGCCGCCCCATCGGGCAGCGATTTTGGGTGACTATATAGATAACTTTAGCAATATGTATGGCGATCGCATGGCCGATCCCACTCTAGAAACTGACTCTCTTACACAGCTATGCTTGCGGCTGCTGATCGATCTATTGTTTTATAGTGCGCCTGGCGGCGAGCGGCAGCTCTGGCTAGCGCTAATAGATAGATCCCACTGAGTTACCGCTCTATCAAAGCTGAGCTACCGCTCTATCAAAACTATGACCGATCCTTCACCAGCCGATCAGAGCAATAGTCCACAGACCGATAGCACCCAAACTAATA
This sequence comes from Cyanobacteria bacterium P01_D01_bin.1, assembly GCA_039111275.1. GTDB lineage: Bacteria > Cyanobacteriota > Cyanobacteriia > Phormidesmidales > Phormidesmidaceae > Phormidesmis. Next base: position 59,284 of record JBCCOH010000001.1, on the reverse strand, counting down.
ACCCGCAGACTAACGACTCACAGCTTAATAGACCACAGGCAAATAGACCACAGGCAAATAGACCCCAGGCAAACAGACCACAGGCAAACAGACCGCAGGCCAAAAGGCCAGAGCCGAGCAAACTGCAGCCAAGCAAACCGCAGCCAAACCAGCCTCAAACCAGAAAGCTCCGAATGAGCCAGCTAGAAATCGCTAAGCTCAGAGCCGACCTCAAAAAGACGAACCTTTATATGGTTGGCATGATGGGCGCTGGCAAAACGACAATCGGCCGCAAGCTAGCCAATCGGCTAGGCTATCGATTTGTAGACACCGACACTCTAATCGAGCACTCAGCCAACCAAAAAGTTAGCGAGCTATTTGCCAGTGCTGGTGAAGCCGCCTTTCGACAGCTAGAAACGCAAGTTCTCTCAGAAGTTTCGACCTATACCAACGTGGTCGTTGCCACCGGAGGAGGCGTTATCACCCAGAGAATGAACTGGAGCTACTTACATCACGGCCTCGTTATCTGGCTAGATGTCCCCACCTCTATCCTTGTCGCTAGGCTCTCTGGCGATAGCTCCCGTCCGCTGCTAAAGGACGTTAACCTGTCTACTAAGCTGACAGATCTACTCGCAGAGCGAGGCGATCTCTATGCCCAAGCCGACATCCGCATCGGCTACGAAGGCAAATCTGTTGGACGAACCTGCGATCGCATCCTCAAAGCCATCCAGGCTAACCTCCGCCCCGAAAGATTTTCTACCCCCAAACTCGCTATCGACCAAATCCAAATCAACCAAACTGACATCAACTCAGTCCTCCCCGATACCTAACCCCACCCCCGCTCCCCTACTCCCCCGCTCTTCACTCCCCTTATGCAAACCCTATCCAAACCAACCGCCACCTACCCCACCACCTGGGACAACACCCAGTTCTTCGCCAGCACCGACGATCCGACAATTGCCACCACCATTCAGCAGCTGCAAGAGGATATTGACGTGATCGCCACAGCCTGCTTGCCCTTTACCGAGCTTATTGCTACTGCCGAAACGCTCCACCCCACTGACTACACTCGCCTGATCGAGCAAATTCGCCCCGTTCACCAGCAGCGCAACAGCGTCCTTCAAAGGCTTGGCAACGTCAACACATACATCTACACCGCGCTCAGCGTAGATACTCAAGACGCCGCTGCTAACAGCTGGATGCCCATTCTCCAAAAGCTTAGCGCCGACCTTTCAGAGGGCATGACCCCTTTCAATGTTTTTCTTCAGCGAGCTAGCGAAGACTTTGTTACCGCTCTCCTTTGTGACCCGGCGCTCAGCGAGATAGATTTTCTACTGCGCCACAGTCGCAAACAAAAAGATTTTCTGCTCAGCGTCGCTGAAGAGCAGCTGATGACGGCACTGGCCACGAATGGCCTGCATACCTGGGGCAATCTCTACAGCGAGCTAGCTGGCACGCTAAAGTGCGAGATTGAAGGTGAGACAATGGGCCTGGCCAAGGCTGCAAATTTACTCAGCCATCCTAGTGCCAAGACGCGTAGAGCAGCTTGGCAAGCTATCCGCCGCGCCTGGAAAACGCAGCAGTCCGCCGTTGCTGCTGGTCTCAATGCCATCAACGGCTGGCGGCTAGAAGACGCTAAGAAGCGATCACGTAACCGTCCGCTTCACTATCTAGACAAAAGCTGCCACCAGAGCCGTATTGAGCGAGAGACGCTAGACGCGCTGATGGAGACAACCTATCAGAACAGAACCATCGGGCAGAGAGCGCTAAACGCAATGGCGAGAGCGCTAGGCCAGTCTCAGCTACACCCTTGGGACGTGATGGCACCAGCGCCAATTGCCAGAGGCGGTACTGATACAGCCGCTGAAAAGATTAAGTTTGAGGATGCGATCGCCCTAATCGCCGATGCCTTCAACCAGCTCACCCCAGAAATGGGCGATTTTGCCAAAATGATGGCCAAAAAGGGCTGGATAGACAGTCAGCCCACCGCTAACCGAGCCACTGGCGCATACTGCACCAAGTTCTCCGACCCTAGAGAGCCTCGCATCTTCATGACGTACGAAGGCACCATGACCAACGTACTCACACTCGCTCACGAGTTGGGTCATGCTTGGCACAACTGGGTCATGCGCGACCTTTCGCCTATGCAGTGCCGCTACCCTATGACGTTGGCAGAAACCGCCAGCATCTTCGCCGAGACTCTTGTGCGCGAAGCTCTGATGGCGCGGGCAAAAACGCCTGCCGAGAAGCTAGAGATCGCTTGGCAAGATGCTCAAAGTGCCGGTGTCTTTTTACTCAACATTCCAGCTAGGTTCGAGTTTGAAAAGCGCCTGGTCGAAGCGCGCAAAACAGGCACACTTCGACCCGCTCAGCTATGCGAAATGATGGACGAAAGCTGGCAGATCTGGTTCGAGGACAGTCTCAGCCAATACAACGATCTCTTCTGGGCTAGCAAGCTACACTTTTCTATCTCCAGCTTAGGCTTCTACAACTATCCATATCTATTTGGCTACCTGTTTAGCCTTGGAATCTACGCCCAGCAGCCATCTACCACAGGTCAAAGCCGAAGTGGGGCAACTGAGCGCAGCCGAAGTGAATTCAACCAACGCTACACAGACTTGCTCCGCGACACTGGCACCATGACCGCTGAAGCGGTAGTCCAGCAGCATCTTCAAAAAGATATAAGCCAGCCTCAGTTCTGGCAGGACAGCCTAGCTCTAGTCGAAAAGTCTGTGGCTAACTTCGAGCAGCTCGTCGACAAGGTCTTTTCTAATGACTAGAACACTGACTAGATGGACACTTGCGGACTATCACCAGATGATTACTAACGGTCTGCTAGCGGGGCGACACGTAGAACTGATTGACGGAAAAATTGTCGATATGGCTCCAGAGCCACCCATTCATAGAGCAACGTATCGACATCGAACTTTACCAAGAGTAATGCTAGCGTTCTCTTTTGACTGTTATTTTCCTTTGATTTAGTGTCTCTTCGAACAAGGGAGTGGACAGCGCCTGCTCTACGGACCAGACGCCAGGCTTGACCAGGCGCTCTGAGAGGATGAGCTGGGCGATCGCACCCGTCCCACAGCCTGCACAAAACGCCGTATCCTCATGCTCTAATGTCGATAGATAGGTCGCTGGCTTCCCGTCTTTTTCTCCGGTCACCTCAGTACGCATCGCAATCCCTACGCCCGTATACGAATCGGTAACCTGCGTCATCTGATAGCTAATTTTTGAGAGTGCTTCGATCACAGCGTTGTTCTTGAGTATTCCACCTGGCAATCTGGCCATTAGCCAGGTCAATCGATTGTAGTAGTCAGGCACAGAGCCAAATTTTGTGACGACTGTTTTGAGCGCTGGGAAGGCGTCGGGTACGGTCAGCGCCTCGATGGTGTTGAACCAATAGACGCCGCCTTTGCCGAAGCGCGGAAAGTCTAAAACCTCCCTTTCGCTATAGGGTGCGATCGCCCGCCAGCGCCCCTGCACCTTCGACATAAACGGCGTCTGCAATTCTATAAACGTTGTTCGCATCACCGTTAGACCTGCTCCACCCGAGCCAGCCACTAGGTAGCTGAGGTGCACTTTCTCGGCAGTATCTAACTGCTCTATACCCTGACGCATCATACTGCCAGAGATGCCAGGAAAGATACCAGTGGCAACAATGGCGGTAACACCAGCCGCTTCTGCCTTCTCTCGATAGCCGAGCGCTTTGTTCACATAGTCAGGACTGTCAGCTACATCTAGATACGTTTTGCCTTGGGCGATGCAGCTGGTCAGGACGTGATGATCGCGGCTGCGAAAAGGGCCGGCGCAGTGAACAATCAGATCGTGCTGGGCGATCGCAGCTTCTACCGCCGTCTGATCGGCTAAGGTCAAACGCTGATAAGTTTGCTGTTCTAATAGAGAAAAATCTGGCTCTACCCGGCGACCTGTCAGCGTAACCTGAGCATCCGTATAGCGACAGATATCATTTGCAACGCTGCGACCAATTCGTCCGCCACCCCCAATGACCAGCACTCTTCTTGCTGTTGATTGATTGCTGTTAATTGTGTTGTTGCTCGTACTGTTGTCCGAACTGGATGTTGACATAAAACAACTTTGACAGTCGCGTTACATCAAATTATACAATCACCTTACACGATTGCTAGCTCTGCTAGTGAGCCGCTAAAACCAGTAATTTCTATGATTGCGTCTGCTCTAGCTTGAAAACCAGCAGTCTCGTCGTTAAGTGCTAGAAAAGTGCGTTCACCCATCTGGCTTCCCAACGTAAAAGTCGCACCTGTCCCAGCTTCAAAGCTTATTGTATCGAGTAGAGCGCCAATGCCTGCCTCGCTAAGTTCTGTCACTGTTCCTAGCTGAGCGATATCCGCTGCTGCAACTGGCTCAGGACTGTTGATCTGATCTATGCCAATCGCCAAGTCGGCGATTTGATCGTAGCCAAACAGCCGCGAGTCTTTGAGCTTGCGTAGGTAGAAAGTGTCGCTGCCACCACCGCCTATGAGAATATCAGCGCCTGCTTCGCCGCGTAGCTGGTCATCGCCATCGCCACCCTCTAAGATATCTGCGCCATGACCGCCGCGCAGCAAATCATTTCCCCCTAACCCAGTGAGTGTGTCGTTTCCGCCTTGGCCACGTAGCTCATCGTTTTCATCCGTACCGCTAATCACATCATCAAAGTGAGAGCCGAATATCCGCTCTACGTCGATGATGGTATCCCCTTCTGCCTCACCGCCTGCGCCGACTTCACCACGCAAACCAAGAACGATACCAGCTATAGAACTGCGGTAGTCAACCACGTCTCTACCACTACCACCGTCAATGATGTCAGCGCCAAGGCCGCCATTTAGCCAATCTTTTCCCTGCCCTCCTTCGAGCTGGTCATCACCATTACCACCACGTAGGCGATCGTTGCCATCTCCGCCGCTGATCAGATCGTCTGCATCTGTTCCAGTTAGCTTGTCGCTGTTGGGCGTGCCTTGGATAACGCCAGGGCGATCGCCTGCAGCAGTTTCGTACAAGTAGGTATAGACGAAGTCAATTTGGCCATCGGTATCGGTGTCTGTCGCAGCGCTAATTTGGTTCCCATTCTCGTTGTAGAGATAGGTAGAAATTCGCTCGGGAATACCGTCGGCATCCGTATCATCCGTTCGGCTAGTCTGGTTGCCCTGTTCGTCGTAGGTATAGGTCGTAATCCGGTTGGCAGTGCCATCGGCATCCGTATCATCTATTCGACTAGTCTGGTTGCCCTGTTCGTCGTAGGTATAGGTTGTAATCCGGTTGGCAATGCCATCGGCGTCTGTGTCGTCTAGCTGGCTAGTCTGGTTGCCCTGTTCGTCGTAGGTGTATGTGGTGATGTAGTCGGCAACACCGTCAGCAGTAGAGTCATAAGAGCGGCTAGTGACGTTTGCGTCTTCGTCATAGGTGTAGGTGTCGACCCGATTGACTTTGCCATCTGCGTCGGTGTCATCGAACTGACTAATCAGATTGCCCTGCTCATTGTAGATATAGGTGTCGATGCGATCCGGAATGCCATCGCCGTTACTATCGTAAGCCTGGCTGATTTGGTTGCCGTTAGCGTCGTAGACATAGGTGTAGCCATAGTTAGGACGACCGTCGGCATCGGTGTCATAAGACTCACTCAGAAGATTGCCGTCGACATCATACGTGTAGCTGTAGATTCGATCGGGATAGTCATCGACATTCGAGTCGTAGAACTCGCCAGTCAAATTGCCACTGTCATCGTAAGTATAGGTAGTCTTGTAATTAGTCTCGCTATCAGCGTTGGTATCAGTAGAAACGCTAATTTGGTTACCGTTTATATCATAAAGATAGGTGATTATACGGTTGGGAATACCGTCAGCATTAGCATCAAACATGGCTTGTAACAAGTTAACTGGATTCTTCATGAGACAGGTGTTCTCACTTGATGGATAGTTTACACCGCTAGCTAAGCCAGACCCGCTTGATTTGGCCTATTCAGCAAAAGAGTTAACGGAAGAGTTAGTAAAAAGATTCGCTTGCTAGAACAAACTTGTTAGCAAAGTGATACATTAGAAATAAAAAAGATCACGTCTCCTAGTGGGAAAAAGAGCACAAAAAAGCATAAAACAACTATCTTTGATACGTCAGAAGATCAAAAAGGCTGTTTATTAGAAGAGTGAATAAAGCGAATTAAACTGAGTAAATTGACTAGATAGAGGCTCGATGTGTCTAATCCTCGAGGAGGTGCTACCTGAAGAGAATGCCCTCATGCGAAGAAAGGTAGTCAGTCTAAGTCAACAAACTAAATTGACAAAAATATTTACGCAAATAAGAATTGCGAAGAGAATTATAGAAAGCTAAAAATACGGGTAAATAATATTAGGTGTATCTACTTATGCCTAGTTTCAAAGCATGCAGCTAGCGCCGGATATAACTCCTGTACGCTAGCTGTTGAGGTCTGTTTATGCCGCTAGCCCAGCGAGCACATCGCCAGCGTGAGTCTCTGTATTAATACTGTCATAGACTTTGGTAATCGTTCCTTCACCATCGATTACAAAGGTGACTCGCTTGGCATAGCCACCGCCTTCAACGTCAAACGCTTTGGCGATCGCACCGTCGGTATCGACAATCAGCGGAAAAGGTAGGCTAAACTTCTCTTTAAACGCCTTGTGAGAAGTTTCATCATCCATACTCACCCCTAATACAGCGATGTCTTTACCTTCGTATTCGCTGTACGAATCGCGGAAGCTACAAGCCTGTTTGGTGCAGCCGGGGGTATCATCTTTAGGGTAAAAGTAGATTACAACTGTCTTACCTGAAAAATCGGAAAGAGAAACGCTGTTGCCAGCATCATCGGTAGAGCTAAAATTAGGGGCTTTAGTGCCTTCTGAGAGCGCCATGGAAATTGCCTATCTATAGAGTCAGTGCGGTGTGGCAGCCGCAGTTGCCACGCCTCCGTGATTCTAACAGTGATTTTGCGCCCGCTACAGCGCCGACTATCAAACCGTTATGCAGCTCGAAACTCAGCGGCTCATTATTAGACCATGGCGACCTTTTGAGGATGTGCGTGATGCGATGGACATTTTTGGCGATAGGAGAGTGGCTCGCTGGCTCGAAGACGACAGCCAAGATAACTCACTACGTCAGGTGCAAGGTCGGCTACAGCGCTATGCCGACAATACTCGAAAAGCAACCGATGGAACTGGCCAGTGGGCGGCTGTGCAAAAAGATATTGATAGAGTTATCGGACAGGTAGGACTTAGGCGCTTGCCCGATCTCGAAGAGGTCCGTTCTGACCACGTGGCAGAGCCGATCGCGGACGGGACAGCGTTTGATTATTTCGAGATGGAGTGGCATTTTCGACCTGCGAGCTGGGGATTTGGCTATGCTACAGAGTCCGCCCACGCTCTGGTTGACTATGGCTTTGAACAGCTGAAGCTGACATTTCTGCTGGCGATCGCCCAGCCAGAGAACAGTCGCTCTATCGCCGTCATGAGGCGACTGGGCATGCAGTATGCCGGATTGACAACGCGCCACTACGGCGGTCCAAGTCTGGTGATGTATCGGCTGAGCGCTCCTGAGAATTAGCGCCAGCATTAGCGTCGGCATTAGTACCTAGCCCTTGGCGCACTAGCCTGATTACGCAAATCTCAGCAGGCGAGCGATCTGCCTAAAGGCCATTGCCAATCAAGATAAAAGCGGCCCAGTCATGGGGATGGCTAAAGCTACGGCTGTTAATTAGTCTGGTCTGAGCCTGTTGTAGTGCCTGGGCCTTGGATTTTCCTTCTTTTAGAGCGATGTAGAACTGGTTCATCAGGGCAGCGGTGGCAATATCATCTACTGCCCAAAGAGAGGCGATCGCACTATCCGCACCCGTCTGCTGCATCTGGAATCCTAAGCCCAAAATCTCCTTGCCTTCTCCATCTACGCTAGTCGCCGTCTGGCAAGCACTAAAGACAACTAGCTCCACTCCGGGTAAACGCCATTCCCCTAACTCTCTCATTGTCACTATGCTGCCATCGCCAAATAGAACAAACGAGTTTTCCGGCTGACCTGGCAGAAATTTGGCATGAGTCGCGAGATGAACAATATTGTGACTGCCCGCTTCGTCTAAGAGCGTCTGAGGTGTGAAAGACTGGTCCAACAAGGTCACTGTGTTAGGCATCAGGGTGGCTAGTCGATCGACTTCCTGTTTGGCGCCGGGTAGACCGTTAAACGGAAATTGCTCTTGTCCTACATTGACCCGATGAGTGGGACTCGCTTCAGTCAGTGCGCCCGCGACCACCGTCAAATCTGCTGCGCCAAGCTGGGTAAGATCATCAATCGAAGCGGCCGTGATATTGTGCGATTGATATTTTTGCGCGAGCCACTGCTGGCCATCGTGAAGGGCGGCTAGAGGAATGTATCGTAAAATGCTATCGGGTAAGTAGATAATACTTTCTATACTTTGCGTTTCTAGATGCCGATCGAGCGGCGCTACTAGCCAGCGGTAGAGCCGCTGAGCAGTGGCAGTAGGATCTAGACTATCGGCGCTTAGCTGTGACTGTAGCTGGCCGACTGTCTGGGTTAGCTGAGCCTTGGAGACATCGACTGAATGGTGTGTGGGTAGCCCCTCTGCGGTGATCAAGATTAGCTCGATGCGATCAGAGAGTACTAGCGGATAGAGCGCAGCCGTTTTGGTTGGCTGTGCAGAGAGCGCCAATTGCAGGGATTCAATCACCCGCAGATCGAAAAAGTCACCAGTAGCACTGACCTGCGAAGCGACCGATCTGGCTTCCGGTAGCTGTAGAAAATCCGATAACCCAATTACAGCATCTGACGACTCTAGAGCAGAGGCCCCTGTGAGGAGGTCAGTCAAAACAATCTTCAAGTCGGCTTCTGCTGAGGTGTACAAAGAGACTGGCCTGTTGTCTTGAACCCTGTTGTCTTGAACCCTGTTGTCTTGAACCCCATCATCTCTAACATCTTGGCTAGTTTGATCGCGGTGAAAGTAAGCTCTGACTTCCTGTAGTTTTAGTAGCTCTAATACCTGTAGTGCTTCGGTTGTTCGATTCTGTTGCAAAAGCAGATCGGCGAGCGTACGGTAGAAGTCTTCAACAGTAGCTGTGTATCTCTGCTGTACAGTGTCGGACAATCCTTTTAGATCGTGGCGAATAATTTCTATTTTTGTAATTGCAACTTTATAGAAGAAGATTGCTAGATTCGGCTTTCTGCTTTTTTCCATCAGCACCGCCAGATTCAAAAAACCGATAATCTCACTGATTGCATCTTCACTGTCGGCGCTGAGCGCTAGTCCCTGTAGATACCGTGACCAGGCTAGATTGAGGTTGCCTTCTGCCTGAAAGAACTGGCCATAGCTATTTAACAGCAGCGATCGCGTGTACACATCCTCCTCGGTTTGTAATAGCGACCAGCCTCTATCTAGCGCTTTTCTAGCCGCCTCTAGATCCCCTTGCTTGAGATGAACTAAGCCTAGATTGTTGATGGTATCTGCTTCTCCAGGAAGGTTGCCAATCTGCTGGTAGAGGGCGATCGCCTGGCGATAATGTGTGATGGCCCTATCAAACTCATCCTGCCGCTCATAGAGCCAGCCCAGTGAAAGGATAGCGCTCGCCTTCCCTTGCTTATTCTCTAATCGATCGTTTAGATCGACGGCCTGTTGCAAAGTCAGCTCGGCTTGGTCGTATTGACCGACTTCAGCTTCGACCGTGCCTGCATTTACTAGCAGCACAGCCCGCACGCTTTCATTGAGTAGCGCTCCCCCAGCTAGGGCCTGCTGGTAGTAGTTCAAAGCCGACCCCAAATGGCCTAGCCACTGATGCGCCTGCCCTAGCGCAGTAGAGAAATTGATCACATCGTTGGCTTTCGGCGAGTTAGACAGATCGCTCGCGGTACCTGCATTTTCGTCAGGATTAGCGGCTACTAGCAGCAGCCCAGCTTCTAGGACTGGTAGGGCTGCTGCGTAGTCTCCGGCCTCTAGATGCGCTACGCCCAAACTGTATAGTGCGTCGCTTTCAGCAGCAATTTCTGCTTTATTTGACTCGGCGGCTTGTGCTGCTTGTAGGGGCGGCGCAGCGTTTGGCGTGGCTGACAGGGGCAGGGTGAGGGCGATCGCAATCCAAAGGGCGCTGTAGGGACGTAGCATATGTGATGCGCTGTTGAGGTTGTGCCCCTACTGATTGGGATCATTTTTAGGGACTTTCTGCGGTCTGGCGGGGCGGCTACCTCTAGAGCCAAACGGTCCCATAGACTGCGCTTGACTAGTTTTGGTCAAGGTGCCGAGGAATTTGGCTTGTGTCATCTGCATAGATAGGTAGCTGGAGATCCCAAAAACACAACGCCGTGAAGAAGTAACAATTGAAGTGAGGATTTTCATAAGAGCGCGAAAGTAAAGTGATGTTCTCTAACATCGGTGATACCACCGACATTAACATCAGAATCGGTGATAGTGTCACCGAAGATTTTAGATATAGACCAGAAATAGAGTCGTCACGTATTCGAATCGTCCGAATTCGAGGCGCCTAAATTCAAAACGCTCTGATTCAAAGTCTAATTCGAAGCGCTCTCATTCAAAGCGAACAAGAGAATTTTGGAAAAAAGTTTGAATATCTTGCAGAACTTTTGAGCTTAGGAATGATAGCTAATTAATCCTGCACTTTTGATGAGAGGACGCATGGGTAAAGTCTCCGCTCCTAGAACCCTGCTTCAGCGTATGTGTAAATCCAGTGACAGCCCCGATCCGCTTCTAAAGCTAGTTGAAGAAACCTGCCAGCACCCTGCCAAAAGCTATCAAAGAAGAAAAGGACTCAACCAGCTGATCAAAGCGCTCACCAGCCAGCTTTGGCACACTCACGACTTCTACTATCCAGATGCGCTCCAGCAGACTTGGATGTACTTTTGCCGAAATCTTTGCGAAGCCACTACCGCTAGAGCCTACGATCCCTCACAGGCCAAGCTTACTACCTGGCTAAACGCGTATCTCAAACGTCGCCTACAAGACTTTCAGATCGACGAAAGCTACCGCCGCGCAAACATCCAAAGCCAGTCTAGCAGCTTGATTCGCAGTGAAGACGGCACCGTCATGGATCCCCTCGACCGAATAGCCGCACCACCCGATATTCCCCCTCTACTAGAGCTTGTTCACACTTGGGCCCAGACCGATGCGGACAATACGCTCAAGTCGATCCACATCAATCAGCGCCCGGATATCACAGCGCAGGTACTCATTCTTAGAAGACTGCCCCCAGAAGCTTCTTGGAAAGATCTCGCTCGGGAATATGGGCTATCTATTGGCACACTCAGCAGCTTCTACAACCGTCAGTGCAAGCCCCGCTTGAGAGCGTTTGGCAAGTCGCAAGGGTGCTTTTAGATCAGATCTTGAAAAACTACTATGACAGCCGCTTCATCAGTGGCTAGTCAAGAACTACTTACTCACTATTGTTGCTCCATAATACAAGAGCATTAGAACATGGTTACTACTATCTATTCTCAGCAGTCCGGTATTGTTGTCCCTATTACTACAGCCTCTCGTAGTATCGCTCAGCGATTTGCACAGCAATGTTCAACTCCCGAAAAAGCGGACCAGGTCAGGCGGAATACATTAGCTGTTTACGCGGTTCATGACTATCTGCGGCTGCTCTCTATTCCGACAGACCTAGAAGATGGAGATAGCTGGAATCCGCTCATGCGTCAGGTGACGGACGTCGCTGATCTAAAGCTACCTGAGGTTGGGACTTTCGCCTGTCGGCCAATTACACCAGATAGCGAGACCTGCCATATTCCGCCCGAAGACTGGCACGACCGAGTGGGCTATGTCGCGGTCAGTCTCAATGAAGAAGCCTATCAAGCTACCCTAATTGGCTTTAGTACGACGGTGCCCGAAGCTGAGTATGTGCCTATGAGCAGCTTTGCTCCGATTGAAACTCTGCTAGATCGAGTTCATCTATTACAGCCAGACCAAGCTACAGTCCAGTCTGCGGCGCTACCTAGCCAATTGGGAAGCGTGCCGCTTGTGCTCAACCGGATCGGACAGTGGGTGGATGGAATCATCGACGATAGCTGGCGAACAGCAGCAGAACTCATTAATCCGATGGAGCTCGATTTTGCTTTTCGAACATCTAATGATTTAGTCTCGCCTACGCTAGATACGCCAACGACTGTTACCGATATCAGTCGCGCTAAGATTGTCGACTTGGGTACGCAGCTTGGTGAATCAGTCCGTGCTGTGCTAGTTGTTCATATTACTCAAACTGCCGATCGGCGCACTAGCATCATTTTGCAAGTGCGCCCACTGGGAGCGACTCCCTACTTGCCCGAGGGGATCGAGCTGAACGTACTCGATGAGAATAATAATCTATATATAGAGGCAACCTCTAGAGCCATTGATAACTATATTCAGCTTCAGTTTATCGCGCGAGCTGGAGAGCAGTTCGGCGTTCGCATTAGTCTAGGCGAGAACGTGTTTAGAGAGCAGTTCTCGATCTAGCTTGCTTCTAAACCTAATCTACGAGCTACCTACTTCTGCGAATTACCTATCTACAGCTATCTATCTGCAGCTATCTATCTGCGGCTATCTACAACCTGATACCGTAACAAGTAGGGAATGGGTGAATCGATGAATAAGCGCATCGTTATTAGGGTTGGATCTGGCACGCTAGCTACTGGCTATACGGCCGCCGTTCAGATTGGCGATGAAGGCACACCGCCACAGGTAGAAACTCAAGCAATGCTGCCGCCTGCTGCAGATCTAAAAGAGAGCTATCGGCAGTGGCAGCAAGCTTATCGGCAGATGGGGTTGCCTTCTCGCCTAGAAACAATAGAGGGTGAGACCAATTTTTCTGATATCGCTAGACTGGAGAGCTGTCGAAGGCAGAGCCGTCAGCTACGCGATCGCGTCCACGAGTGGCTCAACAGCAGCGCCTTTCAGCCCATCCGCGAGAAAGTTCTCGAACAGCTTAGCCCTACCGACACTGTCCGTGTTCTGCTACAAACTTCTGATCCCTTCCTACAGCGGCTGCCTTGGTACGAACTCGACTTTTTTCAGCGCTACCGAAGCGCCGAAGTAGGCATCTGTTCGAGCGCCTATCAGCAGGTCTACTACAGCGGCAGCCGATCTAAAAAAGTAAGAATACTGGCTGTTTTAGGGGACAACGCTGGTCTAGATACCGCAATTGACAAAGCCCTGCTAAAAAATCTCGCTGGCGCAGATATCCACTTTCTAGAATCGCCTAGCTGTCAAGAAGTCACGCGCGCCCTGTGGAATAAGCAAGGATGGGATATTCTCTTCTTTGCTGGCCACAGCAACAGCAACAGATATTTGCAAAACTTTCCGCCACAAAAGCCAGAATGCGGTGGCGAAATTTGGCTGAGCTCTACCGAAAAGCTCACGATTCCTCAGCTTAGACACGCTCTACGAAAAGCAATCGATCGCGGGCTCAATACCGCTATTTTTAACTCTTGCGATGGGCTAGGGCTAGCGGCTGATCTGGCCGATCTGCATATTCCACAGGTGCTAGTTATGAGAGAGCCTGTTCCCGATCAGGTCGCTCATGCGTTCTTGCAGGGGTTCTTGGAGTCTTTTTCTGATGGCGTACCTTTTTACACTGCGGTTCGTGATGCTAGAGAAAAGCTGCAAGGATTAGAATCTCATTTTCCCTGCGCTACCTGGCTGCCTGTAATCGTACAAAATTTGGCAGAGGTTCCACCAACATGGCAGTCCTTACAAGGGAAAACAACACCAGACGCAGTGTATGCAGCGTCTACAGTTGCCCTGCCTAGCCATTCGTCTACCGATCTTACTCAGATGTCTGCTGTTGAGCAAGGAGCGCTAGACCCAAAGTCAGACCCGCGCAGATCGTTTATTGGCAAGCTGAAAGTAGGGGTTGGCTGCGGACTGGCGATCGCCGCTCTACTTACAGCAGGCCGATTCCTCAAACTATTAGAGCCCTTTGAAATCAAAGGCTACGACTATTTACTACGCACTCGTCCAACAGAACTGCCCGACAGCAATATCCTTATTGTCACCAACACCGCTGAGGATATCGAAGCTTTTCCTAACCCAACCGGAAGCAGCTCTTTTTCTGACGACACTCTGCTAAAGCTATTGAACAAACTCACTCTGCTGGAGCCAGCGGTGATCGGACTCGACGTCTATCATGGCCATAGTGAAAAAGCACCCGCGCTCAAAGAGAAACTACGAGAAACCAATAATCTAATCGCTATTTGCAAAGACAACTATCACACAGAACAAAGCATTGTTCGAGAGCCACCCCCACCCGAGATCGACAATCCCTTCCGAGTTGGGGCCAATGACTTTGTCGCATTCCAGACAGATGGCGAGGTCCTTAGACGGCAGTTGTTACAGCTATCACCACCCTCACCGAACTCTCCTTGTTTAATCACCGAAACGTCAGAAGGCCCTGCTATCAACTCATTTAGTACGCTAGTTGCCCTCGCCCATCTCGAAACGGTCCTAGGCTCAACCCAAACAGAGCTAGTACCCGAGCGATTCTGGCTGACCGAACAGTTTGGCGGCTACCGAGCGACCGACGCCGCTGGCACTCAGATTATGCTGAACTATCGCATTACCAAAGATCCGAAGCAAACCAACTGCGGCGGCGTCAAAGAGACTCCAGCAGATTGCCTGACAGTCTCTGACGTATTAGAACAAGACCCGGGCGACTTGTCTCCTTTCGTTGAAGGAAAAACTGTTCTAATTGGCACTACAGATACAGTATATGCTGCCGCCGATCGCTGGCGAACCCCCTACACCCAAAGCCCCTACACCAAGACAGACGAAGCGCCCGGCGTTTTTCTCCATGCTCAAATGGTCAGTCAGCTAATCAACCATCAACTAGAGAATCGCCCTTTCATAGGCACCTGGTTTGAATGGCAAGAAATCCTTTGGATCGCTCTTTGGGCCTTAATCGGCAGCCTAATCGGCGCCTACTCCAAGCAAAAACTACACCTGTCGATATGCCTACTGCTCTCGGCTGGCCTGCTGTGGCTAATCACCTGGCTATGGTTCATCCGCGTCGCCATCTGGACCCCTTGGATTCCTGCCATTATCGCCCTTCCCACCGCCACCCTCACAGCGCAGATAGCCACCCATAAAAACCACCCACCCAAACATCCTTAAACACCTAAAAGTACTCTACTCTTCCCCCATTCTCGGCGACTGAGCGTAGAGTAGTCCCAACCTCCCGGCGACTGAGCGCAGTCGAAGTCCACCCACCCATTTTCCTCCAATGCATCTGCCGAAAACCCAAACCCTCCTCATCCTCGCTACACTTTCACTCCTCTTCCCTCGGCCAGCGATCGCACAGCAGCTCCCAACGCTGCCATTGGAATTCAATCCTCGCGAATTGGGCAATCCCGGCAGACCAGGCGGTAGGCGCAGGGGTGGTGGATCTAGAGGTGCTTGCTCAGCAGGATTGCCTTTGAGTGCGATCGCCTACGCCGACACCCAGATAGTCACCGAGCTGGGTATCACTAACATAGAAGAGCTGGTCGGCATGTGGACGACGCAAGCTCAGCCCAGTCTGTGGTTCTATATGCCTCAGTCCCTAGCTAATATTCCAACAGAATTCATTCTCAAAGATAGCAGTGGCCAGCTTTTGTATCAGGGCGAACTGGTGGGCTCTACCGACGGTAATGGGATTGTCGCCGCACCGCTGCCGATCGCCCTATCGCTTGATACGCCCTACCAGTGGTCTCTTACGATTGACTGCGACCAGAGCGATCGCACCACCGTTAGAGGCTGGATAGAAAGGCAACTGCCCAGCACCAGTCTGACCAATGATCTAGGCGAAGCGAGCGATCGCAATCGCGCTGCACTCTATGCAAATGCTGGATTTTTGCAGGATGCACTGACTGAGCTGGCTATCTTGCGAAACGCTCAGCCTGATGATGATGCGATCACTCAAGACTGGCGAAGTTTCCTCATTGCACTCGATTTTCCAGAGCTAGTGAACGTTCCTGTTTTGGACTGTTGCATTGTTGGCAGCGTTGCTGCTGAGGAAGTACCAGATGAAGTACCAGATGAAGTGCCAGAGGAAAGAGCCCCCACCGAAGAACCACCTGCTGAAAAGCTACCCGCCGAAGAACTGCGCTAAAAGAATTGGAATTGGCTATCTGCTCAACTGACTGCCTTTTCTACAGCAGCTGAGGGAAGTTCCTCGCCCTGATACTCTCTAGTCGGTGGCTCAAATCCGCAGGACGTACCGTCTGTGTACACCACTTCATCCTCCCAAGGTAGGCGATAGCTGCCATCTACCATATCTTTCATATAGGTATAGGGGCAGTCTTGGGCGCCGCCTTTGACAGCGGTGTAGCCTCGGTGTCCGAACTGGTAGATATTGTTCTCTACGCTCCAATGCTGGCGAGCTTCGCGGACCAGATCCGGGCGGACTTCGGCAGTGATGATTTCGTTAGGTCGGTGACTGCCTGTGACTAGTGGCTGACCGTCGAAATTAACAACCATGCCTTCACCCATCGAGTCGAAGGTACCATCGGTGCCACACATACAAACCGAGGCGGTGACCATCAGATTACAGAAGGCATTGGACTGATTAGTAATCTGCCAGCTGTGGCGGATGGGGGCGGTGTAGCCTGCGGTACGCAGCATGATATCAGCTCCTTTGTAGGCGCACTCACGAGCCATTTCGGGAAACATACCGTCGTGACAGATAATCAAGGCGATTTTGCTGCCGTTGGGACCGTCGCAGACGGGGATGCCAATATTTCCCGGCTCCCAAGGCTCGACCGGTACCCAAGGGTGGAGCTTACGATAATAGAGCTGTAGTTCACCTCTGTCATCAATGATCAGGCCGCTGTTGTAGGGATTGCCGTTAGGATTGAATTCCATAATGGAAAAGCAGCCCCAGATCTGATTGTCTATGCAAGCTTGGCTAAAAGCGATGACTTCTGGGCCGTCTAGCCGACACATGATCTCGGGATTGGTGTCCATCGAGAGGCCGTGTAGCGAATATTCGGGGAAGACGACCAGGTCCATAGTGGGCATGTTGCGGCGGGCTTTTGCGACCATGTCGCAGATGACTTGGGTTTGGGCAGCGAGATCGTCTGGGGTGAGGATGGTGGGAAGCTGGGCTTGCACCATGCCGAGGACAACACCGTTAGGAGATTTGTTGAGTCCGCCAAGTCCGCTCATTACTGTGTCCTCTAGATAGTTTGAGTGTGATAGTTCCTAAGTTATGGGAAGCAGGGAAGCGGTTTTGTGATGAATGTTGCAGATGGCACTACGCTGCTGATCATTCTACAGAAATCGAACAGACAATAAGCGAGAATAATAAGGCTTAAGGTGGCAGCTTTCTACGCTGATGAACAGTTTCCGCTTGGAACAACGCAGCACCTGAGAACGCTGGGACACAATGGGCAGACAGTGTAGTTGGCAGGCAACGCAAACAAAAAGATTAGTGACGAAGACGTACTCGCGTTTGCAACTCAGCAAGAGAAAGCCGTCCTTACATTGAATCGACGTGATTTCATTCGATTGCACAAGTTCACTGCTAACCATGCAGGTATCGTTGTATCGAAGAATGATGCAGATAAAGTTTTAAATTAGCTGAGCGCATTCATAGAAATGATTGTGAGGATTTCCTATCAAATCGCTGGCGAAATAATTGACAGGCTAAAACCAGAACGATAGTCTATATCCTACGGCGCTAGATACGTTTGCTTCATCAGCATGCCACTAGCCGCCCAACCGCCCGAAAAATTTAAGCCGCTGACGATGACTGCTGGTAACAGTCACCGCCAGCTAGCCCCCAAGACTGCCTACACAGTTATGGAGGTTGTGAATATGTTCACAGCCATCCTAACTTTTAGCAAGTTGGGATGGCTTATCTTTTTCGCGGCTTTCTTCCTACTGCCCTAGCCGACTAATCAGTCTGGCTAATTAGTCTGGGCAGTCCTACTACATCGGAGAAAACCCGTGAGACTCACAACCTTCCTCGCAGATCGCCCTGTTGGCGATTCACAATCTGTTGCTTTGCAATCTGTTCTACAGACCTCGCCGCTGCCATCGCTCACCCCGTCCGGAATACCCTCCGGAGGCGCTCCGGGCGAATCGATTCGTCACATTCTGCTAGGCAAGCCCGAAGCGATTCGCCAGACGATTCATCTGTTGCACACGCTGCACTACACCGAGACCATTTTGTGGAGTCCGGTGTTGACGATTGAGGAGGCGCTGGTGATTACGCCTGCCCAAGGGGAGGCGATTAGTTTGTTGAGAAAGCAGCTTTAGGTCGGGTGCGTGGAGTGATTGGACCTGTTCCAGTTACATCGAAGGCAGGGTGGCCGTGAGCTGGGATGGGTTCGGCAACTTACGCTAAACAGGAACCACAGCATCCCGTGCTCCTACCCGTTCATAATGCAAAAACTTGATATTTGGGCAACCTTCAACCAGTGGAATTAGATTCTATCGCTATTCCCGCTGCTCTTTTCGCTCAATATCTAACTATGACTGCTGCCCTTCTGACGGGTTATGACTGGCCGCTGGTGGTGCTTTCTGTGCTGATTGCAATGCTGGCATCCTATACGGCGATTGATATGTCCGGGCGGGTGACGATGGCGACAGGCTGGGGGCAGGTCGCCTGGCTGAGCTGCGGTGCGATCGCCCTAGGCATGGGCATCTGGTCTATGCACTTTATTGGCATGCTTGCCTTTCGGTTGCCGGTTGCAGTCGAATATCGGTTCTACGGCGTAGCGCTGTCGATGCTGCCTGCGCTGTTGGTGTCTGGGCTGGCAATGTATTTAGTTAGTCAAACTACGCTCGGCTGGGCGTGGCTAGTCGCGGGCAGTATCGTGATGGGGAGCGGGATTGCGACCATGCACTATGCAGGTATGGCCGCTATGCACTCTACAGCGATGGTGGTCTATAACCTAGGACTGGTAAAGCTTTCTGTGCTGATTGCGATTGCGGTATCTTTTGTCGGGCTACTGCTAGTCTTCCAGCTGAGAGAAGCCAAAGGTAAGTACTTTGTTTGGAAGAAGCTGATCGCATCTGTGGTTATGGGCGCAGCGATTCCGACCATGCACTATGTGGGCATGGCAGCGGCGCGCTTTGTGCCAACAGCAGATACGGTTCTGCTCTCAGAGCTGCAGACACCGAGCAAGACTACTTTTTTAACCGTTGCTATTGCGATCACTACGATCGTAGTGTTTGCAATTGCATGGATCAGTGCCTTCCTAGACCGTCGATTTCTGGCACAGCTAGCCTACGCCCGGGCCGTACAAGAAAATAGAACACATCTGAATAGCATTCTTCAGGGGGTTCAAGTTGGCGTTTTTGTAGTCGAAGGAGAACACATTCAGCTCTCTAACCAGGCTGTTTTAGACCTATTACAGCTTTCTAACGAAGCCGAATTGCAGCGGCAGTGGAACGCTGCTGTAGAAACGGCAGAAAATTTTGCAATTTCAGAAGCCAATAGTGAGCAAAATCGTCTGCCTAGTGCGGAACCAGACGATTCTTTGTCATCTGTTTTTAGGACAATCTCAGTACAGCAATCAGTTAGGAACAGGCCGCTTCGGGTGGAAGGTCCAACCCAGGGGCCTATTTTTTTGTTGGCAAACGCGGTTCCACTCGATCCCAATGCTGTAGATATGCAAAATATCAATGCCAGTACTGCTAAGGATGCAATAATTTGTACATTCAGCGAGGTTACTGAGCTGAAAGCAATCGAAAAGAATCTAAAAGAATCCGAATCGAAATTCAAGACCTTAGCCCAGCAAAGAGAGCTGCTGAACCGGCTGTCTACACAGATTCGTCAGTCTTTAGATCTGAACACGATTCTACAGACAGCCGTCTATGAGGTTCGTAAATTCTTCGAAACCGACAGAGCGTTGATTTATCGGTTCAATGAGCGATGGCAGGGCTCAGTCACTGTTGAAGACGTGGCTATCCCCTGGCAGGCGACCCTAGGCGAAGCAGCAGATGACTGCTTTCCACCCGCCTACTTAGAGCAATACCGTCATGGTCGCATCCAGAAGATCAACAATGTTGCAGAAGCTAATCTAGCGCCTGAGCATTTGGCATTCTTGCAGCGGTTGCAGGTCCAAGCTAACTTGATTGTGCCAATTATGGTGAGCGCTCAGCTGTGGGGACTGTTGATTGTTCATCAGTGCAGTCAGCCCAGATCCTGGAAGACATCAGAAGGTGATTCGCTATATGAACTAGCTTTGCAAATAGGCATTGCAATTCAGCAAGCTGATTTGTATGCGAAGGCGGAGAACAGTGTTTGTATTGCCCAGGCCCAGGCGCGGAAGCTTGAGCAGTCTGAGGCGAAGCTAAAGCAGCAAACCATACAGCTAGAGCAAGCGCTACAGTCAGAAAAAGAGCTGCAATCACAGCTTGTACAAGGTGAGAAGATGTCTAGCCTAGGGCAGCTAGTGGCAGGAATCGCTCATGAAATCAACAATCCAGTCAACTTCATTCACGGTAATCTTCGACATGTCGACGACTATACCAAAGACTTATTAGAGACCGTACAGCTATACGATCAGCACTACCCCGAGCCGCACCCGGAACTACAGGAACAAATAGACGACATCGATCTGCCGTTTTTGCAGACAGACCTGAAGAAAGTGATAGCTTCTATGCGAGTAGGCACCGATCGGATTCGCCAGATTGTTCTATCGCTGCGAAATTTCTCTCGAATGGACGAATCGGATCTAAAGCAGGTAGACATTCACGAAGGCATTGACAGTACGCTGATGATCTTGCAGCATCGGCTCAAGATGTCTCCAGGGCTGCCTGAGATTGAGGTCATTCGAGATTACGATCCCTTACCGCAGGTGTATTGCTACCCAGGCCAGCTTAATCAGGTGGTGATGAACATTCTGGTCAATGCTATTGATGCGCTAGAGGATGCCTGGAATCGGCGATCGCGTTCCGAAGACCAATTCCTTGAAGATCACCTCCCTGAAGATCACCTCCCTGAAGATCAACAGAGCAGAGGAAAGATTACGATTCGGACTACGGCGATCGATGCGGATTGGATAGAGATTGCGATCGCAGACAATGGTCCGGGCATCCCACCCGCCATATGCGCCAAGATTTTTGATCCGTTCTTTACCACCAAGCCAGTCGGCAAGGGCACAGGCATGGGCATGTCCATCAGCTACAAAATTATTGCTGAAGGTCATGGTGGCAAGCTGACATTTGCCTCTAGCGCAGAGTGCGGTACGGAATTCTCTATTCGCATTCCCACACATCAAAAGAAGAAATAGACCCGTCTTATAGCGATCGCCGCTTTGCCTATCTCTTTACCTACGACGCTAGCTATATTGGGTGATTTTGTATCTGGTGTAGACTGAAGCCATTCGCTACTTCACCAGCCGCACTTTGCCAGTTAATATCTCTATAGTTGCCAGCTTTCTTTCCAACCCTATTACCGATCCGGTTGCCATTTTCCTGACGATTTTGGCGATTATGTTGGTTGCGCCGCTGCTGTTCGAGCGCTTCCAGCTACCGGGTATTGTCGGGCTAATTTTGGCGGGCGTGGTAGTCGGCCCGGATGGGCTAGGGCTGCTAGAGCGCGATGGCACGATCATTTTGCTCGGCACGGTGGGCCTGCTGTTCTTGATGTTTATGGCTGGGCTAGAAACTAGCCTGGACGACTTCAAAGAAGATGGTGATAAAGCGACGTTGTTCGGCATTGCGACATTTATAATTCCGCTGCTAATCGGTACGGCAGCGATGCTGTGGCTGGGCTATGGCTGGCTCGCAGCGATTCTGGTGGCTTCGTGCTTTTCTTCGCATACGCTGCTGGCGCTGCCTGTGCTAAGCAAATTGGGGATCATGCGATCGCCCCCCGTCTCCGTCACCCTGGGCGCGACCCTAATCACCAACGTCCTAGCGCTGCTGACCCTAGCGGTCATCATCAAAGCCTACCAGGGGAGTCTGACGCTCTCCTTTTGGCTATTTCTAATTCCAGCACTTGTCATATACACCTTTGCCTGCCTGTGGGGCATCCCCAGACTAGGCCGCTGGTTCTTTCACAAATTTGGCCACGACGAAAACGCCGAATTCACCTTTGTTCTAGCGACGCTGTTTGTTGTTTCTTATGCTGCTAGCGTCATAGAGATTGAACCGATTATCGGTGCATTTCTAGCGGGAATTGCCCTCACGCCGCTGATCCCACAGATGAGTCCACTGATGAACCGGATTCAGTTCATTGGTAACGCGCTGTTTGTGCCCTTCTTTTTGATTTCTGTGGGCATGCTGATCGACCCGGTGGTGCTGATTCGTGAGCCTCGGGTGCTGGTAATTGCAGGCGTGATGATTGTTGCAGAAATTGCTGGTAAGTATGCAGCTGCTTGGATAGCGGGAAGATTGTTTGGCTTCAAGTCCCCGGATGTAATGGTGATGTTTGGGCTCTCTATTGCCCAAGCCGCCTCCACCCTAGCTGCCATTACGGTCGCGTTCAACATCGAACTGGTTGACCAGCTGACTGTAAACGGAGTGGTGGCCATGATCCTAGCGACCTCAATCCTATCGCCTTGGATCGTGCAGCGGTGGGGAAGACAGGTCAACGTAGCCGCGCCAGACTCTGAAGGCGCACCCATAGATTTGATGAGACGCGTTCTGGTGACGGTAGCAAACCCAAATACAGAAGACACGCTGCTGAATTTAGCCATTATCTTGGCGAAAGTAGGTGGGGGGACGCTGCTCCCTTTAAATGTTTTGTCTGACCATAAAAAGGCTGTCTCAGCAGCAGACAAGCGGCGACAGGTGCAGCTACTAGAGATAGCCGAAGACATTGCTCACGCAGCGGTGACCAAAGTAAAGCCGATTGGGCGGGTAGACGATGCCATCGACAAAGGGATTTTGCGCACCGCTGTAGAGCAAGATGCCAGTCTCATCGTCTGCGGCTGGAAAGGCTATTCGAGCTACAAAGATAACTTTTTTGGCGACGTGTTGGACAATGTGGCTCGGCAGTCACCTGTGCCCGTACTAGTCACTCGGTTTGTTTATCCCATCTCAAACACAGGGCGCATTCTTTTGGCTGTGAACAAACAGCAGGCGCTCTCAGCCAACTTCCTACCCACGCTACAGATTGTCCAAACGATTGCCGCTGAACTAAAGTCTACGCCTCGGATACTGGTTGTCACAGGTCGCCGGGAGTCTCGCATGACTGACGAGCAGCTCGCAGACCTCAGCCAGGATATTGAGATCGAACAGACGAAAGGATCTTTGTTCAAGCGACTCTCGAAGCGGCTACAGCCAAACGATTTGCTAGTGTTGGAAGTAAACACTCATAAAAAGGCAGTGGCAATGAGGCCCGCAATCGGTCAGGTGCCAGAAGAGGTGGTGCGATCGCATCCCGAAGTCTCCATCATCGTCGCCCACTATCCTTAGACAGTCAGTCATCCCAAAAAGCAGCATTCTCGCTTAGGATCTTGTCTAACTACGTCAGTTCTGTTGCTGAACCAGTGATGATATCTCTAACCTGCTCGTGGGTCAGATTTGGCTCAGCCTGTAGCAGTAGGGCTACTACACCCGCCGCATGAGGTGTGGCCATAGAAGTCCCACTGAGATGCTCGTATTTTCCACCGGGCGTTGCCGATAGAATGTCTACACCCGGCGCAGAAACATAGCGCATATTAGAATCGTAGCCTGCCGGGTTGGAGAAGTTGGCCGCGATGCGATTGCTATCTAAAGCGCCGATGGTAACACCGTAGTCAACTGCATAGCGGGCTGGAAAATCAGGCTGAGTATCACCAAGAAAACCACCATCATTGCCAGCGGCTGAAACTACAATCACATCCCGCTCAGAAGCGTAACGAATAGCCTCTAGCATATCTGAGTCATGTGTGTCGCTGCCCAGACTTAGATTGATCACATCTGCGCCATTGTCCACGGCGTAGCGAATGCCCAGGGCTACGTCACTTTCAAACCCCGATCCTGCGGCATTCAGAACCTGGATCGGCATAATCTGAGCGTTGTAAGCGACCCCGGTGACTCCAGCATTATTCTTAGCAGAGGCAATTGTGCCTGCAACGTGGGTACCGTGACGGTTTCCATCCATCGGGTCGTTGCTGTCTGTTACAAAGCTCCAACCTCTAACGTCGTCTACATAGCCATTGCGGTCATCGTCTATACCGTTGTTGGCGATTTCGTCTGTGTTCTTCCAGATATTCTGGCGTAGTTCGCTGTGGTTGTAGTCTACACCCGTGTCTACAACAGCTACGACAACGCCTTTTCCAGTGTAGCCGCGCTCCCAAGCTTCAGGCGCATTGACCATATCTACACCCCAGTTGTTGCCACCTAAATCTCTGACATTTGGCAGGGGATTGTTTTGACCTAGAGCAGTGGCGATCGCACTTGCAGCATCTACTAAGCCAAAGCCGTAAGTTTGGTCAAACCCTTCTGCTACCTCCCTAGCAGTCATAGACAGTTGATAAGTTGTGATCGGATCGTTTGGACCAAAAAAGGTACTGCGTGGGTAGATCCGTACATAGTATGTGCCCGCTTTGAGCAGTGTGTCTATGCTTTCTGAGCCGTCGTAGTAATTTGAAGAACGCTCAATCGTATAGCCTCTACTATCTAATAGCTGAACGTCTGCGTTTGCATCTAGACCGGTCAGACTGAGGCTAAAGCCCTGCTTCCTATTGAGCTCGAAGCGATAGTAATCATCGCTATCATCACCACCTATCAAATCGTTAAAAGAACGATTATCAGTCAAGATACCAATGTCCCGAGCTTGGCCAAGCGTATTACCTGCACCATCTGCTAGTGATATCTGACTGGTAGATAGCGACAGCGTATAGTCAGCGTCTCGACTATAAAAAGGATTCACATAGACGCGAACGTAGTACGTCCCAGGTTTTAGCGTCTTCACGATAGACTCAGGAATTACACCTTCACGTTTAGAAGATTGAAGAAGATCGCCACTGCTATCAAATAGTTCGACATCTGCGCTATTGCCAAGCCCAACAAGATCTAGCAATAGGCGACTGGCTTTAGTGACGTCGAAACGGTAATAATCATTCTGGTTGTACGGGCCGACAAAGTCCTGAAATGAGCGCTCTCTAGTAAGCTCGCCCATATTGAGCGCAGTTTCGAATGTATCGCCAGCTCGATTAGATCCGGTTTTTTCCGCAGACAGATTCAACGTGTAGTTTGCATCCATGAACGAAAAAGAAGATGAGACCTGCACATAGTAGGTACCCGCTCTCAGCGCTAATCTGATACTTTCGTCCCTGCTTCCTGAATTTCTAGAAGAGTAAGCAATTGTCTCGCCGCGACTGTTTAATAGCAACGAGTCTACTGGTCCATCTAGCGTACCTAACAATAGGCTAAAGTCACTTTTCTGCTTCAGCTCAAAGCGATAGAAATCTTGCGGGTTCTTAGGTCCGACAGAGTCGGCTAAAGAACGGCTATCGCTAAGAGTACCTAGGTTTCCGGCTGTGTCTAGAGTACCACCGGGTCTGATCTTGGGTGCAGGTGCGATGGGTGCAGGTGCGATGGGTGTAGGTTCGGTAGGTGAAGGAATGACTGCCGCTGCGGACAGATGAAGTTTATAAGCAGTATCGGACTGTTTGTACGACAAGACTTCTATGAAGTAGTCGCCTGCCGCTAACGTGCGCTCAATACTTTCGGCGTCTATGCCTTTAGCAGTAGACGCCTCGATAATTCTACCGCGACCGTTGAGTAGCCGGACATCGGCATTCTCTGCCAATTCAGTTAGCAATAGCTTAAACTCGCTCTCTTTTGACAGGCTGAAGCGGTAGAAGTCGTTTCTATCGTTCCTTCCAACAAAGTCTTTAATTCGACTCGATCCGTTAATTACGCCAAAATTACGCGCCGCGTCGCGAATGTTCCCAGCTTTGTCTGGTTTAGAAGATCCTACAGCAGCCTCTGATAGCGTTAGTCTGTAGTCTGTGTTGACACTTTTGGCGCTAGGGAACACCTGAACAAAGTAGTCGCCTGCATCCAAAGTTCTTTTGATGCGCTCTGACTTAGTGCCTAGCTTTTTAGAAGCTGTGATAATGTCGCCTCTGTTGTTGAGCAGTTGAACGTTGGCGTCATCACCTAGGTTCGTCAGCGTCAGGGTAAATTCTCTTTTTCTTTCTAACGTAAACTTGTAGTAGTCTTTGCGATCGCCTTTGCCAACAGAATCTCTAATCGTACGCGAGTTCCTCAACGCACCGATATGATGAGCAGAAGAGCGCGAGCCATCTGCTCTTTCTTGGATAGCTACCGCAGCTTCAGCGTAAGCTAGACCCGTAATCGGATCTGACGCACCTGCATTCGCCGTATAAAAGACCTCTTGACCAGCAGCATAGGCTTCAAGATTCGCACCGCTCTCAAAGGCGGCTAGATCCGATTCTAAATTGCTTTCTAGATTGCTAAGAGCCAGTGGATAGCGAGCTTGAGAGACGCTATCTGAGATCAAATCAGCAGTTGTCTGTTCATCCGGTGAGAAAGCGCCTTGATTAGGTAAAAATGTCGACTCAGGAAAAAATGAAGAATCAAAAGACATAGGAAGCCACCCCTGTTTACGGAATTTGCGACAACAGATAAAAATAGACACACATCACAAGCAAACTTGCTTCTGTGGTTAGCTAGCCTATTCATCTGTCAACGCAGAAAATAGTATAGTTTTGTTACGACGACTTTACGACTTAGCTAGTAGTCAAAGCACGGCAGACTACTCAAGGTGTGTACCAATAAATACATACGCTACCAGTGACGACAATGATAAAGAGTAAAGAGAAAACCATACAACAGCCAATCATGGTCAAATAGAGGGTTGTGACACTTGGCTATAGCTTTTGTAAAGGTCCGAGATCCAAGTCTTTATGTTCACGTCAATGTACTGTTTCTACATTCACGCCAACATGTTATGAGATCTGATTTGAGGCAAAGATAAACAGTTGTAAAGAATCACTAAAAGGAATTAACATTGTTGACATTATAGATATTTCTATCGACTAAACAACATCGACTAAATAATGTTTTCCGCAAACAGCGCTTCTCGAATTTGTTGTCCATGTTCAAGCTCGGTGTTGTAACCTTCGTTTCATTTTCGGCAACCATCACATCGCCTGTCCAAACGTCCTTTATTCTAGAGACCTAAAGACACTGCGGATGATGATGGTTCTATGGATCTCACACTAAGTAAACTGCTAGCTCTACCAATCGTTTTGGGTAGCCTTTCTGTTGTTGGACTAGGTAGAACCGTCTCAGCACAGTCTTGGGGAATCATGCTTACACCTACAGGCAGCACCAGCATGAACGAGACCGCTAGCACCCAAGAGCCTGCTCCGTTAGTTGCAGATGTTGCTAGTTATGAACAATACGGTGAGGTCATTGAGCGGACCAAATCGATGATTCATGACCCAGAGGCGCAGCGGTTTGCTGGCGAGCAGGGGCTACAAATCATGGATATTACTTGGGAGGATACTGGCCGCTACGACAATTCGGCGGTCGGTCCGAATATTAGCGATATGACGATTCAAGTCGAGCACCGAGACCCACGCTCCGGTGAGTCTCGGCTGCATCTGATGCCAGTTATTCGCTATCCCAATTTTAGCGATCGCACTGCAGATATCCCACTCCAAAATCTCTCTGTGCTCACTGGCAACGAGAAAGGTCAAACCGTAGAACCAACGCCGCTTGCCGATGTCTTAGAAAATCTGCGCACCTACCTGAGCGAACCAGATTCTTGGGCAGGCCGCAAAAACTCGCTACTGGCCGAACGTGATTCTCATATTCTTGTCAGCGCCCAGGCCGCTTTTCTACCCATCCCTCAAGCCGATGAAGAGGTTGATGGAGAAGGTGGCGAGGCTACATTCAACCCAGTCTTGTTCAACTACCAGTCCTATCCCGGCGACCCGGCGGTTCTGACAATTCTCGCTACTCGCGAAGGCACCAGCGTTACCGTCATCGACAATCAAAGAGACGGCTTCGATGCGGGTAGAACCTGGGGGCAGAGACTGTTCTTTAACCAGGATGGCGATCGCGCTTCGCTCACAGGCAGACGCATTAGCGACTTTCGCGCAGACCAGAGCACAGACCAGCAATCAGAGATCGAACTGCCGCTCGAAGTCTCAGAAGAAGCTGGACTCAACATGGTCATGCTAATCCAAGTGCCGCTCAAGCAAAAAGAACCCTTCGGTAACCCTTTGATGGCGAGCGATATGATGATGGAATCTGCGCCAATGCCTTTATCAAGCGTTCAACGCGCCGCTAGCAATGTAGAAGCCGCCGTCATTGGCCACGGCGAAGTGGAAGGCCCATTCACCGAGCTTGACAATCTTGATATCGAACGTGATCCTAATTTTCCTATCCGGGCCACTATTCAATTCTACAAAGCTACCGACAACGGTGTTGTTTCTGAAGCAGACCTAGCCGAAATCGATGAACAAATTCAGCGGATCTATGCCGACGCCGACTACGTCGGTAGCCTAGTCACCGAGGGTCGCACGGGCCGCCCAACCGAATACGAAGGAGAGCACCAAGAACCTGAAGACTGGTGGGAACAGTTCTGGCTACATAGCCAAAACCGCCAGGGCCTCAGCCGTGAGGAAGCGTTAGATCTACTGCGAAGGCTAAGAGGAGAGAGCAGCGAACTGCCAGCAGAGGTACGCTACGAACGCTATCGCAATCAAGCGTCTGAGTATACTCTGCTCTATCCCAGCAATATTTTGACCTCTCAAACTGAGCTAGTTGACCAGTCTGGACAGACCTTTCGCAGCGCCACTGGCGATATTCAGCTGCAAGTCTACGCCGAGAGCGATAATTCGAGCACTTTAACCCAGCGATACGAAGAGATTCAAGCGCAGCGCAGCAGTACCTATCAGGCGATTAGCGACGATTTCTTTGTTGTTTCGGGTGTGGATAGCGGCAGAGTCTTCTATCAAAAGACGCTGCTAGAAGATGGCCTGTTTAAGGTGCTAGAGCTTGAATACGACCAGTCGCTACAGCGCGAATTTGACATGGTGGCTCAGGCGATCGCAGATTCTTTTGCCTCTACAGGTTCGCGCTCTGGGCTGCGTCAGCTACCCGAATCGGTCCAAACAGCGGTGCTAGAGCTAACGGCTGCTAATACAGAATCAGAATCTGGCGTGTTCGAGATTATCTCAGCAGAAAGAAACACCTGGTCAAATGGCTGTTTGGGCTTGCCAAAGTCAGATGAACTTTGCACGCAGGCGCTGGTACCCGGCTGGCGAGTACAGGTAGAAGCTAGCTTACCCGGTGGGCTGGTTCAGTTTACCTATCGAACAGACGATACTGGAAATCAGATTCGCTTTGAAGGATAGGTCTAGAGAGACTGGCATAAAGGATAGGAGAGCAGCAAGTATGCTATGTCCGTACCTTTCTACGCCAATGAACAGCATCGCAGCGCTAAGAGAACAATACCTGTCGCTAGTCAACGACCAGCTCCCAAATAGGGCAAAAGAGGGCTTGATGCCCGTTCGATTTAATCACTGCTTTGCCAGGATTATTCTGGACAATCTGTTTGAGGGCTGTTGGTACGACCACCTATCTCGCAAGCAGCCCGCCTACAAGCAGCTAGATGAAAGTCAGTTAGAAAAAGGAATTGCGATCGCCCAGACAATGCTGAGCGATCCAAAAGCAGCTACTCAATTCAACCAAAATAGTCTTCGTTGGCGCGGAAAGAACTGAGGTCTATAGCTTTCTACCCTTAGCTCAAACCATTATTAAAAGCGGTAACCCTTGTTTTATAAAAAGCTAAGGGCATAGCCAGCCGCTGATACATTAGCAGCTGGCTATCTCTACGGACAGACAGAAGTTTTGCCCTGCGATGGATATCTTTCCCCTAAGAAATACTTTATTTTTGGTGTAGAGCACTGCCTATCAACCGTTCGCCTATCAACTGTTCGTTTAGAAGACTTTTTGAACGAGGCGCTGCTGAGCATCTGCTTGAACGAGACTCTCAGCACATACTTAAATAAAGAACAACTACAAAAAACAATTATTCAAATAGTTTACCTCTTCAGATATTGCTGTTGGATCATTTCCTAGCGGCTGCATGTTGAGGCTACCCTCTATCTCACTTTCTCAATGGAATGAGCGCGCTAATGAAGATTGCTGTTGTTGGACTGCTACACCACCCGATTGCTGAACCTTTTGCAGGGGGGATGGAAGCTCATACCTGGTGGCTCGCCAAAAAGCTGATAGAAAAGGGACACGAGGTCACGTTATTTGCCAGCGGCGACTCAGACGCTACCTTGGGACTATCACCTTGTATTGCCCAAGCATTCGTGAACAATCCAGGTGCGCAGACGTTGTTGGGCCGTCAGGCATGCAACATGTCGGCATATGCTAGCGTCCTTCGACAAATCTGTCAGCAGCAGTTTGATGTCGTTCACAACAACGCGCTTCATCCTCTGCTGCTGCTGAGTGCGGCCGATCTGCCCATGCCAATGCTCACAGTTCTGCATACGCCTGTGTACAAAGAGCTAGCTGCTGCGGTCAAGTATGCAGCAGCTAGGAACACGCTAGGCAGACTGCTAGCGGTCTCTGTCTCCAACAGTTTAGCGAGAGAATGGCAGCCGCTAATCGCATCAGAGGTTGTGTACAACGGGATCGATGTTGAGAGCTGGCCGCAGTCGTCTTCAAACCCTTTTCAAAAGGCATCTCAAGCATCACCTCAAGAAATACCTCAAAGACTGTCTAAACAGGACCAACAATCCGTAGAAGAGAGTCGTAAAACAGCGCTCTGGTATGGCCGATTTGTCCCCGAAAAAGCGCCGCATGTGGCGATACAGTCGGCCATAAGAGCTGGATACAAAATTGAGGTAGCAGGACCAGTCGGCCATCAACAATACTGGCAAGATGAGATTGTGCCCCTTCTAGGCAAAGACACAGTCAGCTATCTAGGGCACTTAGACCACAGTCAAATCAAGCAGGCTTTACTGCGAGCCGATGTCTTTGTCAATACGCCGATGTGGGAAGAGCCCTACGGATTTGTCTATGCGGAGGCACTAGCGTCGGGGACGCCAGTAGCGACCTTTCGGAGTGGCGCAGCTGACGAGATTTTGACGCCGTGCTGCGGTGTGATTGTAGAAGAAAGAACAGTTGAAGCGCTAGCTAGTGCAGTCTTGACTGCGGCAAAGCTCTCTGGTCGACACTGTCGCAGCCGGGCGGAATCTTTTTGTCATATTGATCTAATGATAGAACAGTACGAAAGGCGCTACAGACGGTTGATCCTTAATCAGCGTCGGCTAGATCGTTTGAAACATCACGATGTCGCTGCGCAGATGCAGTCTCTAGTCGGAATAGCTAGCTAATGGTAAGAGTTGCCTTCTATCTAAATTTACAGGGTGCTGGTCACTGTCGGCGGTTCGAGGCGATCGCCCGCCACCTGCCTCCCGAATTCGATCTAGCTGCGGTAGGAATGGACGGTCCACCAAAAATTGCAGACATTGGCCGCTCAGTCGAACGTGTGAGCGTACCTGGCTATGGACCTAGGTCGAACAATCCGTTCGTACATCAGCAAACCTCTCGTGAGTATCACGACTTTTTGGTCAACCACGGCGACAATATTCCGTTTACGTCTGCGATGGTTGAATTCTTGAGCCAGTGGCAGCCAGACTTGGTAGTCTCAGACGTGGGGTTAGAGGCTTCTATCCTGGCTAGAATGTGTGGCATTCCGGTCATATACAGTAGACAGCACGGCAACCGCTGGGACAAAGGTCATACTCTTGCCTACGAATGGGCCTGTTCTTTGATAGCACCCTACTCTGTGGAATTAGAACAGTCAGACACTCCCCAATGGATTAGAGAAAAGACTTTCTACAGCGGTGGATTTAGCCGGTTTGCCGGGAGACAGAAGGCTGCTGTAGCACCGTCTGACTATTCAACCCAGAAGCCTAATATCCTAGTGATGACTGGCTTTGGGGGAACGCAGATTACACCACCAGATGTTGTTGCGGCGGCCAAAGCAACGCCACAGTGGCAGTGGCATTTTCTAGGGGCACGCGCTATTGACAGCCTGTTTGTTCACTCTCCTGGCATGGTCAAAGATGTGTGGCCGTATCTATGCTATGCCGATCTGGTCGTGGCGAATGCCGGACACAATTCCACGATGGAAATAGGCGCGGCGGGGGTACCTTCTATCTGTATTCCAGCGGCGCGGTATTTTGATGAGCAGCATTGCAAGGCAGCTGTTCTAGAGGCAATGGAACTGAGTGTAGTGTCAGAAGGATGGCCTTTGCCAGATGTCTGGCCTGAACTCTGGCAGCGAGCGATCGCACTTTCCCCTACTCGTTGGCAGCCTCTACAGGATGTGGACGCGCCCAGGCGAGCGGCACAGCACATTGCAGAGATCACCAGAAAATGCCGTCGGGTAGAAGCTCCCCAGGCTCAGCACCAGGCTAAACAACAGAATGGGCACCGGACTAAGCAGAAGGCGATCGCACCACTTCCAGCCAGTCGCCCGCTTGTGACCACCTGATGTAGCCCTCATCTGCAAACACCTTTAGCCATGCACCCATCGGCCACTCGTGCCAGCGGCAATAGAAGACTTTGGCATTGTGCACAATGCTGTCAAAGTTGTGCCAGGGTGGAACAGTGCTGTGGTGATATTGGTGATAAGCAATGGCCTCTGGCACCCAGACTAGAGGCACATCCTGCGCTCTAGCTTTCCAAGCCAAATCAGTGTCTTCTGCGCCATAACCTGGATAGCAGTCGCTGAAGCCGCCCAACTGGTCGAAAACTGAGCGATACAGAGCAAAAGAAAGTGACCAGAACAGGCCGTAGTTAGGCTCTGTTGACAAACTCTCCAGGTCAGAGATGTCACGTTTGGGATTAGGTTCGCTCTGCGAGCGCAAAAAAGACTCTGTCGCTGGGTCTTGCCAGTCGATATCGACTGCTTTTTGCAAGTATTGAACAGCGCCCATTGCAATTGCCCCTGGTACTTGCTGACAGGCTTTGCTGTAGGCTTCTATTAGTGACGTTCCCGGAATACAGTCAACGTCTAGAAACAGCAGCAAATCTCCTTTGGCTTTTTTAGCAGCAAAGTTGCGTGCTTTAGCTAGAGGCAAGCGATCCTCTTTGCTATCGAACCGATAATGATGACAGGCAAACGGCCAGTTTGTTGGTCTTTCTGCGGGCTCATTCATATGAACAACAACACATTCATCAGGTAGCTGGCTAGAGCGAGAGAGACCTTCTAGCAAGTTGTGGAGATGGCTATCGCGATCGCGCGTCAATGTTAGAACAGAAATTCTATGCATACCGTCATCACCCGAACAGTCACTATCCAAAAGCTACGAAAAAATTAGAAGCTTAACTTAGAGAACATCCTTGTAGAGATAGCTAGAAGAGTAAAGCTAGCTAGAAGACTTGGGACTCTCTCTATCAAAGAAGTCGGTATACCATGCCGCCCAGGCAATTAGCACAAACTGAAATGGCAAACGAAAGCCGTGTAGCCACCAGCTATCGGGGATGTTTTCAAGCTTGATATGGTTAAAGGCCATATTGAGATTAGCTGGATACACGGCAATGAAAAGCGCGACTAGACCCAGACCGGAGAGCGACCTAGTCGCCGGAACAATCAGCCCAATGCCAAAAAGAATCTCAAAAACACCGCTGATGTACACCAGCGCTGCTGGATACGGCAAAAATCCTGGAACAATCTTGATAAACGGCTCTGGCGTCGCAAAATGCAACACGCCCGCCACCAGCATACAGACCGCCAGTATCCCTCGTAGCGTATCTTTGTTCTTTTGAAGAATCTCTTTCACAAATTGCATAACTGCCTTCTACTCTCAAAAACGATCACCTTTAGATGTTTGCCTAAATAAATCCCCTCCTAGCGCTGCCTCGAGCAAGGTCGAGAGGGAGGGGTAGCGCGCAGCGACGGGGTGGGCCTCTACGCTTCCGGTGACCACACTAAAACCTGCGCCTCATATTCAGGCAAATCAATCATCAGCTTGCCCCCTTCGACTGACACATCAAAGTTCTTCGTCCACTCATGCCAGGTGCCGTCCTCTGACATATCCGCGATTTCATAGCCCGCCAGGAAATTATCAGAACAGTTCACAATCACCGCGACTCTTGCGCCCATCTCATGCCAACGCATGTAGCCAACGACCTCAACCTCGGTATTCTCATGAAAAATAGAGATATTATCAGAGCGCAGGGCCGCATTCTCTTTTCGGAGTGCAATCAGCCCTTTGTAGTACTTGAATAGTCCAAGGTTGTCTTCATTGTCTAGAAGCGACCAATCTAATGGCGACGGGTCGAGCGTCTTCGGCTTGTACTCGCCAAACTCTTCTCCCATCCAGATCATCGGCACACCCATCGCAGTAAAGACTAGCGCCGCACCAAACTTAGCTCTCTTGAAAGCCGCTTCATCAAAGATCTCCATATCCGCTAGATTGGCCATCACCCGGTTTTGGTCATGACTAGTCAAATAGTTAATCACCGTAGAAGTGCCCTCAAATCCCATCTGAGTCGGATCAATTAGCTCTTTCACTTTATCGACTACATAGCCTTCCCCCTTCAAAATATCGAGAAAATTGTAGTGAAAGCTTACTCTCCAACTGCTGTCTACTGGCCCTTCTAGCCCGCAGATCTCCGGCTTTTCTGGAATATGCTCAGCAGCGGTAAATAGTGCCTTTGGCTGCGCGGCTAGTCCCGCCTCATCCACAATCATCTTCAATACTTCTGGATTGTCTAACTGTTTTACCGCGTCAAAACGCAGTCCATCAAATCGATATTCTGTTATCCAGAAGTTGACCATCTCTCGCATAAAGTCACGAGCCGGAAAACGCTCGTAGTTCTCATCGTAGTGGCCATAGTCAAACTCTGGCCCCCAGCTCACGTCAGGATCTTTAGGGTCTTCGAGATACCAGTAGTTGTAGTCGATCTTCGTCAAAGGTGCTTCGGCTTCTGAATGATTTAGAACAACATCGAGCATTAATATAATGCCGCGAGCATGGCATTCATCCACGAGCCTTTTTAGGTCAGCAGGCTTACCGTATTTGGAGCGTAGAGCAAAGTAATGGCGCAGGTTATAGCCCCAGCCAATCTCCATTGGGCAGGACTGGATAGGCATTAGCTCTAGCGCATTCACACCCAAATCTTGGAGATAATCGAGTTTGTCTAAAACTGTTTGAAACGACCCTTCCCCTGCTCGGTCAGTAAAATCTTGAACCAGCATCTCATAGATTACTAGCTCGTCTGGCTGTGGTAGATCTACATCGTTGTGCTGCCAAACATACTCGTCAATAATGATCTCGCCGTCTTTGACCCGCACTATCGCCTGCTGATTGGCTTCATCGACCTCGGTTGCGTAGGGGTCAATCGCATATGTCCACTCATCCGTCTCTTTGAAAGAACTCAGCGACTTCACCCGGAACTTGTAAGCATACTGACCATCTTCTAGCTCAACCTTCGTACGGAAATAGCCATCTTTGCCCTTTTCCATCTCCACCGCCGAGTCTTTGAGAAAGTCACCCACTAGGGATGCCTTTGGATTGTAGGGAGCCCAGAGCTTGAATTCGATGGAATGCGTCATAGGGGTGCTAAGTCAGGAATGCGATCGCCCAAGAAATGATTCGCTCAAACGACCTGCCCAAGAAAATAGCAGACCCTGCCATTGCTTTCCCTCTATCCAAAGACTGCTTATTAAAGAGTGCGATCACGGTGCCAAGCTATCTGCAATAGGTGTTCATATCAAAAATCAAGCTTCCTTTGATGCTCGTAACTATGGCTATGCGAAACTAAGCGGACTCATCGAAGCTATCGATCTATTTGAACTGAGCCGAGAAGATAAGTGTATCTATAGTGAAAGAAGCTAAGAGGAGTTGAAATATCAACTTAGCAGGGACCGGACAAGGATGCGCATCAATACCTCTAGGTCTTCGGGAACTCTGTAGTTCTCTAGTCCTTGATAGATGCGTTTGGTATTTCTATCTAGCAAACTAAACTGCCAGAGTGCGCCTGTGGTGACTGCGCCTACTAACTGCGTCTGTTCGGATTCCATCCACTGGTCAAGAGCAATCATCTCTGCTGAAAGCTGCTTAAACCCATTAGTGAGGTCTTCTTTTTTAGCCTCGATGATAATCATTTGATCATCAGTTCTCAGTAGGTAGTCCAACGAACCTTGAAGCTGCTCAGAAACCCTAATCGGATACTCGATTCTCAGCTGCGCTTTGGTGTAATGAACAACTTCTGTCACCACTCTAGAAATCAGAATCTCTCTGCGAGCAATTTCAGTTGTAAGACTCACAAAAGGAAGAATTTCGTTGATGCGATCGCTCAATTCTTGCAATCTTTCCAATGTTCCTTCGTAAGTGGGAAGACCCAAACGCTGACGAGTTAGAGAATAGCCAAAGTCTGCAACAATATCGTCAACTTCTGCATTTAGGGCAAAAATTTTACTAAAGGTGTACGATTCATCAGGATTTAGAACTCTCATATTGACCGCTATCTTCTCAACAAATGCTTCACTAACTGTTTTTTGTCAGCGAAGGCGCAGCCTCTAACAGAGTCTTTGTGTACGAGTGAGCCGGAGCGCTGAAGATTTGTGCGGTGGGACCGATTTCTACTATTTTACCGCTGTTCATTACAGCAATGCGATCGCACAAATATTTCGCTACCCACAGATCATGCGTAATAAACAGATAAGTTAGCTCTAGTTCATCCTTTAGATCTAGCATCAGCTCTAGCACCTGCGCTTGTACACTGGCATCTAGCATGCTCACAGGTTCATCACACACTACTAGCTTGGGCCGGGTGATTAGGGCGCGGGCGATCGCGACCCTTTGTTGCTGCCCTCCCGAAATATCTCCTGGATAGCGTTCGTAATAGTCTTCTACAGGCGTTAGACCCACACGAGTCATCATTTCGCCCACCTTTTGCTTTGTTTCGGCGGCATTTACCAAGCCGTGGATAAGTAAAGGATCGGCAATTCCCCGTCCAACGGTCATCATTGGATTTAGGCAGGCATGCGGATCTTGAAAGATCATCTGGATATCGCGTCGTTTTGCCTGCAGCGCTGAACGCGACAGCTTAGTAATATCTTCTCCTTGGAAAATGACTTCTCCGGAGGTAGGCTCTACAATTCTCAATAGCGTCCGTGACAGCGTGCTCTTTCCGCAGCCCGACTCTCCGACTAGGCCCAAGACCTCCCCTGGATACAGATCGAGTGAAATGCAGTCAACTGCTCGAATGGGCTCGGGTGGCTCTTGGCGCAGTAGTTTGCCTATCAAGCCTTGTTCTAGCGTATAGTGCTTCGTCAGTTTCTTTAGGCTCAAGATTGGCTCAGCTTTAGTCGAAGTCGCGGCTGAATTCTGCGCGCCTGCCGACTGAAGCTGATGCGCGGCGGCTAGCAGCATTTGGGTGTATGGAGCCTGCGGATTGTAGAACACCTCTGACTTCGGGCCGCTTTCTACTAGCTTGCCTTGATACATGACTGCAATGCGATCGCAATACTCTCCCACCAGCGCCAGATCGTGAGAAATTAAAATCAGCCCCATGTTTCGCGCGGCGCAAAGCTGTGTGAGCATATCCAAGATCTGCGCCGACACGGTCACGTCTAGGCTGGTCGTTGGCTCATCCGCAACGATTAGCTTCGGATTGAGGATTAGGGCTAGGGCGATCGCCACTCGCTGACGCATACCGCCACTGAACTCATGCGGATACTGAGCCCACCGCGCCGAGGGGATATTGACTGATTCTAGAGTGGCGATCGCCATCTCTTTTGCTTGTCGTCTATCTAGATTAGGTTGATGCGCCAGCAGCGTTTCTCGGCAGTGCTCTCCGATCGTCATCAGCGGATCTAGACGCGTCATCGGGTCTTGAAATACCAAAGACACCGCCTCGCCGCGAAATTTTCGCAGCTCCTTAGGCGAAAAATCAATCACCGATCGCCCTTCAAACAGCGCCTGTCCTTCCACCCTTGACCCGTTCGGCAATAGTCGCATGGCCGCTCGTCCCAGCGTACTCTTCCCGCAACCCGATTCACCCACCAGTCCCAGCTTCTCGCCTGGCTGCAAGGCGAGCGAAACCCCATCGACAGCCCAATTCAACGGCCCAGGATAAGACACCTTGAAGTCTTTTACTTCCAGCAAAGGCGTACTTTGCACGACGTTGCCTGAGGAGAAGCCACTTGGGAGGAGGCTATTTTCGGAAACGCTATCTGAAGAAGACAAAGAATCAGTCATAAGGGAGCCGCTCTGAACCTTCTGCTAGCGTGCTTGCTGATAGCTCAATTTAGGACAGCCCATACAGTTTCTAGACTTAGTAAAAGCAGCCATTACTATAGATAATCACTTTTGAGATTAGCGCACAAGCCAATCAAGCCCCAATCAAGCTCAGACTAAACTCTAATTTCGTTTGCCATCGCGATCGCAAACTGCTCTATCTGTTCTAGATGGGCCTCTAGCTGTGATCGTACTTGTGCTACTGTGTCTGGCGCTCTGGCCGTTTTTAGCTTCATGCTGGCTACGCTTAGCAGTCGTAGCCGTCGGTGCGCCTCTGTCTGATAGGGCCTCATCTTTTGTTCTA
The DNA here is from genome assembly GCA_039111275.1 of Cyanobacteria bacterium P01_D01_bin.1. Taxonomy (GTDB): domain Bacteria; phylum Cyanobacteriota; class Cyanobacteriia; order Phormidesmidales; family Phormidesmidaceae; genus Phormidesmis. Next base: position 20,814 of record JBCCOH010000001.1, on the reverse strand, counting down.
TCGGTAGAGGCAGGTCCGCTAGACTGGTTGCTTCTATAATCTCCTGAAACTGAGACTGCACAGCATTAGTTCGCTGCAAAAGCATCGCTATATTCCCGGATTCATCTTTTATTATCTGTTGAATGCTGTGGAGTGATCGCACCCACTCATCGAGCTGATTCTTGAGCTGATCTTTGAGCTGATCTCTGGGTTGAGTTTCGGGCTGGTTTTCGGGCTGATCCATGGGCTTTGCCATACCAAAAGTCATAAAAAACTGTGTAAACAGACTAACAAACCCGTGTTTTCGCCTAAGTTGTAGGACTAACTGCGACAGTTTTGTTTATGATTGATTACCTTAGCCACTGTATTTGAGGCTACACAAATTCCGTGTATGCACCCTCTACAAAGAATAAAATACGAAAATTCCTAGCCGCCATATTGTGATTTTTATTTTTCAGTAGTGAATTCTACTTCAATTAACTTAACCCTCTATACAAAGCAGCCGTCTCAACAAAACATCTGAATAAAACAGTAGTCCGACCTTCTTGCAAACCCTCACTTAAAACGAGCGCGTGCCGCTATGATCGCAACCGCAACCACCGATCTCCCGCCAGCCGACCTTCCACAGGATTGTTCACTGCCCGCCTGGTTGTCATCTTGTCTGCTCGAACACGGCAAACTCGAACACGGTAAAACGAGTGAGACTTCTCCGGCGGCTGAGCTAGATGCGATCGCACCAGATAGCGCCTCAGAAGTATCGCCTTTGCCTGTTAGCGGCAATCAGCTCGTCTGTCGCGCCTTTGAATTTGCCTACCAGCTTCACAAAGGGCAGATGCGCGCCTCTGGCGATCCCTACATTGCGCATCCGGTTGCGGTCGCCGGACTGCTGCGCGGCCTAGGTGGCGACAGCGCGATGATTGCCGCAGGCTTTCTGCATGATGTGGTCGAAGATACCGATGTGACCGCCGACGAAATCGAAACTATCTTCGGCGCAGAAGTTCGGCACTTGGTCGAAGGCGTTACCAAACTTTCTAAATTTGAATTCGGCAGCAAAACCGAACAGCAGGCAGAAAACTTTCGCCGGATGTTCTTGGCAATGGCCAAAGATATCCGCGTTATTGTCGTCAAGCTAGCCGATCGCCTGCACAATATGCGCACGTTGCAGCATCTGCGCCCAGACAAGCAAACCAGAATTGCGCGCGAAACGCTAGAGATATTTGCACCGCTGGCCAATCGCTTGGGAATTGGCCGATTCAAGTGGGAGCTAGAAGATCTCTGCTTCAAATACCTAGAGCCAGAGGCTTACAAAGAACTAACTCAGCTAATTGTCGATAAGCGCACCGATAGAGAAGAGCGCTTGCAGCAGGTGAGCGATGTTCTAAAAGAAGGAATCGGCAAGCTGGGAATAAAGTGCAAAGACGTCAGCTCTCGGCCCAAGCACCTCTACAGCATCTATAAAAAGATGCAGAACCAGCGCAAAGAGTTTCAAGAAATCTACGATATTGCGGCTGTCCGTTTGATTGTCAATACCAAAGATGAGTGCTATCGCGCCTTAGCCGTCGCCCACGACCTATATCGCCCAATTCCTGGCAGATTCAAAGACTACATCGGCCTACCAAAGCCAAACCGATACCAATCGCTGCACACGGTCGTGATCGGCCCCCACGGGCGCCCAATCGAAGTGCAGATTCGCACGGTGGAGATGCACCACATTGCTGAGTACGGTATCGCTGCGCACTGGAAATATAAGGAATCTGGCAACAGCCACACTGCCGTCGGTCAAGACGAAGAAAAATTTACCTGGCTACGGCAGCTGCTCGACTGGCAGAACGAGCTCAAAGATGCTCAGGAATATCTGTCAGATGTTAAGAACAACTTGTTCGATGAAGAAGTCTATGCCTTTACGCCCAATGGTGATGTCGTGCCACTTAGCCGAGGCGCTACGCCAGTCGATTTTGCCTATCGAATTCATACTGAGGTGGGCAATCACTGCGCTGGGGCCAAGGTCAGCGGTCGAATTGTGCCGCTTAATACCGAGCTGCACAATGGCGATATCGTCGAGATTATTACCCAGAAGAACAGCCATCCTAGCTTGGACTGGATGAATTTCGTGGTGAGTACGGGTGCAAAGAACCGGATTCGCCAGTGGTACAAGAAGTTTCATTGGGAAGAGAATCGTGATCGCGGCCATGAAATGCTCGAAAAAGTCATGGGCAAAAGTGGTCTCGACGCCATGCTCAAAACTGCCCCAGCTCAGGCCGTCGCCGAACGCTGCAACTATACTTCAGTCAATGACCTACTAGCGGGCCTAGGCCACGGCGAAGTGACCCTAAACGCGGTTGTCAATCGGCTCCAAGAAGCCATCAAAGAAGCGCAGCCTACCGCACCCGAAGAACCCGCCTCGCTAGAGGACGAGATTCCCGCCGTAAAAGCACCCCCCAATCGACGGACCGCGCTAGATCATGCACCGATTGCTGGCCTAGAAGGCTTGCTGCACTACATTGCAGGCTGCTGCCACCCAATTCCTGGCGAGTCCATATTGGGCGTCGTCTCCACAGGCGGGAGAGGCATCGCCGTCCACAGACAAGACTGTCCAAACGTCAAAAAAATTCCGGGTGAGCGTTTGATTCCCTTACGCTGGAACAACGCTGAGAGTACCGCTGGGCAACCCGATACCTACCCAGTTCAGCTTCGCATTGAAGTCATTGACCGCGTCGGTGTCCTCAAAGATATTCTCACTCGCCTATCGGATCTAAAAATCAACGTTCACAAAGCAGGTGTCAAAACCTACCCCGACCAGATTGCCGAAATCGATCTCGGTATCGACATCCGCGATCACGCTCATCTCAATCAAACATTTGCTCATATTCGCAAGCTCTCGGACGTACTGAACCTGAAGCGAATCACCGCAGTCGATTAATTCATCCAGGCTACTCTATCGAGAGGGCTAATCTCCTTTATCTTTCGTTTCCTGATGAAAGAATCGACCAGTCTTCAAACTTTAGGCCGGGGATGCGCTCAAAATCTTGCCGATTGCGGGTGATTAAAGTTGCTGGCTGACCAAGCGTAATGGCTGCAATTTTTAGATCTTGAGTGCCTATCCTAATTTTTTGAACAAGCAAAGATTGAAATTGCGCTTCTGCCTGAGCGTCGTAGCTTAGGACTGTGAAATTGCTCAGGAATTCAAGTGTTTTCGTGAACCAATAATAGGAATAAACTCTTTCCTGCGATGTAGTAGCTTTCCGAAGCTGTGCTAGGCGACCTCGAATTAGCTCCTCTGCACTGACCACAGTTATGGCAATCTGGTCAGGTGGAATTCCAAGTAGACGTTGACCGAGAGGTTCATACCCCCGCTGGTACAGGCTCAGATGATCGCTGTCCAAGATGTACATAAGTCAATAGACTGAGCTGTCACTCTGTGAGATCGCCGAGATCGCCCATTTCTTGGTCAAGCTCTTGCCGATAAGATGCAATTTCAGATTGAAGATCATCGAAGGTAGGATCGTTCTTGAACCATCCAAACTTATCAAGCACAGGATTTTTCGACTGGGCTGCTAGCGGAATGTCAATTTGAATGACTTCAACCTCGCTGGTCAGATAATCGAGAAGTCGAGACTTTATCTGGTCAACAGCTGCCTCTCGACTAGTTTCAACAACTGAGACTTCGGGCCATTCTTTAGAACGGGCAACGTACTTGTTGTCCTCCCTGCTGAGCACAATGTCATAAATCACAGCCTTGCCTCCTAAACGCAACGATTCCATCGATTCTATATTCTTCAGAACTAACCCCTGCAAAGTCCGCACATCGTACCTGCCTCATGAGTCCTATTGTAAAGCCTGCTAATCCTCTACTGACGCTTCCCTATGAGTCAGCTTTTGCTAATCTTGGCGAGGATTATTACGATGAGGTTACGCCTGCTAACTTTCCAAAGCATATTTTGCGTTTTCGGAATGATGCGCTGCTGCCAAAGATAGGACTGTTTGTTGAGCAGGTGAGCGATCGCGACTTCACCGAAGCCTTCGGCGAGTTCAAGCCCAAACAAACCGATCACTACAGCCCTTTTCTAGCCCTGCGCTATCACGGCTATCAGTTTCGCAGCTACAATCCCTTCCTAGGTGACGGACGCGGCTTTCTGCACGGACAGGTTCGCGGCACAGACGGCAAGCTTTACGATTTTGGCACAAAGGGCTCCGGTCCAACTCCCTACTCTCGCGGTGGTGACGGTCGCCTGACGCTCAAAGGCGGTATCCGCGAAATTCTCGCCTCCGAAGCACTGCATGCCCTCGGGGTCAATACTTCTCGTACGCTGAGCCTAATCGAGACGGGCGAAGCCCTTCAGCGCGGCGACGAACCTTCGCCTACTCGCTCATCAGTGATGGTGCGCTTTAGTCACTCGCATATTCGCTTTGGCACCTTTGAGCGGCTGAACTATATCAAGCGACCCGACCTGGCAAAACGGCTGCTAGATCATGTAATCGAGATCTACTACCCGCATCTGCTCACAGTCGAAGCAGAGCAGGAGCGCTATGCGCAGTGGTTTGCAGAACTGGCCAAACGTTTAGCTACGCTGGTTGCGCAGTGGATGACGGCTGGGTTCTGTCACGCTGTTTTAAACACGGACAATATGTCGATTACAGGCGAAAGCTTCGACTACGGGCCGTTTGCTTTCATGGAGGAATACGACCCCAAATTCACTGCTGCCTATTTTGATTACTCGGGACTCTACCGCTACGGCAATCAGCCAGGTGCGTGTTACTGGAATTTGGAAAAGCTAGCAGTGGCTTTGGATGGCATTGTCGATGCAGATGGATTGAGGATGGGACTGTCAGAATATCAACCAAAATATGCTGAGGTTTATGGTGATCGCCTGCTCGAAAAGCTCGGATTCTCTCTCACGCTTGGCCACACAATAGACAAAGCCGAAAAACAAAGCCTAATCGCTCAAACCCTCGACCTGCTCGAAACCACTCGCGTCAGCTATCACGGCTTCTTCCTCACGCTTACCCAACAGTTCGACGTTACCTGGCAGAGCGACGCGGCTCACATCCTCCAAGTCACCTTAAAAAATTCTGATCCGAAAGCCACCGAACAGCTTCAACAGTGGCGCAGTCTTTATCAGCGCACTCTTCGTCAGCTCAGCGGGAATAGTATGAGCGACGTGCAACAATGTCTACGCGAAACAAACCCCCAAATAGTTTTGCACCGCCCAAGAATAGAAGCTGTATGGGAACCCATCACCGAAGCAGATGACTGGCAACCTTTCTACGAACTATTGAGCAGCATACAAAACCCATATGGTTTGGCCGCGTCTAGTCCGAATCTCAATCTAGATAAGAGATGACGTGTCATATTTAATGACGAGTCTTTCGAGTTGTTCAGGCTTCAGAGAGCGTTCAAAGGGCTCAATGTACTGTTCATTTGACGTTGGTTGATAGACTGCTATGCTTCCTGCCTACCTTTTAGTCGCTATCTTGCCGGCGATCGCAACCTGTCTGTCTGGCAGTATCTCGCTCTACGCGTGGCAGCGTCGTGAAGTGAATGGTTCGCGGGAATTTGCGCTATTTTCGGCCAGCATTTCTATCTGGTGCTTTTTCGCGGTTTTCGAGCAGCTTTCGTCTACTGAGCTACAGCAAGTCACCTTTGGCCGGGCTCAGTATCTGGGCATTCCTGCGCTTCCCGTATTTTGGTTTCTATTTACCCTGCGTCATACCGAGCATGACGGTTGGCTAAGTCGATCTGTATTAAAAGCGTTCAGCGTTATTCCCTTGTTATCTGTACTGCTAGCCTCTACTGACCATTGGCACGGCTGGATTTGGGAAAGCGTCCGGTTTCAAAGTCAGCCTTTTCCCAAGCTGATAATCTCTCATGGCTGGTGGTTCAACAGTGTCATGATCCCGCATACCTATGTGCTGATACTCTCTGGAATTGGAGTATTGCTAAGCGCAGCTTTTACTGGATCGCGACTACGCCGACAGCAAACACTGATGCTAGTAAGCGCGATTCTCTTCACATTCTTTGTCAACATCGTGTATCTCATCGCCGACATAACGCTATACGGCCTAGACCCAACGCCGATTGGATTCGCAGTAACGACGCTGTTTATTCAGTTCGGTTTGTTTCATACGAAGTTTCTAGAGGTTGCGCCGATTTCATACAAGACCGCGTTTTTAAACACAACTGATGCCCTGATTTTGTTAGATAGACGACGGCGTATTGTCGACTTGAATCCAAGTGCTTTAATAGAAAGTCAAAGAACTCGTAGTTCGATCAGTGCGATCGGACAGCCATTCGACCACGTGTTCCCTGACTACCGGAGGTTGTTTGAAAAGATTGACAACAAAGCCATTGAACTAACGGAAGTTCTGAAGTTTTCTCGTCCGTCGGTTGATTCGCCGAGCGCTCCGTCAGTTGATTCGCTAAGTGCTCAGCCAGTTAATTCGCTAAATGCTCCGTCAGCTAATTCGCTAAACGCTCAGCCACAAGCTGTCTACCGGCAAGTAAAGGTCCGATCAATCCTTACCGCTGACGGCAGGCAAGGTGGCTGGGTGATTATTATCCGCGATGTGACCCTAGAAAAGCAGCAGCAGGCACAGCTAGAAAAACTCGCCTACGTCGATAACTTGACTGGGCTATCTAACCGTCGTCAGCTAGAGCTAAAGGCTGAAGAACTATTGGCGTGTGATCGCGTTCACTACGTTTCAATCGCGCTGCTATATATCGATCTCAATCGCTTCAAGCTAATCAACGATAGCTATGGCCACGACGTGGGGGATGCTGTGCTTCAACATGTCGCTCGCTGTCTCACTAGAAGCGTTCGTAAAGGCGATATGGTAGTGCGCTTGGGTGGCGATGAGTTTGTCGCAGTGCTGTATGCGGCGGACGCTGGTGTAGCTCTAGAGGTGCGATCGCGCTTAGTCGACATGCTCAATCAAACGGTGAGCCTAGCCGGACATCAGCTCACGCTCAGCGCTAGTGTTGGTGCTGCCTACTACCCAGAGGATGGTTCGACGCTATCAAGTTTGCTGCGTCAGGCAGACCAAAATATGTACCGCGACAAGCAGTTGAGCTGACTAGTGAGTCGAGCTGGTCAATGATCCTAAAGCGACCAGCAGTCAAAATGGCGCTAATTATTGACAGCGATCACACACCCCATGCACTGTCACCTCGTAGCTATCCATTGTCAGCCCGTCTCGTAGCTGAGCAGCGCCCACCTGCTGAAACTGCTCCCACGGAATATCCTCAATCGCACCACAGCGCTTGCAGTGGAAGTGATGATGCAAGCCTACATTGGCATCGTAGCGACACACCCCTTCTTCTAGCAGCACACTGCGAATAAGCCCGACCTCTCGCAGCGCCTGAAGCGAACTGTAGATAGTCGCCTGAGAAGACTTGGGCCCATCCTGATTCAAATCCTTTAGAAGCTGCTCAGCTGTGGGATGGTCCTGTCGGCCCAGCAGATTAGCGTACACAGCAAACCGCTGTGGCGTCACCCGCAAACGCTTTGACTTCAGTGTCTGCACGATTTCGTCTGTCTGTTGTGACATGAACCTAGCCCTCTATTCACCTAGTCCTCTATTCTTCTCAGTTGCGTAAACAGCCTGAAATTGAGTCCAGACCGCGCGTCTCGTAATACAAATGTAGCACTTGCTTCTTAGAATTACATCTACGTTGTCTAAATTCCTAAAAGAATCTGATTCCTTTAGTTGATATATTTCTAAATAAGAACTATTCTTAGATAAGTTGAGCGTGTTCAATACATAGCTAACTCGTACTTAATTTATTAACAATCAGGAGCTTACTTTTATGGGTCTCGATCATAAGGTCCCCAAGGTTATCTTCAAGACTCGCGTTCGCGATGAATCTGTAGAAGGTCCCAACCCCTACCGCTGGCAAGACACCACCACTGAAGATATCTTTGCTGGAAAGAAGATCGTCGTCTTCTCTCTACCTGGTGCATTTACACCTACTTGCTCGTCCAACCATCTGCCTCGCTACGAAGAGCTCTATGATGAGTTCAAAGCTCAAGGCGTAGACGAGATTTACTGTATCTCTGTTAACGATGCCTTTGTCATGTTCCAGTGGGGCAAGCAGCAGGGTGCTAGCAAGGTTAAGCTGCTCCCGGATGGCAACGGCGAATTTACTCGCAAGATGGGTATGCTGGTCGACAAATCCAACATCGGCTTCGGCATGCGCTCTTGGCGCTATTCCATGCTGATCGACGACATGACCGTCGAGAAAGTCTTCGCAGAAGCCGATATGGGTGACAACTGCCCTACCGACCCTTTTGAGGTCTCCGATGCAGACACCATGCTTGCGTACCTGAAAGGTCAAGAGGCTCCTGGTGTTGTCGAAGCGGTTAAAGAATTCGTCGGCTAAAAACAAACTTGTCGCGCAGGGGGCTAGGTTTATATTCCTGCCCCTGCCGTCTACTCTAATCTTTCTTTTTACATCCTTATCAACAGCCAACCTACCATGAGACTCAACAGCACCAACATCGAAACCAAACTAGACACTCTATACGACGCTGTTGTTGTCGGCGGCGGCATGGGAGGACTGTCGGCTGCTATCTACCTAGCTCGCTATGGCCTTAAGTGCCTGGTGATCGAAAAAGGCAGAGGCCGATCCGTCTGGATGCAGGAGACTCGTAACTATCTAGGCGTAGATCCTGACCTGCCGGGGGCTAAGATTCTAAGTCATGGTACACAGCAGGCGATTGGCTGGGGTGCTGATCACCTCAGAGCTTTTGTAGACGATGTGACTGACGAAGGCGAAACCTTTGCAATCGATGTCACTGTGGGCAAAAAGAATGGCAAGTCTTACAGACTGCGCAGCAAGTACGTGATTGCCGCTTCTGGCGTGATGGACGTGCTGCCAAAATTAGAAGATATGCAGAATGTCTACGACTATGCAGGCTACACCCTTCATGTCTGCATGATCTGCGATGGTTTTGATATGTGGGACCAGAAAGCGGTGCTGATTGCTGGCAAAGAGGCGCAGATCAATGCGGCTTTTGTTCTAAATTGGTTTACGCCGTATATCTCTGTGCTAACTGATGGAAAGTTTCCGGTTAGCGAGGCGATGAAGGCTAAGCTAGCTGACCACGGCTATCCTCTCTACGAATCTCCAATTGCTCGCTTTGAGGGTGAAAAGCACAAAATGAGCGGTGTTACGCTTGCTGACGGCACGACTGTCGAAGCGACCACTGGCTTAATTAGCATGGGCTCTATCTATCACAACCAATACCTCAAAGGAATTGAGGGCCTGACCTGGGACGGTGAGAACCTGATTACGAATGATATGTCACAGACCACTCACGAACGTATCTTTGCAGTGGGCGATCTGAAAAAGGGCATGAACCAGGTGGCAATCGCAGTTGCCGACGGAACTAAGGCAGCAACTCAGATCTGGCGTACCATTCGCCGTGCCAGCGAGCCTCGCAAGTGGGAAGCAAACATAGACAAGCGCAGCGCCGAAGAAGCCGGCACAGAAGAAGCTGGCATAGAAGAAGCTATTCCACAGGAAGCCAGTGCCAAACAGGTTGCTGTTGTCGCCCGCTAAGTGGAACGTTCTTCTATCTCGTCACAGCCAACTCCCTACCGGGCGCCGTGGCCGCTAAGCAACGGTTTACTCATGACTCTCTACGCTGGGTTGCGAGCTAGCAATCAGTGGGAGAAAACGACCACCGCAGCTGAACCTGTCTACCAAGAGAAAGTCTTCGTAGGTGCCCAGGCGGTTCCTATTTTCGGATTGGTCGCAATTCCGCCCAACCCAGTTGGCACTATTGTCGGGACCTATGGCATCACAGGCGACCTAGAAGATCAGTGGTTCCTGCGACTGATGGCACGTAAAGCCTACGAGCGAGGCTACGCGGTGGTTATTTTTGACTGGCGAGCGCACGGCAAGACGGCAAAGCTTTCACCAACCCTAACTTCGGATGGGCTCTATGAAGGCGAAGATTTTGTGCGGATCGCCGCGGCGGCGAAGGCAATAGGTGCACCTGCTCCGTTTTGGTTCACGGGATTTTCGCTGGGTGGACTGCTAGCACTTTGGGGCATAAAGGCGGCGCAGACACTGTCGGAGTGGGGGGCGGATATAGAGATAGATAGTGAGGAGATTATGGGTGGGGCGGTGATTTGTCCGGCCCTAGAGTCGCTGCGATCGCTCACCTACCTTGCCAAAGCACCCGTCGGCAAGTATCTCGAAAAAGCCATCACCCGCAAACTCAAACAGCTTCTCAAACAGCTCCAGCAAGACCACCCGGAGGCCTTCGATTCAGCTGCGGTTGAACGCGTCAGCAGCATCTGGACCTTTGACAAAGAAATGGTCATTCCTCGCCTCGGCTTCGAGTCAGTTGCTGATTATTATCTAGCGACCAGTGGCCTTTACCTGCTACCAGCGCTTACCAAGCCGACATTCATCCTCTATGCCGCAGACGATCCACTGTTTGATCCAACTCTGGTGCCAGATATCGAGTCTACCTGTGCAGAAAACTTAGCTATAGACCTGATAATGAGTCAGCAGGGTGGCCATGTCGGTTTCATCAGCTCATCTGCCTGTCAACAGCGGTACAAAGACCCCGATCGATGGTGGGCTTGGAACAGGATTCTAGACTGGTACGACCAAAAAAGTTCAGGCTGGGGAACAGTCGGAAAACCATGATATAGCTGGAATTTGGCTGATGCTCACTAATTTTGTTGTCTGGAATACAGACACATGCCGAGCCTTCTCTATCCTATGATATGGTGTGCTCTCTTTGAACGATCGTCATCGACCCATCCGCATCTAAAGGCATCTACAACAGTCTTTATATAGACAGCACCCACCAGACAACCAACGCATGTCAGCAGTTCCCTGGTCAGCTAAAGAAACGCTACGTCTTTCAAAACTTCGGGATTACTGCGTGCTAGATACGCTTCCTGACAAGACGTACAACGATATTGTTCGTCTAGCTGCCTATATTTGTCAGACACCAGCAGCCCTGATTACCCTAATCGATACCAACCGACAGTGGTTCAAAGCCAAGGTTGGTATCGATATTAGTGAAACGCCTCGGAACGTAGCATTTTGCTCAAAAACGATCCAGCAGCCTGACACCCTAATCGTCGAGGATGCAAGTCAGCACCCACAGTTTCGCAGCAATCCTTTTGTGACAGGCCCACCCTACATACGGTTTTATGCAGGGCATCCACTAGTCACACCCGATGGATATGCATTGGGTGCACTCTGTGTAATCGACTATCAGCCTAGACAGATGACCTCGCATCAGATTGATGCGCTTCAAGTGCTCAGCCACCAGGTGATGGCCCAGCTGGAGCTGGGCTTGCAAAGTCAGCAGCTTCAGCACGTCAACGATAGTCTAGAACAGCGAATAAAAGAACGAACCAATAGCCTTAGCGCTTCTCTACACCGTTTGCTAAAGGTGCAGTCTACTCTACTCAAACGAGAAGCGGCTTCTCGCCATAGCGCTCTACATGATTCGCTTACCGGCCTGCCCAATCGTAGCTACTTCCTAAAACGCTTAGAGCAGTCCATTCAGCTGACTCAGCGTGATCGCAACCATCAGTATGCTGTCTTATTTATAGATCTCGATAACTTCAAGCCTGTGAACGACACGCTAGGCCATGAGATCGGCGATCATCTGCTCACGCAGGTCGCTAGTCGCATCAAGCTGCTGCTGCGCAAAAGCGATCTAGTAGCCCGCTTAGGCGGAGATGAGTTTGCCATTCTGCTCGACAACATCACCGATAGAAGTCAGGTAATCGCGGCGACCAGGCGAATCCAGTCTCAGATTGCTCAGCCATTTGCGATTGAAGGCAGACAGATATCGATTGGGGCTAGCGTCGGTGTCACTTTTAGCCAGTTGGGATATCAGCAGGCAGAAGCAGCGCTTAAAGATGCCGATACCGCAATGTACCAAGCCAAGCGTCAGGCCAAAGAAAAAAGTCAGCTACAGATAAGTCTTCAGCTAGAGCAGCAGGTCAATAAAAGCAATTCGCCTATCATTATCCAGGACGAGCCTAATCAAAGCGTTCAGCAGTTCGTAGTGTTCGATTCGAGCGTTGAAGACCGAAGCCAAGCTCGCCTGATCTTAGAAAATGATCTGCGTCAGGCACTGATCGGTGGACAGTTTCAGCTACACTATCAGCCTATTTTTGAGCTACAGAAAGCCCGACTAGCTGGACTAGAAGGACTCCTGCGCTGGCAGCATCCTCAAAGAGGTTGGGTCTGTGCGAGGGAGTTCATTCACATCGCAGAGCATATTGATGTTATTCGTCAGCTCTCGCCGATCTTGATAGACCAGGTTTGTGAGCAGATGGCAAAATGGAACTCTTCTTTCAAGCTGCACCTGAATATCTCTGCCACTCAGCTACGATCACCTCAATTCCTCGCTCAGTGGCAAACCGCTCTAAAGAAACACCAGCTGTCCGCTTCGACCTTTCAGCTAGAAATTGACGAATCGTTGCTGCTTAGTCAAGAAACGGCCATCACCGCTACTCTCAAGGCACTAAAAGCGCTGGGATTTGGAATCTGTGTAGATGGATTTGGCAAAGGCCATTCTTCTTTTAGCCGCCTACACCAGCTAAAAGTAGACATGCTGAAGATCGATTCAGCGCTTGTTCAAAGCCTGCTCCATACAAACGATGTGGATATTGTCAAAACTATCAGTGATTTTGGGCGAAGCGCGAACATGACGGTAGTCGCTAGTGGGATAGAGACCTCACAGCAACTGAGCCTGCTGACCTCTCTAAACTACCAGCTGGGTCAGGGGTATTGGCTAGCTGAAGCGCTCCCTGCCGCAAAGATAGAGATAGCTGCTTTACAGGATCTAGCTAACGACCTCTAGTCCAGGTCGAAAGGATAGCTGTTACCAGCAGTAGCGGCGTTAGCCAATCGCCCCAGCGGACGTAAGCGCTGCGAGTTTTTCTCCTATATACAGTGGATAGATGCGCGACTCGCGTATCTGGTTCGGAAAGCCAGTGCGATCGCCCCTTCGGATCAACTACTCCAGAAATTCCAGTATTGGTTACCCGTACCATCCAACGGTCGTTTTCGACGGCTCGCATGACATCTTGCGCATGCTGCTGCCGCATCTGCCTAAGGGGATAAGGGTCATTATTCGATGCGGTAAAGATCGCCTGTCCGCCTCGATGAACCTGCTTCTGGAACAGAGTCGCAAACGCGGATTCGTAGCAGATGCCTGCTGTCATCGGACCAAACGGCGTTTCTAGCACCTGATCGTATCTACCTGGTACCATGCTTTCTCCGAATGGGGAGAGCCGACCGATCACGGCGCCTAGCACTTTCTCGAACGGGAGGTATTCGCCTAGGGGAACTAGCTTGATTTTGTTGTAGCGCCCGCCGACTTCTCCTGCTGGCGTTAGCGTTAACAGACTCTGTGTCAGCGGGGTCTGTCTATCTGCAATATCTCTATGGACGAACGTTCCCAAGACTAGTGGTACGCCTCTATCCACCACTGCTCTTAGCAGCAGATTACTATCTTGAAGAAAAGAGTTCCATACCTGAGGAACCGCTCCTTCTGGTGTGATTACCAGATCAGCTCCCTCTTTTACCAACTGGTTGTAGCCTGCCAGGTAGACTTGACGTGACGCTTGAGTGCCTGCGTTGGTCAGTTTCTCTTGAGTGGGAATATTGCCCTGAATCAGGCCGACCGATAGCTGATTCTGTGGGCTATCAGCTATCGGCCGCGCATATAGACCGCCGCCGATGAGGTGCAGTAAAAGAAATAGCGCGATCGCCTGTTTCCAGAACCCTTCTGCCACTAGGCCACTGACTGCCACAATGGCTGCAGTTACTGTGATTGGGCCCGACAGATGACCTAGCTGTAATACCCATAGATTTCCAGGACTCTGCGTGTAGCTCAAAGACGTCCAGTACAGTGGGCCGCTACTCCAAACTAGCTCAATAGCGCACCATAGCGCTGTCCCTAGCAGTACTCGTCTGAAGCCAGTCACCGGAAACCGCCGAGTCACTACCCGCATCAGACCCAGCCAGCTCAGCCCAATTCCAGCTCCCCATAACGTGATGAATAGCCATGAGAATAGGGCGATCGCAATGCTGCCTAGCCACGGTATGCCCATCCACATTAGAGGATGTAGCCCGGTAATCCACGACAGCGCCGTCCCATGATAGGCAATCCCCCAGAGCGCCCCTCCCACCCAAAAGCCGACACCTAGCGGCGAAGTAGGCGCGCTGTAAGCCAGTGCCCACAGCGGCACCATCGCTATCCAGGCCAACGGCCAGGCATTCACAGGCGCAATTCCCATGGCAACACCACCCGCTATCAGCCACAGCCAGCGCCTGCGCCCAATGGAAAACGATAAGGCTTTCGAGTCGAATTCCAGCTTGCTTGGTATAATCCTCAACTTATATGCGCACTTCTATATCTAGAGAGAATGACTATGGCAGACTGGCAGCTAATCACAGGCGGCGTTACCGCTCCCAAAGGATTTCGGGCCGCAGGTATCGCTGCCGGATTGAAGCCGTCCGGGTCGCTTGATCTCACTTTAATCGTTTCTGACTGTGATGCGATCGCCGCAGGTGTATTCACCACCAGCCAAGTTCGCGCTGCCTGTATTGACTACTGTCAAGAACTGCTCGAGGCCAAACCGTCTGCTAGGGCGATCTTGTGCAACGCGGGTCAGGCAAATGCCTGCACAGGCGAACAGGGAAAACAGGACGCGATCGCCAGTGCCAGTGCACTCACTAAAGCGCTCAATCTGCCCGAAAACAGCGTCTTGATCGCCTCTACGGGGGTCATTGGTCAGCGGATCAAAATAGATAAGCTACAAGCGGGCATCCCTAAGCTAGTTGACGCGCTGACGCATGAAGGGGGCGATCACGCGGCTAGAGCGATCGTCACCACCGACTTGATTGCCAAATCGATCGCACTAGAAACTCAGATTGGCGATCGCCCGGTTCGAATTGGCGGCACAGCCAAAGGATCTGGGATGATTCATCCCAATATGGCCACCATGCTGGCGTTCGTTACCTGCGATGCTGCCGTTTCGCCGCAGCTATGGCAGGACATGGTACGCCGTGCCACTGCAAAAAGCTTCAATCAGATCACTGTCGATGGCGATACCAGTACGAACGACTGCCTGCTAGCGCTAGCCAACGGAGAATCGCGGACGCCCGCTATCACCGCACCGGGACCAGAAGCAGACAAACTAGAAGCGATGCTCACAGAAGTCTGCATTCATCTAGCCAAGTCTATCGCCCGCGATGGCGAAGGGGCCACCTGTCTGATTGAGGTCGTCGTGACTGGAGCGATGAGCGATCGCGCCGCCAGCCAGATTGCCCGCACCGTTGCAGGCTCTTCCCTAGTCAAATCTGCTGTCTTTGGCCGCGACCCAAACTGGGGCCGCATTGCAGGTGCTGCTGGCCGAGCTGGCACTCCTTTTGATCAGGCCGAACTTAGCATTACCCTTGGAAATTTCGCTTTGATGACCGACGGTACGCCTCAGGCTTTTGACCGTACCGCCGCTAGCGACTACCTCAAACAGTGCGCTGAAAACAGTACGCAAGCTATGTCTAAAATTTTGCTTGGCAGCATTCAGAGCGGTAATGATTTGGTGGCTGCTAAAACTCAGGCATCCTTCGAGCGCCAAAACAATGCGCTAGAAGCCCTGTCCCACCCAGTTGCCATTACGGTTAGCGTAGGCGATGGTCCTGGGACGGCAAAGGCTTGGGGCTGCGATCTTAGCTACGACTACGTAAAGATCAACGCTGAGTACACGACCTAAGAGTGGCGATAAGCCAAGCACAGCGATGAGTTATGTACAGTGGCAAGCCAAGTACCCAGTACAGTGATAGGTCGGTTTTGGATGTAACAAAACAGCCTTTAAAGATTGTTTGAAGAGACCGTATTAATACCCAAACACGCCACTAAGAAACACGTAAAGTGCTACTTTTATCTGTGATGGCCATGTAAAGCCGAGGGTGTCCCTGCCTAAGTGTGGGAACCTAACCACTGTGCGCTCAAACTTTCATAGTGAGCAATCTTGGTTAGGTTATGATCACACAGCGCAGGCGACAAAACACGGTTAGAAAGGCAATACGGAGGGTTACCAGAGAAATCATGCGCAAAGTTACTGCCTCAGCGGTTCTGCTCACAGCAATCACTGGCTGTGCTCAGAGCAAGGCGCCTACCAACCAATGGAGCTTTGAAATCCCCAACTCAGATGAAACAGCTTCATTGACTAACCTCAACAACGACTTTGCGCTACCGTTAGCCCTTTCAGATGATGCTCAAGCTTTCGTAGATCAAGCCTCTCAGCAATCAGCAGCTCCAATCTTCGAACCCAAACCTTTCGAACAGTCTGGCACGGTCAATCTAGAAACTTCGGGAGCCGTCCCTCTCCCTAATGTGGCAGCTCCTAGCGCAGCAGACAGAAAGGTAACCGCAGCAACTGTTCCCTTAGCAGATGAGTTGATCGAGACATATACGGCTTCTCGCCCTGACCCTGTTGCAGAAGCTAGAGCCTATCTCAACAGCAACAGTCCAGCTCTGATTACTAATCGCGCTCCCTACAGCGGCGCTCAGGTCTACCTTCCTACTTTTCCAGCGGCTACACCGGTTTCTGATCTAACGCCGGTTGCGCCCTCACTAGTAGCCTCAGACCTTGTGACACCAAATCTCGCTAGCGGCTCTATTGAAAGGGCCAGCGCTACGGACAATCTGCCTTCACTACTCCCACAGCCGCCTGTATCGCAAACAGACATCGTGGAGACCACACCTGCTACATCCACAGCAGCGATCGCGGACATTAGAGATTTAGCAACCGCAGAGGATGTTCCACTGGGGACTGCAATCCTCATGACTATGCAACCAGGCTCTTTCGAAGATTTTCCTGACGATTCCTCTGAGAACTTCGCGGCCACACTTCCAAATCTCGATGCAGCTCATTTAGAAACTCAACTGTCCGAGGCAACTGGCGAAACTAGTAACCTTACAGAGACAGGTTCATTCAATCTAGTTTCAACAGTTCCAACAGAAGCTCTCGCTAACTTGCCGTTAGAAGAAGTAGAGCAGACACCGATGAATTCGATGGCTGCTCTATTGTCTCTTTCTCGTCCGTCTCCTTCTCGTCCGACGCTAGAGAGCTTGACTCGGTCAATACCTGCTCGTGATTCTTCTCTTTTAGTCGAAAAGTTTCGAGCTGCTGCTATTTCTGAGAGCACCACTTCTGAGAGCACCACTTCTGAGAGCCCGGACCTCTCTCAAGCAGATCTACAGGCAGGCACCAAGCTAGAAGCAACACTAACTGATGCTCAAATAGAAAATCTTGTCTCAGACGCGACTCAAAGCGCGGGACTAGCTCAACAGCTAGAAACTATTCCGCTTCCAAACGGCCCACATCATTTCTTAGAAGATCTACAGTCGCTGGGGAGCTGGTCAGAGTCAACTATCTATCTACCCATTGCAGATGCTGCAATGGATACGTCCACTGGTTCGCTGGCATCTTCCATTCAGAGCGTTATGTCGACACTTGGGCAAGAGGCGTCTACAGCGGCACTCATTCATAGCCTAGAACCAATCAGCGCAGAGCCGACTGACGTGGATAGCCTCTCTGGCGAACTCTCTGGCGAACTCTCTGGCGAACTCTCTAGTGAACTGCCAGGCGAAAGCACAGAAGATGAGCTCGGCCTTGCTCAGTCAATTGCCGCTCAAATAGCTGAAATTCCTCGTTCGCTTAGCCTTCAGACTCATCCTGCTAAGCGTATCGAAGCCCCTACGCAAGGAGCGATTCCAGTATTTAACGTGGACAAATCAATCGCGACCAAGATTGCTGAAGCGCCCCGTTCACTCGGTCTGCGTCCAAACGTTGGTAAGTATCTTAGGGCAACTACACAAGCTGCTACACAAGCTGCTGCACGAAGAGCAATTCCAGTTTTCAAAGTAGACCCAAAAATCTCTAGCGGGTATCGTCATCGCGCCTTTTGATAATGATGGTCCTGGTAGTCTTTTGTCCTATGATTTGACAAGTTCGACCATGCCTTCCCTGGAGCGAATGATCACATCGTGACCCGAGAAGAAATCATTACCAAGTAGGCCCACGCTAACCGCATCGCCTACACCGACTGATACATTGCTCAAAGTCAGTGACCCCATAGTAATGGTGCGTATCTGACCAATATCAAAAGTGACTTCGGCAGCACTCGCTGTTGCTGCCAACATTTGGCTAGTGATTTCTACTTCCAGGTCATTTGCCATCTGACGAGTTATTAGCGTTCGACTAGCACCGGTATCCAGGATCATCTCGTACTGTTTGGTCCCATTGAAAGTCACTTTGACTACTGGCGTGCCATGAAGCCGTCGAACAATTGGGACGCGCACCCGGTTCTGGCTAGCTGCGTAGCCGTTTGAGGTGGTTGGTATAGAGGAGACAGGGGGCGAGAGGGGGACTGAGACGGCAGGTGAAGCAGGCAAAGGCACATACGTCTCCGTCTGTAGGCGCTGAATTCTATCCCTAGTTTGCACAGCATTTTGTGTGTAGTCTGCCATCTTCTGCTGAGCCTGCTGATAGTGCTCACTGTCGGTGGAGACTAGTTTGAGCTGATCAGCCGCGCGACTCCAGCGGCTAGCGACTAAGCTCCAATCATCTGGGGAAATGGCTGATTGACTGAGCGTGCGGGCGCTAGAGGCTAGTTCAAGCGCAGTTTGGTAGGCGAGCAGCGATGTCTGAACTGAGTCAGCTTTACTCTCTGTGGTGGGTGAGCTGATAGGCGTAGTGTCGCTTCTATGAACAGACTGTTCTAGCTTTCCTGAGGTGTCAGCATGGCTAGCTTTTCTAGAAGAGACTCCAGCGCCTGATTCTACAGCGTCTGATTCTATAGAATCTTGAGACAAGACAGTTTGTGCGATTGTCGATATAGGCTGACAAGCGCAGCAAACTAATCCGACAAAACTAGGCAATAATATGAAGCAACGAGAGAAGAGAAAGCGGGCCATTAGAGATTTGAAAGACACCTGCTCTTACATTGCCCCGACCCAGCCTATCCTTTTTTACGTCTTGTACGGATCTCCTAACGGCTACTATGTTTAACCCTGCTTCCCAGCCTGCTTTACTCGTGTTAGAAGATGGTTCTGTCTATAGAGGATGGTCTTTTGGTGCGGCTGGAACCACGATGGGAGAGGTGGTGTTTAATACGGGGATGACGGGCTACCAAGAGGTCATGACTGATCCTAGCTACTGCGGACAGATAGTGACGTTCACCTACCCTGAACTAGGAAACACGGGTGTTAACCCTGAGGATGAAGAATCGGTTCGACCCTATATCAGAGGAGCGATCGCCAAGAACGTGTGCGATCGCCCCAGTAGCTGGCGCTCTACTGATTCTCTAAGCGACTACCTCAAAACCCATGACATCACCGGAATTCACGGTATCGACACCAGAGCGCTGACCCGCAAGCTGCGCAGTGTCGGTGCGATGAACGGCATTATCTCAAGTGAGGTGCTAGATCCAGATGAGTTGCTCAGACAGCTAGAAGCCCTTCCTCCCATGGAAGGACTCAACCTGGTCAAAGAAGTCACAACAGATAAAGCTTACGAGTGGGAAGAAATCACTGGAGAAGATTGGGCTTTCACCGCTTCGGATGAAGCAGCAGCTATTGAACAAAAGCCTTTGACCGTAGTGGCGCTTGACTTTGGTGTCAAGCGAAACATTCTCAAGCGACTGGCTAGCTATGGCTGCAAAGTGATTGTTGTTCCGGCCGATACGTCTGCCGAAGACATTCTAAGCTATCAGCCTGACGGTATCTTCCTCTCTAACGGGCCTGGGGATCCGGCTGCTGTCACGGGTGCGCCCGAGGTCACTCAGGCACTACTCACCAGTCAAATTCCTACCTTTGGTATCTGCATGGGTCATCAAATTTTGGGACTGTCTCTGGGTGCGCAGACGTTCAAACTTAAATTTGGTCATCGCGGCCTGAACCAGCCCTGTGGACTGAGCGAGCAAATAGAAATTACTAGTCAAAATCACGGCTTTGCGCTCGATGCAGGTTCTATCGATAAAGAACAGGTAGAAATTACCCATCTCAATCTCAATGATCAAACCGTTGCCGGTATTCGTCACAAGCAGCTACCAGTCTTCTCAGTGCAGTATCACCCCGAAGCTAGTCCCGGTCCTCACGACGCTGACTACCTGTTCGCGAACTTTGTTCGAGTCATGCGTGAACAGTCTCAGCAATCCTAGAAAACCACTCAAAAACCGTCTTGCGGTCGATAAGATCTTGCCCTATACTTAATCGTCATATTGTCGTTCGATGCTAGGCATAACTAGGAGGATCCCATCGCTGAGTCGCTTACCCTAACAGTGAGTCTAAGAGGCACCCGCGAAGTTAGAGGGAAATGTCAAATCTTCCGCCTTACTGGACTTTTAGACGCTTTTTCGGAGCCTACTTTTCTCAAGGTTCTCAACAAATATATTGAGGATGGTCCGGCTCATATCATTTTGGATCTCTCGACAATTGACTTTGTTGATAGCTCAGGTTTGGGCGCGCTTGTTCGGCTAGTCAAGAAGGCTAAAGGCGAGAGTGGTAGCGTTCAAGTTGTCAGTAATCCTCGGGTAACTCAAACTGTCAAGCTAGTGCGATTAGAACAGTTTTTGTCGCTACAGCCCAATGTAGATACTGCGCTCGAAAATCTAAAAACTTGAGCACTTAGATAAACTTGAGCACTCAAATACTTACAGAGCGATACTTACAGAGCGATACTTATGGGACAGTCTCCCGACGAGAGCTTCCAGAAGTTCATAGGTGCTCAAACGGAGATTCGACTAGGTGTTAGACCACTTAGTGCCAGTGAGCTTAG